>ONQP01000096.1 GCA_900319975.1 uncultured Bacteroidales bacterium | reverse complement strand
ATTAAAATCAAAGAACTACATACCTGAGCGCCCGCTGAGCCGGCCGGTCTTCATCAGACCGTCGTAGTGGCGCATCAGCAAATAACTTTCCACCTGCTGCAGCGTGTCGAGGACCACGCCCACAAGGATCAGCAGCGAAGTGCCGCCGAAGAAGCTTGCGAAGGCCGTGGAGACGCCAAGAACCATTGCAAATGCAGGGAGGATGGCGATGACGCCCAGGAAGATGGAACCGGGGAAGGTGACTCTGGACATGATGGTGTCCAGGTACTCCACGGTCTTCTTGCCGGGTTTCACGCCGGGAATGAATCCTCCGTCCCGCTTCATACTCTCGGCCATCATCGTCGGGTTGACGGTAACGGCGGTGTAGAAGTACGTGAAGACCACGATCAGGATGAAGAAAATAACGTTGTACAGGATGCCCCGGGTGTTGCCCAGCGTCGCGGCAAGTCCACGGGTAGCGTCGAACTTGGAGAAGATGAGCGGCAGGAGCATCATAGCCTGGGCGAAGATGATAGGCATCACGCCCGCAGCGTTGATCTTGAGCGGGATGTACTGGCGGACTCCGCCGTACTGCCGGTTGCCGATCACACGCTTGGCATACTGTACCGGGCCGCGGCGCACGGCCTGAACCAGTGCGACGGCGGCCATGACCACGAACAGCCAGACAATGATCTCGACAATCAGGAGGATCAGACCACCGTTGTTGGCGGCCAGCTTCTCCTGGATCTCGGCGGTCAGGGCGTAAGGGAGACGGGCCACGATACCGATCATGATGATCAGGGAGATACCGTTGCCGATACCGCGGTCTGTAATCCGCTCACCGAGCCACATCACGAACATCGAACCGGCCATCAGGATGAGGGTGGAAACGAAGTTGAACATGAAGGGGCTCCAGCCAAGCTGGTTCACGGCCACGAACGCGACATCAGGAATCTGCTGATGCACGTTGGCCATGTAGAACGGACCCTGGATGCAGATGATGAGGACGGTCAGCCAGCGGGTCATCTGGTTCATCTTCTTGCGGCCGCTCTCGCCCTCCATCTGGAGTTTGCGGAAATACGGCACGAAGACGCCCAGCAGCTGGATGACGATGGATGCCGAGATGTACGGCATCACACCCAGCGCGAAGATCGAAGCGTTGCCGAAAGCGCCGCCGGAGAACATGTCCAGGAGGCCCACAAGGCCCTCACTGGACGAGTCCCGGAGGCCGGCAAGCATGGACGCGTCAATGCCCGGAAGCACCACGAAACAGCCGAAACGATAGATCAGGATCAGCACGAACGTGTAGACGAGTCTCTTGCGAAGCTCCTCGATCTTGAAGATGTTCTTGATAGTCTCGATAAACTTCTTCATGGCTATTCAATTACAACCGCCTTGCCACCGGCGGCTTCGATTTTGGCGATAGCGGACTTGGAGAAACCATGGGCGGTCACGTTGACCGCAGCCTTGATTTCGCCGTTGCCAAGCACCTTCACGAGGTCGTTCTTACCGGCCAGACCGGCGGAAACGATCTCGGCGATACCAAGCTCCTTCAGACCGGTAGCGGCGACGAGGGCCTCGATGTCAGCGACATTGATGGCCTTGTACTCGACGCGGGTCGGGTTCTTGAAGCCGAACTTGGGCAGACGGCGCTGGATAGGCATCTGGCCACCCTCAAAGCCGATCTTGTGCTCGTAACCGGCACGGGCCTGGGCGCCCTTGGTACCGCGGGTGGCGGTGCCACCCTTGCCGGAACCCTGTCCGCGGCCGAGTCTCTTGCTGGTATGGGTAGAACCCGTAGCAGGTGTCAAATTATTGAGTTTCATCTCTAGGTCCTCCTTTAGTCAATAACTTCAACTTTGCAGAGGTGAGCGATCTTGGCGACCTGACCCTCGGTGATCGGGGTCTTCTCCACCTCCACGGTCTTGTGCATGCGGCGGACACCGAGGCAACGAAGGTTGTCCTTCTGGCGCTTGGTCTCACCGTTGCTGCTGATAATCTGGGTAATTCTGTACTTTGCCATAGTCGTGTCCTCCATTAGCCGTTGAAAACCTTGGACATGGGAACGCCACGCAGACCGGCGACGGTATAGGCGTCACGCATCTGGGTGAGTGCGTAGACGGTAGCCTTCACGAGGTTGTGAGGGTTGGAAGAACCCTTGGACTTCGCGAGGACGTTCTGCACGCCGACGGACTCGAACACGGCACGCATAGCACCACCGGCCTTGACACCGGTACCGGGCGCTGCGGGCTTCATGAACACGCGGGAGCCACCGAATTTCGCCTCCTGCTCGTGCGGGATGGTGGTGTTGATGACCGGAATCTTCACGAGATTCTTCTTTGCATCCTCCACACCCTTCGCGATCGCGGCGGTAACTTCGTTTGCCTTGCCAAGACCATAGCCTACGACACCGTTCTCGTCACCGACGACGACGATGGCAGCAAAGCGGAAGTGACGGCCACCCTTGGTCACCTTGGTGACGCGCTGGATGGCGACCAGTCTGTCCTTGAGCTCAAGGTCAGAAGTCTTTACTCTCTTAACATTAGTATTTGCCATAGTCTTAACTCTTAGAATACGAGGCCGCCTTCACGGGCAGCATCTGCCAAACTTTTAACTCTACCGTGGAAAAGGTAGCCACCGCGGTCGAAGCAGATCTTGGTGATACCTTTTGCGAGACAGCGCTCCGCGATGGCCTTGCCGACCACGGCAGCAGCTTCGATGCCGGACTTGCCTTTGCACTGGGCGACAAGCTCCTTATCGTTGGAAGCAGCAGCGCAAAGGGTCTTGCCCTGCTCATCATCAACCACCTGCACGTAAATCTCCTTGTTGCTGCGGAAGACGACCATGCGGGGCTTCTCGGCAGTGCCGTTGACGTGCTTGCGTATGCGGAAGTGAATCCTTCTTCTTCTTTCAATTCTACTGAGTGCCATAATTCTATCCTCCTATTATTTAGCTGCGGCGGTCTTACCGGCCTTACGGCGAAGGGTCTCGCCAACGAACTTGATACCTTTGCCCTTGTACGGCTCAGGCTTGCGGAAAGAACGGACCTTGGCAGCCACCTGGCCAAGAAGCTGCTTGTCGCAGCTCTTCAGCACGAGCTTCGGGTTCTCGCCCTTCTTGACGTCGGGCACCTCGGCGGTGACTTCCTTCGGAAGCATCAGCTGGATTTCGTGGGAGTAGCCGAGGGCGAAGGTAAGCAGCTGTCCAGCGACGGACACACGGTAACCGACACCCACCAGCTCCTGCTGGGTAGTGAACTGCTCGGACACGCCGACGACCATGTTGTGCACCAGGGCACGGTAGAGACCGTGCATCGAGCGGTGACGGGGCTGGTCGGTGGGACGCTCGAACTTGATCTGATTGTCCTCGATGGTGACCTTGATGTCCGCATCAATCTTCTGGGACAGCTCACCATGAGGTCCTTTAACCTTCAGCACGTTGCCGTCGAGGAGCTCCACGCTCACGCCGGTCGGAAGGCTTACAGGCAATTTACCAATTCGTGACATTATTAAATACTCTTTATTAGATTAATAAACGTAGCAAATAACCTCACCGCCGACGCCAAGCTCCTTGGCTTCCTTGTCGGTGATGACGCCCTTCGGGGTGGAGAGGATGGCGATGCCGAGGCCGTTCAGGACGCGGGGCATGTCGTCGACGCCGGTGTACTTGCGGAGACCCGGAGAGGACACGCGCTCAATCTGCTTGATAGCGGCCATCTTGGTCTGCGGGTGGTACTTCAGAGCGATTTTGATGGTATTGTAAGGGGTGCCCTCGACTACCTTGTAGCTGAGGATATAGCCCTTCTCGCACAGGATCTGGGTGATGGCGACCTTCATCTTGGAGGAAGGCACTTCCACGACCTTCTTGCCGGCCATATAGGCGTTACGGATCCTGGTGAGATAATCTGCGATCGGATCAGTCATATTGTTTCTTCTTTTAATTTTTTACCAACTTGCCTTCTTGACACCCGGGATGAGGCCGTTGCTGGCCATCTCGCGGAACTGGATACGGCTGATGCCGAAAGCTCTCATAAAGCCCTTGGGACGGCCGGTCAGAGAGCAGCGGTTGTGCAGACGGACGGAAGAGGAGTTCTTGGGGAGCTTGTCGAGCGCAGCCCAGTCGCCGGCCTCCTTGAGGGCCTTTCTCTTCTCGGCATACTTCTCAACCATTTTCGCGCGTTTTACCTCGCGGGCTTTCATTGATTCTTTTGCCATAGTATCTTATTTGTTATGTTTCTTGAAAGGCAGACCGAATGCAGCGAGCAGCGCGTGGCACTCCTCGTCCGTGCGGGCGGTGGTCACGAAAGTGATCTCCAGGCCGTGGATGCGCGGGTTCTTGTCGATGTCGATCTCCGGGAAGATGATCTGCTCCTTGAGACCGAGGGTGTAGTTGCCCTGACCGTCCATGTTCTCGGCGACGCCGTTGAAGTCGCGGATACGAGGGAGAGCGACGCGGATGAGCTTCTCGAGGAACTCATACATCTTGACGTCGCGCAGGGTGACCTTCGTGCCGATAGGCATACCGCGGCGGAGCTTGAAGTTGGAGACGTCCTTCTTGGACATCGTGATGATGGCCTTCTGGCCAGTGATGATGGAGAGTTCCTCGGCGGCCTCCTCGACAATCTTCTTGTCCTGGGTGGCGTCGCCCACACCTTCGTTGATGGTGATCTTGAGCAGACGGGGAACCTGCATCGGGGTGGTGTAGGAGAACTGC
>ONQP01000109.1 GCA_900319975.1 uncultured Bacteroidales bacterium | reverse complement strand
AGATCGCCCCGGACGGGCAGGTGACGCTCCGCTTCTATGACAGCATGCCGAATGTCGCCTACATCTCGGCGGCGGACTTCCAGTCCATCGTCCTGCCCGGCTCCACGATGACCGTCACGCACACCGGCGCGGGTCAGTACACCCTGACCAACGCAGACGCGACGGCGACCGTCAACATCAACGACGACGTGTTCGTGACCGACGGCTTCGAGGCGTTCACGAACCAGATGGGCCTCCTGCAGCCCGGCATGGCCAATGTCTATTATGACGGCATGCCGTTCGTCCGCTACAAGAAGGTCTCCTACTTCCCGCTCAAGGCGACCACGACGCTCGATATGGGTGCCTATGGAATCGACCTCCACGCCGACGGAAAGGGCGCGGTCTACTTCCCCTTTGCCACGCTTGCGGACATGTACACGGACCTCTACTACCACCACGCCGGTTTCAACGGCGAGAAGGTGGTGGCCAACCTGTCGCTCAATGAAGTGGGCCTCGAGAAGATCGACCCCGACTACAACAAGCCCCTCGTGGCCCGGACCATCCGCCCGGCCGACCTGACGGACTTCAACTACAAGGAGCTGTGCTTCGCGATGGACCACTTCTACGGCTATCCCGGCCGGATCAAGTACAATGACGCGCTCAAGGCCAAGGGACTGGACAAGGCCCTCGAAGAGGATATCGAGAGCGGTCCCGCCATCAAGAAGCTCCTGCTCTCGGAAAAATTCTCCGACTACATGCTGGGGATGGTCGGCCTGACGGGCGTCTACTTCGACGGCCACACCGCCATGGACATCTCCTCCGCCCTCGGAAAGATCACGGACCATCCTGAATTGTACAAGGAATACCAGGCGGGCTTGATGGCGAACCAGGGTGTCATGGCGATGGTGATGTCCGCCGTCATGGAAATGCGGGCAATGGTGGCGGACGGCCAGGCCGTCGAGGCGCTGCGCCCGAAGGTCTATGGCGAGGGCGTGACTTACGTCAAGAAGGGCGATACGGCCGTCTGCGTGTTCGATTCGTTCAACGAAAGAAATGAAAAGGCCTGGAAGGACTATTATGCCGGCACCGGCCCGATGCCCACGGTCGAAAACGCGCCGAACGACGACATGGTCATCTTCCTGGACGCGCTGAAGAAGGCCGCGGCCGATCCCGAGGTGAAGAACTTCGTCATCGACATCACCGCCAACGGCGGCGGCTCCGCGGACATCGTCCTGGCGATGACCTCCCTCATCCTGGACAAGAGCTACATCAGCCAGGACAACAGCCTCACCGGCCAGCGGTCGATCGTGGAGTACGAGGTGGACCGCAATTTCAACGGCGTGTTCGACGCGGCGGACCAGGATGTCCACTACGACCTCAACTTCGCCGTCCTCACGTCCGGCATGTCCTTCTCCTGCGGCAACCTGTTCCCGTCCATCCTCAAGGACAACGGCGTCCCCGTGCTGGGCGCGACCTCGGGCGGCGGCGCCTGCGCCATCCAGGCCATGTGCACGGCCGACGGCTTCTGCTTCCAGATTTCCTCCTTCCGCGCCCGGCTGAACTCACTGGACGGCGACAACATCGACAGCGGCGTCACCCCGGACATCCCGATCGACAACGAAGGGAGGGTCGAGGTGAAGCTCTCCGAAGAGAACTCCCTGATGGTCAAGGATTACTCGAAGTATTTCGACATCGACTACCTGCGCTCCCTGCTGGAGAGCAGGTAGTCTCCTCCCCTACCGGAACAGCATCGGGGCGAACTGGTGGAGGGAGCGGCGCCAGGTGAGCCATTCGTGGCCCGTGCCCGGGGACTCGTAGTAGAAATGCTTGACGCCCAGCTTGTCCAGGGCGAGGTGCAGGTCGCGGATGCCGGCGTACATCTGGGCGGGTTCGTCCGTGCCGATGCTGATGTACAGCAGGTGGTAGTCCTCGTTCAGGGACTGCGGATACATCTCGGCGTCGCGGCGGTCGCCCGGGCCGCGGCCGGAGCCGCTGAAGCCGCCGATCCAGCCGAACAGTTCCGGATGGTCCAGGCCGATGGTATAGGCCTGGAAACCGCCCAGCGACAGACCGCAGATGGCGCGATGGTCGCGGTCCGTGAGCGTGCGGAAGCGGGCGTCGAAGGTCGGGACCGTCTCCTCGATGGTCACTTTCTCGAAGGCGTCGAAATTGAACAGGTTGAAGCCGCCTGCGGGCTGGGCGCCGGCGAGCGTCGCCACGGCGTGTTCGCAGACGATGATCATCGGCTCGCAAGCCCCTTCCGCGATGAGGTTGTCCATGATGTCGCGCATCATGCCCTGGGTGGCCCAGCCGGTCTCATCCTCGCCGGCCCCGTGCATCAGGTACAGCACCGGGAAGCGGCGCGCCGGCTCGGACGCGTACTGCGGCGGCAGATAGACATAGCAGGTGCGCTCCGCCCCCGTCAGGGCGGAGTTGTATTTTTCGATGCGGATCTCCCCGTGCGGGACGTCCTTCTCCAGGTAATAGTCCACCCCCGCTTCGGGAATCTCGATGCCGCTGGACCAGAAGCCCGAGCCGAAGAACAGCCGGCTGTTCGGGTCGGAAACCCGCTTCCCGTCCACATTCAGCGTGTAATAGTGGAAACCGGGCACGAGGGGTTCCGTCTTGGCTTCCCAAACGCCGTCCGCACCCTTCACCATCGGATAGTTCTTGCCGCCCACGTTCACGGCGACGGACTGGGCCTCGGGATAGTTGTTGCGGAAAACGGCCGTCAGGTCCGGATTGACCTTCGGGAACGTCTGACCGGGCTGGTTCGTGGTCGCGGGCGTCGGCTCGGTGAGGACGCCGACGGTTTCCTTCTCGATCAGATACGACCGAAGGCGCGCGATTTCCTCCGGGGTGAGCGGGTCCACGCTGGCGGAATGCCGGGTGGTCGCCCAGTTATAGATGAGCTGGTGGATGTCCGTCACTTCCGGCCAGCCGAACTT
>ONQP01000094.1 GCA_900319975.1 uncultured Bacteroidales bacterium | reverse complement strand
CACGATCGCCAAGGCCGCCGGTTACATCTATGTGCAGGACCAGGGCAACTTCCTGTATGTCGACCCCACCCAGAGCGTCGACATCACCCCTGAGGCCCGCAAGGCCCTCGGCATCCCGGCCGACCGGACCCTCGAGTCCCTCCAGGCGGAGCTCCAGGCCCAGCAGGCAGCGCTCCAGCAGTAAGCGGGACAATCTTTGAGGCCGGCCGTCGCTGACGGCCGGCCTTGAAACTTCTGACCTGAACCACAATTAACCACACTAAACATAATGATGCAACACAAAGTCATTGACGCCAAAGATGTTGTAATCAGATTCGCAGGAGATTCGGGTGACGGCATGCAGCTCACCGGGTCTCTTTTTGCGGATATGTCAGCCATCTATGGCAATGGCCTCTCTACCTTTCCGGACTATCCTGCCGAGATCCGCGCCCCGCACGGGACCGTCTCGGGCGTGTCCGGTTTCCAAGTCCATATCGGCAACGAAAAGGTCTCCACGCCGGGCGATTTCTGCGACCTGCTGGTCGTGATGAATCCTGCGGCCCTCAAGGCGAACGCCAAATGGTGCAAGCGCCACGCGATGATCCTCGTGGACGAGGATGCGTTCGACGACGCGGGCATGAAGAAGGCGGGCTTCACCACCGACAATCCCTTCGTGGAGCTCGGTGTCGAGGACCGCACGCTCATCGTCGCCCCGATCACGACGCTGACCCGCGAAAGCCTCAAGGACAGCGGAATGGATCCGAAGGCCATCCTGAAATGCAAGAACATGTTCACCCTGGGCATGGCCTGCTACATCTACAGCCGGCCGCTGGAATACATCTACCAGTACCTGGAGAAGAAGTTCTCCAAGAAGCACCCCGAGGTGATCGCCCCCAATAAGAAAGTCCTCAACGACGGTTTCAACTACGCCGCCAACATCCAGGCGATTCCCAACACCTATACGGTCGCGCCTGCGGAACATCTCGAGAAGGGCACCTACCGCAACATCACGGGCAACCAGGCCACGGCCTGGGGCCTGCTCGCCGCGTCCGAAAAATCGGGTCTGTCGCTCTTCTGCGGCTCCTATCCGATCACGCCGGCCACCGCCATCCTGGAGGAGCTGGCGCTCCATAAGAGCCTGGGTGCCAAGACGCTCCAGGCAGAGGACGAGATCGCGGGCATCTGCACCGCCATCGGCGCCGCCTACGCCGGCAGCCTGGCGGTGACCACGACCTCCGGCCCGGGCCTCTCGCTGAAGTCCGAGGCGATGGGCCTCGCCGTGATGGCCGAGCTGCCGCTGGTCGTCGTGGACGTCCAGCGCGGCGGCCCGTCCACCGGCCTGCCCACCAAGACGGAGCAGTCCGACCTCAACCAGGCCCTCTACGGGCGCAACGGCGAATGCCCGATGGCCGTCGTGGCCGCCCATTCGCCCGCGCATTGCTTCGACGCCGCCTTCCAGGCCGCCAAGATCGCCCTGGAGCACATGACCCCGGTCCTGCTGCTCTCCGAGGGCTTCCTGGGCAACGGCTCTGAGCCCTGGCGCATTCCCGCGATGGCGGATTATCCCGAGATCAAGCCCCCCTTCGTGCGCGGCGTGCTGCCGGAAGGGGAGCGGTTCAAACCTTTCGAGCGCGATCCCGAGACGCTCGTGCGCCAGTGGGCCCTGCCGGGCCAGAAGGGTTTCGAGCACCGCGTCGGCGGCCTGGAGAAGAACCACGCCGGCGTGCTGTCCACCGATCCCGCCAACCACGCCATGATGGTCGCGGAGCGCGCCGAGAAGGTGGCGCGCATCGCCCGCGACATCCCGGCGCTGGAGCTGCTCAACGGCCCCGCCGCCGGCAAGCTGCTGGTGGTCGGCTGGGGCGGTACCTACGGCCACATCCTTTCCGCCGTGCGCGAGATCGGGGACGTGTCCTACGTGCATTTCGACTACATCAACCCGCTGCCTGCCAACACGGAAGAGGTCTTCTCCCATTTCGAGAAGATCCTCGTGTGCGAGCTCAACAGCGGTCAGTTCGCCGACTACCTGCGGGCGCAGTTCCCGGGCCGGCGGATCGAGAAGTTCAACAAGGTCCAGGGCCAGCCGTTCCTCGTGAGCGAGCTCGTCGCGGCCATCCAGAAGGAGATGTAGATTATGGCAACACTGACTTTCAAAGATTTCAAGAGCGACCAGGAAGTCCGCTGGTGCCCGGGCTGCGGCGACCACGCCGTGCTGGCGGCGCTGCAGCGGGCCCTCCCGAAGGTAAGCCAGGCGCTCAACTATGACAAGGAACGCTACGTGGTGGTGTCCGGCATCGGCTGCTCCTCCCGGCTTCCTTACTATATGGACACCTACGGGTTCCACAGCATCCACGGCCGCGCCACGGCGGTCTCCACCGGCATCAAGGTGGCGAACCCCTGGCTGACGGTGTGGCAGGCCTGCGGCGACGGCGACGCCCTCGCCATCGGCGGCAACCATTTCATCCACGCCATCCGGCGCAACATCGACATCAACATCATCCTCTTCAACAACCGCATCTACGGCCTGACGAAGGGGCAGTATTCGCCGACCTCCAAGTTCGGCGCGATCACCAAGACCTCGCCTTACGGCACGGTCGAGCACCCGTTCAACCCGGGCTCGCTCGTGCTGGGCGCCAAGGGCACCTTCTTCGCCCGTTCGCTGGACGTGGAGCTCAAGCTCAACGAGGAGATCATGACCGCCGCCGCCCTGCATGACGGCTGCTCGGTGATGGAGATGCTGACCAACTGCGTCATCTTCAACGACGGCGCGCACAAGGAGCTGTCGGATCCGGCCGTCAAGGCCGACCACACGATCGTGCTGCGCCACGGCGAGAAGATGATCTTCGGCAAGGACCGCGACCGCGGCCTGATCTACGACGGCAAGAAGATCCGTGCCGTGCACATCGGCGAGGGCGGCTTCACCGAGGAGGACATCCTCGTCCACGACGCCCACACCGACAACATCGGCATCCACATGGCGCTGGCCGACATGAAGGGCCCGGACTATCCGGTGGCCCTCGGCGTGATCCGCGACGTCAAGGACATCACCTACGACGACGGCGTCCGCGATCAGGTCAAGGACGTGATGGCAAAATCAAAGATCCACAGCGTGGACGAGCTGCTGCACAGCGGCTCCACCTGGGAAGTGAAATAACCAATACACTACATACACTAAAACTGTCATAATGAAGACGAAAGACATTATGGCCCGTCTCCAGGCCAAGTATCCCGGCGAGAGTGAATATCTCCAGGCGGTACAGGAGGTTCTCGAATCCATCGAGGAAGTGTATAACCAGCATCCCGAGTTCGAAAAGGCGAAGATCGTCGAGAGGATGGTCGAGCCGGACCGCATCTTCACCTTCCGCGTCACGTGGGTGGACGACAAGGGTGAGGTGCAGACCAACACAGGATACCGCATTCAGTTCAACAGCGCCATCGGCCCCTACAAGGGCGGCCTGCGCTTCCACCGCGCCGTGACGCCTTCGATGCTCAAGTTCCTGGGCTTCGAACAGACGTTCAAGAACGCCCTGACGACCCTCCCGATGGGCGGCGCCAAGGGCGGCAGCGACTTCGATCCCAAGGGCAAGACCGACGAGGAGATCATGCGTTTCTGCCAGGCCTTCATGCTGGAGCTCTGGCAGTGCATCGGCCCCGACCAGGACATCCCGGCGGGCGACGTGGGCGTGGGCGGCCGCGAGATCGGCTACCTCTACGGCATGTACAAGAAACTCGCCCGCGAGTACAATACCGGTGTGCTGACGGGCAAGGGCGCCACCTGGGGCGGCTCGATCCTCCGTCCGGAGGCGACCGGCTTCGGCGCGCTCTATTTCACCCAGAACCTGCTGCACCACGCGGGCAAGGACATCCAGGGCTGCAAGGTGGCGGTCTCCGGCTTCGGCAACGTGGCCTGGGGCGCCTGCATCAAGGCCCTCGAGCTGGGCGCCAAGGTCGTGGCCATCTCCGGCCCGGACGGCGTCTGCGAGATGCCGGACGGCATCACGAAGGAGATGATCGACTACATGCTCGTGATGCGCGCGTCCAACCGCGACCGCGTGGAGGACATGGCGACCCGCTTCCCGGACAAGGCCCGCTTCACGGCCGGCAAGAAGGCCTGGAGCGTCAAGTGCGACATCGCGCTGCCGTGCGCCTTCCAGAACGAGCTCTCCGAGGACGACGCCAAGGAGCTGAAGGCCAACGGCTGCTGGTGCTGCTGCGAGGTGTCCAACATGGGCTGCCAGCCGGGCGCCATCCACTTCTTCCAGCACAACGGCATCCTCTTCGCGCCGGGCAAGGCGGTCAACGCCGGCGGCGTGGCCACCTCCGGCCTGGAGATGACCCAGAACGCCGAGCACATCAGCTGGAGCGGCAAGGAGGTCGACGAGAAGCTGCACTTCATCATGAAGTCCATCCACGAGCAGTGCGTCAAGTTCGGCACCCAGCCGGACGGCACCGTGGACTACGTCAAGGGCGCCAACATCGCCGGCTTCATGAAGGTCGCCCAGGCGATGCTCGAGCAGGGCACGGTCTAGTTACATTCCTGTCCGATATTACATAGGGACCGGCATATCCGCCGGTCCCTTTGCATTATGTGTCAATTCGTTTCGCAATTTCGCCAAACTTTGGGGTGCCGTTGTCCGTTTCTTTCCGAATTACATTTTAATTGCCTAACTTGTAAAAGCAATTGCAAATCATTATGAAAAACATCGACGCTTTCTTCTTGACGCTGTCACTCCTTTGCTGTTCATTTGCAGTCTCTTGCAGGCAGGGTGACAAGGGGGAGTATGCCCTTCCCAGGTTTGAAAAGGAATTTA
>ONQP01000092.1 GCA_900319975.1 uncultured Bacteroidales bacterium | reverse complement strand
GAACCACCTCTTCCCATCCCGAACAGAGAAGTTAAACGCACCAGCGCCGATGGTACTGCCCCACCAGGTGGGAGAGTAGGCCGCTGCCGCTTTTCGGAAGCCCGATTGACATACGTCAGTCGGGCTTCTTTCGTTACGGGCTGCGCCCTCCATCGGACGCCCCCTCTGTCGGCTTCGCCTCCGAGTCGATAATAGCGGAAAAATACCCGCAAATGTGCGGAATTGCGTTCTTTAGTTTTGAAGTTTTTTTAGTAACTTCGCGCCCAGAATCATTAACCCAGCCTATGATGTCAGCGCTTAAGGGACGTATCTCCCAGATAATCGGTCCAGTAGTGGACGTTCACTTCGATCTGAAGAGCCTCCAGCAGGAGAAATCTCTCCCCGCCATCCACGATGCTCTCAAAGTAATCCGCCCGAATGGTCGGCAACTCATCATCGAAGTCCAGCAGCACATAGGTGAAGACACGGTCCGTTGCGTCGCAATGGATTCGACCGACGGTTTGAAGCGCGGTCTCGAGGCCGAGTGCCTCGGCACCCCGATCGCCATGCCGGTCGGCGGCCAGATCCGCGGCCGCGTGATGAACGTCACCGGCGAGACGATCGACGGTCTGGGCGAGCTGCAGCGCGAAGGCGCCCTTCCGATCCACCGCGAACCCCCGAAATTCGAAGACCTGACCACCTCCCAGGAGGTGCTCTATACCGGCATCAAGGTCATCGACCTCCTCGAGCCCTATCTGAAGGGCGGCAAGATCGGCCTCTTCGGCGGCGCCGGCGTGGGCAAGACCGTGCTGATCAAGGAACTCATCAACAACATCGCCAAGAAACACAACGGATTCTCCGTCTTCGCCGGCGTGGGCGAGCGTACCCGCGAGGGCAACGACCTGCTGCGCGAGATGATCGAATCCGACGTCATCAAATATGGAGAAGAATTCTCCAAATCGATGGAAGAAGGCCACTGGGACCTCTCCAAGGTCGACCGCGACGCCCTCGAGAAGTCGCAGGTCGCGATGGTCTTCGGCCAGATGAACGAGCCGCCGGGAGCGCGTAGCTCCGTGGCCCTGAGCGGCCTGACCCTCGCGGAATCCTTCCGCGACAGCGGCAGCGCCGACGGCCCCAAGGACATCCTCTTCTTCATCGACAACATCTTCCGTTTCACGCAGGCCGGTTCCGAAGTCTCCGCCCTGCTGGGCCGCATGCCTTCCGCCGTGGGTTACCAGCCGACGCTGGCCACGGAGATGGGTCAGATGCAGGAACGCATCACCTCCACCAAGAACGGCTCCATCACCTCCGTCCAGGCGGTGTACGTGCCGGCCGACGACCTCACCGACCCGGCCCCGGCCACGACCTTCAGCCACCTCGACGCCACCACGGTGCTCAGCCGCAAGATCGCCACGCTGGGCATCTACCCGGCCGTGGACCCGCTGGAATCCACCTCCCGCATCCTCGACCCCAACATCGTCGGGCAGGACCACTACGAGACCGCGCAGCGCGTCAAGCAGATCCTGCAGAAATACAACGAACTTCAGGACATTATCGCCATCCTCGGCATGGACGAACTCTCCGACGAGGACAAGGTGACCGTCAACCGCGCCCGCCGCGTGCAGCGCTTCCTCAGCCAGCCGTTCGCCGTGGCCGCCGCCTTCACCGGCTGCCCGGGCGTGATGGTGGACATTGACGACACGGTCAAAGGCTTCAAGATGATCCTCGACGGCGAGGTGGACTACCTCCCCGAGCAGGCGTTCCTGAACGTCGGCACCATCGAAGACGCGATCAAGAAGGGCGAAGCCCTGCTGGCCCAGGCCAAGCAATAAAGATATGGCAGACAAGACGTTGACCATACGCATCCTCACCCCCGAAGGCGCCCTCTTCGAAGGGGCGGCGACGGCAGTCTTCCTCCCGGGCTCGCTGAGCCCGTTCGAAGTCCTGCCGGGCCACGCCCCCATCATTTCCGCGCTCAGCGCGGGAGACGTGCGCATCGTGGCAGGCCCGCAGGAGCAGCGCTTTGCGGTGCGCGGCGGCGTGGTCAAGGTCAAGGACAACGAAATCACGGTTTGCGCGGAGACGGCATGAGAAAATGGTTGCTCATATTGCTCCTGCTGCTGCCGACGCTTGCGCTGGCCCAGACCCCCGACCCGGTCGGGGAAGACGGCGGCGTCAAGGCGGAGAGCCTGGACATGAACGCCTACCTGTTCGGTCATGTCGGCGACGCCTACGAATGGCACATCACTACCATCAACGGCAAGGAAATCGCGCTGATGCTGCCCTGCATCGTCATTGAGGACGGCATCCATGTCTTTACCCTCCATCATGCGGCGGAGCACGGTTACACGCTCAATGAAGACGGCAAACTCGTGAACGCGCAGACGGGTGTGCGCCCGCTCGACCTCTCCATTACCAAGAACGTCCTGGGCCTGATGATCGACAGCGTCCTGCTGGTGCTGCTGATCCTGCTCTGCGCCCGCTGGTACAAGAAACATGATGTCCTGAAAGAGAAGCCCACGGGCCTCGCGGCCCTGCTGGAGCCCGTGATCGTGATGATCGAGCAGGACGTCATCAAAGACGCCGTCGGGCCGGAATACAAGCGCTTTTCGCCTTATCTGCTGACGGCCTTCTTCTTCATCCTGATCAACAACCTGATGGGCATCGTCCCGGTGTTCCCGGGCGGCGCCAACATCACGGGCAACATCGCCGTGACGGCTGTCCTGGCGATTTTTACCTTCCTGATGGTCAACCTCTTCGGAAGCAAGCACTACTGGAAAGAAGTCCTCTGGCCGGACGTGCCGCTCTTCCTGAAGGCCATCCCCATCATGCCGCTCATCGAGATCCTGGGCCTGTTCACCAAGCCCTTCTCGCTGATGATCCGACTCTTTGCGAACATCCTTGCGGGGCACATCATGCTCCTGAGTGTGATCGCGCTGATCTTCCTGTCGGTCGCCCTCGGGCCCGTGCTGAACGGTTCGCTGACCGTCATCGCGGCGCTCTTCGGCGTCTTCCTGGACTGCCTGGAACTGCTGGTCGCATTCATCCAGGCCTATGTTTTCACGATGCTCTCGGCCGTCTTCATCGGCCTGGCGCATCCGCAACCCGAACACGAAACCAACTAAAACGTATACAGTCATGTTAGGAACTATTCTTCAAGCAGCTGCGCTCGCCAAGTTCGGCGGCGCCATCGGAGCCGGCATCGTGGCCATCGCGGCCGCTGTCGGTATCGGCAAACTCGCTCAGTCCACGATGGAGGCTTCCGCCCGCCAGCCGGAGATCGCCGGCGGTCTGCGTACCACGGCCATCATCATCGGTGCGCTCATCGAAGGCGTCTGCCTCTTCGGCGTGCTCGTCTGTCTGCTTGCCATCACGTCCAACTAATCGCTTATGTCGCTGATTACACCGGATTTCGGCCTCCTCTTCTGGATGGTCGTGATCTTCGGGATCGTGTTCTTCCTCCTTGCGAAGTTCGGATTCCCGGTCATCACGAAGGCCGTCCAGACCCGCTCCGACCATATCGCCGACTCGCTCAAGGCCGCAGATGAGGCCCAGGCGCGTCTGGCGGGCCTGGCCGAGGAGCAGGCCAGGATGATCGAGGAGACCCGCCTGGAGCAGAGCCGCATCCTCAAGGAGGCGTCCGAGTCGCGCGAGCGCATCATTGCGCAAGCGAAGGAGGAAGCCGCCGCTGAGGCTGCCAAACTGCTCGACCACGCCAAGGTGGAGATCGCCGCGGAGCGCGAAAGCGCCATCCGCGACATCCGCCGCCAGGTGGCGATGATCTCGGTGGAAGTGGCGGAAAAGATCGTACGCAAAGATCTCGAAGGGGATGCGGGCCAGCAGGGCCTGATCGACCGGATGGTCGACGAGGCCGCGCAGGCGCAGATCCCCAACTGACGGTAGGATGAATACGGGAATCATAGCCTCTCGGTATGCCACCGCCCTGCTCCGCTACACGGAGGAGACGGGCGGCGGGGAGCGCGTGTGCGCCCAGGTGCGCCAGCTGCTCCGCCATCCCGGGGAGCGTCCCGGCAAGCTCGAACCCGAGCTGGAGCGTCTGACCCGTCTGCTGGTCAAAAACGGCCGTCTCGAGGACGTACGCTTCATCTTCCGCAGTTTCATCGCGATGTACTACCGCTCCCGCGGCATCCGGATGGCCCGGCTGACCACCGCCGTCCCGTCGCCGGAGCTGGAGCAGAAGCTCCGCACCGTCCTGGAGAAACAGTTCGGCGGTGATGTCCTGATCGAATCGGACGTGAATCCCGACCTGCTCGGCGGCTTCACGCTGGAGGTGGACGACTATCTGCTGGACGCCAGCGTCCGCCGCCAGATCGAGACCATCCGCCGGCAATTCGTCATCTCAAACAACAGAATCGTATAATGGCGCAAAATACAATCAAGGCGAGCGAGATCTCGGATCTCCTGCTGGACCAGCTCCGCGGAATCGACAACTCGCTCCACTACGAAGAAGTCGGCCACGTCCTGACCGTCAGCGACGGTGTGGCCCGCATCTACGGCCTCGCAGGAGCCGAGGCCGGCGAGCTTCTCGAATTCGACAGCGGCGTGAAGGCCGTTGTGATGAACCTCGAAGAGGACAATGTCGGAGCCGTCCTCCTCGGCCCCACCGACCAGGTGGGCGAGGGGATGAACGTCCGCCGGCTCGGCCGCATCGCCGGCATTCCGGTGGGCGAGGGCCTCGTGGGCCGCGTGGTCGATCCGATCGGCACGCCGCTCGACGGACTCGGCCCCGTGGAGGGCGAGACCGTCCGGATGCCGCTGGAGCGCAAGGCGCCCGGCGTCATCTTCCGCGAGCCCGTCACCGAGCCGCTCCAGACCGGCCTCAAGGCCATCGACGCGATGATTCCGATCGGCCGCGGCCAGCGCGAGCTGATCATCGGCGACCGCCAGACCGGCAAGACCGCCATCGCGATCGACACCATCATCAACCAGCGCTCCGAGTACCTCAAGGGCAACCCGGTCTACTGCATCTACGTGGCTGTCGGCCAGAAAGGCTCGACCGTAGCTTCCATCGTCCAGACCCTCCGCGCCAAGGGTGCGATGGACTATACTGTCGTCGTGGCCGCCACGGCCGCCGACCCTGCCGCGCTGCAGTATTACGCGCCGTTCGCCGGCGCGGCCATCGGCGAATATTTCCGCGACACGGGCCGCCACGCCCTCGTCGTCTACGACGACCTTTCCAAGCAGGCCGTGGCCTACCGCGAGGTGTCGCTGATCCTGCGCCGCCCGTCCGGCCGCGAGGCCTATCCGGGCGACGTCTTCTACCTGCACTCCCGTCTGCTGGAGCGCGCGGCCAAGATCATCAACCAGCAGGAGGTCGCCGAGCAGATGAACGACCTGCCGGAATGCCTCAAGGGCAAGGTCAAGGCCGGCGGCTCGCTGACGGCCCTGCCGATCATCGAGACGCAGGCCGGCGACGTGTCCGCCTACATCCCGACCAACGTGATTTCCATCACG
>ONQP01000090.1 GCA_900319975.1 uncultured Bacteroidales bacterium | reverse complement strand
GGCATCACCTACGACGTGGACGTGCTGCGCCTGCGGGACGAGTTCCTGGCGCGCGACTTCAGTGTCAACAGCGTCGTCATCACCCACTATAACGGCCAGAGCAGCGCCGACGCTTATCGCAAGCGCCTGGAGCGGATGGGCATCAAGGTCTATTACCATTATACCATCGAAGGCTATCCCCACAACGTGGCCCTGATCGACTCCGACGAAGGGTTCGGCAAGAACGACTACGTCCAGACGACCAAGCCGCTGGTGGTCGTGACCGCCCCGGGCCCCGGCTCCGGCAAGATGGCCGTCTGCCTGAGCCAGCTCTACCAGGAGAACAAGCGCGGCCTCAAGGCCGGCTACGCCAAGTTCGAGACCTTCCCGGTCTGGAGCCTGCCGCTCAACCACCCGGTCAACATCGCCTACGAGGCCGCCACGGCCGACCTCGACGATGTCAACATGATCGACCCGTTCCACCTCGAAGCCTACGGCGAGACCGCCGTCAACTATAACCGCGACATCGAGATCTTCCCGGTGATGAACGCCCTGTTCAAGGACATCTACGGGGAGTCGCCCTACAAGTCGCCGACCGACATGGGCGTCAACATGATCGGTTCCTGCATCAGCGACGACGAAGTGTGCCGCGAGGCCTCCCGCCAGGAGATCATCCGCCGCTACTACACCGCCCTGTGCCAGTTTGCCGACGGCAAGGCCACGGAGGCCGAGGTCAACAAGCTGGCCCTCGTGATGAAGAAGGCCGGCATCACCACCGCCGACCGCAAGACCACCGTCGCCGCGCACGAGCGCCTCGAGAAGCGGGGCGGCGCGACCGCGGCCATCGAGCTGGAAGACGGCACGATCCTCACGGCGGAGACCTCTCCCCTGCTCGGCCCGAGCGCCGCGCTCCTGCTCAACGCGCTCAAGCACCTGGCCGGCATCCCCCACAACGTCAAGCTCATCCCGCAGATGATGATCGCCCCGATCCAGAAGACCAAGGTGGACTACCTGCACGGCCACAACCCGCGCCTGCACACCGACGAGGTCCTGGTGACGATCTCCATCCTGAGCCTGATGGACGAGAAGTGCAAGATGGCCCTGGACCAGCTTCCCAAGCTGGCCGGCGCCCAGGTGCACTCCACCGTGATGCTGGGCGAAGTGGACCGCAAGACGTTCCAGAAGCTCGGCATCGGCCTGACCTGCGATCCGGTCCGCAAGATCACGGATCCCAAGACGCATACCGAAGAAGAGATATAGTATACTGATATGGATGCCCGGGAGTTCGATGTAATCATCATCGGCGGCGGCATCACCGGCGCCGGCACGCAGCGTGACTGTGCGATGCGCGGCCTGCGTACGCTCCTGATCGAGCGCTCCGACATCGCGACGGGCGCCACGGGACGCAACCACGGCATGCTCCACTCCGGGGCGCGCTACGCGGTGAGCGACCCGGAGTCCGCCGCGGAGTGCATCCGGGAGAACCGGATCCTGCGGCAGATCGCCGCGCATTGCATCGAAGAGACGGACGGCCTGTTCGTCACCCTCCCCGAAGACGACCCGCACTACCAGGCGACTTTCGTGGACGCCTGCCGGCGGGCCGGGATCCGGGCCGAGGTCATCGACCCGGCCCAGGCCCGGCGGCTGGAGCCGTCGGTCAACCCGGCCCTGACGGGCGCCGTGCGCGTGCCCGACGGCGCCGTGGACCCGTTCCGCCTGTGCGCCGCCAACATGCTGGACGCCAAGATCCGCGGCGGCCAGGTGCGGCTGCACGTGGATGTGACGGGGTTCATCCGCGAGGGCGACGCCCTGGTGGGCGTGCACACGCGCAACCGCCTGACGGGCGAGAAGGTGGACTATTTCGCGCCGGTCATCGTCAACGCCGCCGGCATCTGGGGCCACGGCATCGCCGCCCTGGCGGGCGTGGACATCAAGATGTACCCGGCCAAGGGCGCGCTGCTCATCTTCGCGCACCGCGTCAACCAGATGGTGATCAACCGCTGCCGGATGCCGTCCAACGCCGACATCCTGGCGCCGGGCGACACCGTCTGCATCGTGGGCACCACGTCCACGCGCATCCCCTACAAGAACCTCTTCAACGTGGCGGTGACGCCCGAAGAGGTGGACCTGCTCATCACGGAGGGCGCCAAGCTGGCCCCTTCGCTGGCCTCGACGCGCATCCTGCGCGCCTTCGCGGGCGTGCGTCCGCTCGTGAGCGCGGACGACGACCCGACCGGGCGCAGCATCTCGCGCGGCATCGTGTGCCTGGACCACGAGGAGCGGGACGGACTGAAAGGATTCATCACGATCACGGGCGGCAAGCTGATGACCTACCGCCTGATGGCCGAGCGGGCCACCGACCTGGTGTGCCGCAAGCTCGGCGTGGACAAGCCCTGCACCACGGCCACCACGCCGCTGCCGGGCTCCGAGGAGCGTTCCTACGAGGCGGTGGCCCAGCGCATCTGGGAGGCGCCTTCGACGGCGCAGAAGGCCGCTGCGTCGCGCCTGGGCACGGACGCGGCCCGGCTGCGCGACGACCGCGCCGGCACGGCGCTGGTGTGCGAGTGCGAGGAGGTGTCGGTGAGCGAGATCGACAACGCGATCGAGCGCCTCGACGTCTCCACGCTCACGGACCTGCGGCGCCGCACGCGCGTGGGAATGGGCACTTGCCAGGGCGGGTTCTGCGCCTGCCGCGCGGCGGGCATGCTGGCCCGCGCGCACGGCGACACCGACAAGGCCCGCAAGGACCTCCGGAACTTCATGACAGAGCGCTGGAAGGGCAATTTCCCCATCGGATGGGGCGACACCCTCCGCGAAGCTGAATACACGCAGTGGGTCTATAAACACGTCCTGGGCTTATGAGATTCGACACCGTGATCATAGGCGGCGGGCTCGCCGGACTGACTGCAGGCATCAGCCTGCAGGAGGCCGGCCGCAGCACCGCCATCGTGAGCACGGGGCAGAACGCCCTGCACTTCTTCTCCGGCTCCTTCGAGAGCCTCGAAGAGGCGCCGGAGCGCATCGTAGGCCTGTTCGCCCGGGCGGGCATCCCGCTGCACTACAGCCCGGGCGTGCGGCTGATGCCGCTCGGTACCTTCCGCCCGGCGGCGCTGTCGCTGGACGACGTGAGCCTGCTCGACCAGCCGAAATTTGCACGCAAGGTGCTGATCGTCAATTTCCAGGACTATCAGGATTTCTTCTCCTCGTTCCTCGCGGACGGGCTGCGCCACCAGGGCATCGCCTGCCGCATCGTCACGCCGGGACACCTCGCGGACCCGTCGATGCGGGTGCGCGCCGGCGAGCTGCGCTCGGTGCAGATCGCGCGCACGATGGACAAGTTCTGGGAGAAGGCCGTGCAGGAGATCCGCATCCTGCTCAAGGACGAGGACGCCGTGATCCTGCCCCAGGTGTTCGGCCTGGAGGATCCGACCATCCCCGGACGCATCCGGGCGGGCATTCCGGCCCGCGTCATCTTCGTGGGGACGCTCCCCCCGTCGGTGCCCGGCACGCGCACGCAGCGCCTCCTGAAGCGGCGCTACGAGGCGCTCGGCGGCACCTACCTGGCCGGCGACAAGGTCCTGCAGGCCCGCGTGGAGGGCGGCCGGGTGCGCAACGTCACCACGCGCAACCTCGGCGGCCACATCCTGGAGGCCGACCACTTCATCCTCGCCACGGGCGGGTATTTCTCCAAAGGATTGAAATCCAATCCTTTCCGCGTCTACGAACCGGTCTTCGGGCTGGATGTCCGGCAGGAAGCCGACCGGAGCAAGTGGTACGACGCGGACTTCCAGGCCGAGCAGCCTTACATGGCGTTCGGCGTGGAGACGGACGCGGCGCTCCATCCCCTGCGGGACGGGCAGCCGCTGGGCAATCTCTACGCCGTCGGTTCGGTGCTGGGCGCCACCCGGCCGGAGCTGGGCTCCGGGGCCGGGCTCGCGCTCCGCTCCGCCCTCGCCGCCGTCGACCAGATCCTTTCTCCCCTGGACCTATGAAATTCCAAGCCTATACCGTCAGCAAGTACAACTTCGACGAGTGCATGAAATGCACCGTCTGCTCGGTGTACTGCCCCGTGCTGCAGGTCAATCCCCTCTACCCCGGCCCCAAGCAGGCCGGCCCCGACGGGGAGCGCCTCCGGCTCAAGGACCCCTATTTCTTCAACTACGCGCTCAAGTACTGCCTCAACTGCAAGCGCTGCGAGGTGGCCTGCCCGTCCGGCGTGGACGTGGCCGGCCTCATCCAGGCCGCGCGCATCAAGTACGGGCAGGACAGGCCCACGCTGCGCGACCGCCTGCTCGCGTCCACCGACCTGATGGGCACGCTCGCCCGCCCCGTGGCGCACGTGGTCAACGGCCTGACCGGCCTACGCGTCACGCGCGCCGCCATGGAAGCCGCCCTGCAGATCGACCACCGCCGCGTGTTCCCGAAGTACAGCGGGCGGAGCTTCGAGTCCTGGCTCAGGCGCCAGGCGCACGCGCAGGCGGCGTACAAGGACCAGGTGGCCTATTTCCACGGCTGCTATGTCAACTACAACTATCCCCAGCTGGGCAAGGACCTGGTCAAGGTCCTCAACGCGCTGGGCGTGGGCGTGCAGCTGCTCGACAAGGAGAAATGCTGCGGCATCGCCTACATCACCAACGGCATGTCGGACATCGCCCGCAAGAACGCGCGGCACAACGTGTCCGTGCTCGAGGAGGCCGTCCACGGCCGCGGGCTCAAGGTGCTGACCACTTCGTCGACCTGCTCGCTGACGCTGCGCGACGAGTACCCCGCCCTGCTGGGCGTGGACAACACCGGCGTGCGCGCGTCCATCCTGATCGCCTCGCGCTACATCTACGAGCGCCTGGAAGCCGGCGCGCAGCTGCGCTTCAAGCCGGGCTTCCGCAAGCGCGTCGCCTACCACACCCCCTGCCATATGGAGAAGCTGGGCTGGGGCGTGTTCTCCGAGCGCCTGCTGCGCCGCATCCCGGGCGTGGAGTTCACGCTCCTGGACTCGGCGTGCTGCGGCATCGCGGGCACGTACGGCTTCAAGTCGGAGAACTACGAGGCCTCCCAGGCCATCGGCGTCCCGCTCTTCGAGCAGATCCGCGCCGTGGACCCGGAGGTCGTGGCCTGCGACTGCGAGACCTGCAAGTGGCAGATCGAAATGAGTACGGGGTACTCCGTCGAGCACCCCATATCCATCTTAGCGCAAGCTATTGAAGATTAATTATTTGCGCGTAAGCGTACGCGCTACCGCGTCGTCCCATCCGGCGCGGAGCGCCCGCACGTCCACGTCTTCCGACGGCGTGAAGACGCGCTCCGCCTCCCAGTAGTGCTCGATGTCCTCCAGGGAATCCCAGAACCCGACGGCGAGGCCCGCCAGGAAACAGGCGCCCATCGCCGTGGTCTCGGTCACGCGCGGACGGATGACCGGCGTGTAGAGGATGTCGGCCTGGAACTGCATCAGGAGGTTGTTGCGCGAGGCGCCGCCGTCCACCTTCAGCTCCTTGAGCTGCATCCGCGCGTCGCGCTCCATCGCCCCGACGATGTCCATCGTCTGGAAGGCGATGGACTCGAGCGCCGCCCGCGCGATGTGGGCGGCCGTGGCGCCGCGCGTCAGGCCGCAGATCACGCCGTGGGCGTAGGGGTCCCAGTACGGCGCGCCCAGGCCCGTGAGCGCCGGCACGAAATAGACGCCGCCGTTGTCGCTCACCGACGCGGCGAGCTT
>ONQP01000026.1 GCA_900319975.1 uncultured Bacteroidales bacterium | reverse complement strand
CTTATTGACGAAGATATGGATAGAACGCGACATACGATACCTTTTAGCCTCCTGGCGGCATTCCTGCTCGGATTGCTGGCGGCCTGCTCGCCGCTCGACAAGGACCTTCCGATTGACCCGGAATCCGGCCGTCCGACCGTGCCTGTGTCGCTCTCGCTGGCCATCGCGCCGGAGGACTCCGCCACCAAGGCGGACCACGAGCCGGACGCGGCGGGCTATGACACGGACGCCGCGGTCAGGACGCTTCTCGTCCTGCAGTTCGAGTGGCAGGACGCCGTCAACCGGGATGCCGCGCTGCTGATCAGCCAGCAGTTCGTAGAGTACGGCGATCCCGTCTCGCTGGTGGCATCCGATGCGCGGAACACGGTGTTCGTCGTCGCCAACGCCTGGGGCAAAGCGCCCGTTGCCATCGGCACCCCGCTGGGCACTTTCCTCGCGGGGCAGAACTACAACCAGCTCACCGGCCTGGACGAGCTGACGGGGAAGGGCATCTGGTACAGCCCCAACGGCGGCGCGGACCGGTACCTGCGGATGAGCGCGTCGCTGGAGTTGCCCGACGGCGTGTCCGGAGGGACCGTCGGCCCCTTCTATCTCCGCCGCAACTGCGCCAAGGTCGTGATCCATGTGCGAAACACCTCCGCCGATCCGGACAAAGTGACCATCGACAAGGTCCAGCTGTGCGACGTCAACCGGAGATACTACTACGTCATGGATTATCCCGGATTCTCGGATCCGTATTCCCGTGTCATTCCCTGCCGCTATGACGAAGCCGAGCAGGATTTCCCCGAGGCGTACAACGCCAGCGGCGACACGCAGACGTATACGTACTACGTCCCCGTCAACCTGCGGGGCACGGTCGCGAACGCGACGCAGCGCGAGAAGAACGCCCATGCCGTGCAGGGCGCGACGCGCTTCTGCATCTATGCGACCTATGGGACGCCCGTGCGGAACCTCACCTATACCTACTATCTGGGCGCCAACCTCACCTCGGACTACAACCTGGAGCCCAACAAGAAATACGAGTACACCATCGACATCAACGGGAAGGGCGATCCGGCCACGGATTCCCGGATCGAGGACGCGGACGAGATCCGCTTCACCGTGGACGCCAACAGCTATATGCTGAAACCGCCGTCCCGGTCCGGGACATCGACCGTTTTCTCTTTCCCGGTGCGCCGGGCGGCCGTTTTCTGGAATCAGCCGGGGACGAACATGGGCGTGTTCGGCGCCGCCACGACGGAGGAATATGAACTGCTGGAGGACACGGCCTGGGAGGCCTTCATTGTCTGGAGTGAGGTCAAGGACGGGGAGGGACATCCCGTGCCTGACAGCGAACTGCTGGCCGACTCCCACGACGACGGGAACGGCAATTTTGTCGCCGCCGGCCGGGGCTTCGATCCGTCCGGCGCCGCGGGCCCTTTCATCCGGATCCGGGTTCGGTCCGACATGCGGGGCAATGCCCTGGTGGCCATCCGGAAGACTTCGTCCCCGACGCTGAACGACATCCTGTGGAGCTGGCATCTGTGGATCACGGACTATGATCCGTATGTGCAGTGGACCCGGGTGTCCGGAACGTATGTCTATGCCGTCCCCGGCGGGGAGATCCACCGCTACGCGGACAAGGCAGGGGAGCCGCTCTGGAATACCGCTGCATACGCGGACGCCTTCATCATGGACCGCAACCTGGGGGCGCGGGCCGCGGTCCCGGGCGGCGAAAGCGACGCTTCGTCCGCGTTCGGATGCTTCTACCAGTTCGGCCGCAAGGACCCGTTCCCGGCGGACGGTACTGTCACCAGCATCGGGGCCGACATGACCGGCGCGCCTGGAGAAGGCACCATCAAGCGGAATATCCGCTACAGCATCCATCATCCGGAGACTTTCATCAACGGCGGCAACAACAACTGGACGACGTATGAGACCGAGGGTGCCATCCTGGGCCACCAGAACGCATATTGGAACGATCCGGGAAGGGATGCGCACAGCGACGATCCGTCGGAAGCCGCCTTCGATTATTGCGAAGCCGGAAAATCCGTCTATGATCCTTGCCCGTATGGCTGGCGGGTTCCCGCGATGAAGGTGTGGTCCGGCTTCAGCACGGCCACGGTCCAGTGGACGACAGCTCCCGTCAAGGCGCTGTACTATTATCCCGAAGGCTATGACCCGTCGGCCCCGAAAGGAAGCCTCTTCTTCCCGAGCCCCGGCTACCGGAGACCGTCCCGGCAGGATTCGGGCACCAATGGCTACTATTGGACGGATGATCCTGGCAGTGCGACGTATGCCAGGGGTCTCCGTTTCTATGCTTCGGGCGGCATGACCCTGTCCAGCATCGGCGTGAGCAACTACTACCGTTCGAGCGGCTACCCCGTGCGCTGCATCCGCCTCCGCGACAGCCGTCCCTTCTGACCCACTGTCCTGATACCTTCTCTGTCATCCCCGACCTGATCGGGGATCTTTTTTGTCAAATACTTGCGGGAGCCGAATTTGTTAATAACTTTACAGCTACATTTAACTGTGAAGATATGAAAAACGTGCTGCTTCTTTTGGGACTTATTGTTGTGCTGGGCGTCTTGGTGATTTCGTTTGTCTCCATCATCAAGCGCGTTATCCTGTCTGTCAAGGAAAAGAACTATCAGGCTTTGACAATCAATCTGGTCATTCTCCTGATTGCCATCGCCATATGTGTGTTCATGGTCAAACCGGTTTCTATGACCGAGAAGGTTATCGCCTTGTTTAAATAGTTCGGTGCCTACTGTTTCCAAAACGTGCGTCGTTCAAATAAACACAAAGCGAGTCAGGCACGATATGACCTGACTCGCTAAAGTTTCTTTTGGAGATCCTACAGCCCGATGTCGGCCTTGAGCTGGCGGATGGCGGCCCGGGCGTCGCCGGCGTGCTGGTCGAGCAGGGTGACGAAGCGGCTGCCGATGATGCCGCCGGCCGCAGCGGCGCAGGCGGCGTCGAAGGTCTGCTTGTTGCTGATGCCGAAGCCGACCATGCGCGGCAGGCGCAGGTGCATCGCGTCGATTTTCTGGAAGTAGGCCTGCTTCTGGGCGTCGAAATCCTGCTGGGCGCCCGTGGTGGCGGCGGACGAGACCATGTAGATGAAGCCGGCGGTGTGGGCGTCGATCAGGCGCACGCGCTCCTCGGAGGTCTCCGGGGTGATGAGCATGATGGTATGCAGCCCGTAGCGCTCGGCGACGTCTTTGTAACTTTCCAGATAGTCTTTGAAGGGGAGGTCGGGCAGGATGAGCCCGTCCACGCCAACCTCCTGGCAGCGTTTGCAGAAGGCCTCGAAGCCATAGTGGGCGACGGGGTTGAGGTAGCCCATCAGGATGAGGGGGATGTCCACGTCCTTGCGGATGCCTTCCAGCTGCGAGAAGAGGCGTTCGACGGTCATGCCGTTGCGCAGGGCCTGGCTGGCCGCGCCCTGGATCACGGGGCCGTCGGCGATCGGGTCGCTGAAGGGAATGCCGATCTCGATCATGTCCACGCCCTCGCGGGCCAGGGTCCGGATGACGTCCGCCGTGCCGTCGAGGGTCGGGGCGCCGGCGCAGAAGTAGATGGAGAGCAGGCGCTCGGGCCTGCTGCTGAAGAGTCTGTCTATACGGTTCATAATCAATTATCTTTGGAGGTTTTCAAGGAATACTTCCAGCAGGTCCGGGTCCTTGATGCCCGGGGCCGTCTCGAAGCGGCTGTTGAGGTCGAAGCCCGCGAGGAACGGGTAGATGAAGTCGTGGAGCGTCTCCACGGTGTCCAGGCCGAGGCCGCCGCTGAGCAGGAAGCGCGTCTTCTCCTCGTAGTCGTCCATGATGGACCAGTCGAAGCGCTTGCCGCTGCCGCCGTGGCCCGGGGTGCGGGTATCGAACAGGAACAGGTCGCAGGCGCCTTCGTAGCCTGCGACGGTGTTGCGCACGCTCTCTTCGGCGATGCCGAAGGCCTTGATGACGCGCAGGCCGTCGCGTTCGCGCAGCTGCGCGCAGAACTCGGGGCTCTCCGAGCCGTGGAGCTGGATATAATCGAAACGGAAGGTGTCGTGGCGGCGGAGGATCTCCTCGCGGGTTGCGTCCACGAAGACGCCCACACGGCCCGCCTTCGCGGGCAGGTAGGAGGGGACTTCGCGCACGAAGCGGGGCGAGGCGGGGTAGAAGATGAAGCCGATGAGGTCCACGCCGAGGGCCTCCACGGCGCGGATGTTCTCCCCTTCGGTCATGCCGCACACCTTGACGAGTTTGTTGTTGATCATAATGTGCGCAGGAATTCGGCCAGGGCGGCGCCCGGGTCGGGTTGTTTCATGAAGTTCTCGCCCATCAGGAAGCCGCGGAAGCCCGCTTCGCGCAGCGCCCGCACGGTCGCCGGGTCGCTGATGCCGCTCTCCGACACGAGTACGGGCCCCGTTACTTCCCCCGCGGGCGGACAGGAATTATTTTTCGGGCAAGTTTGCCGAAAAACCAATTCCTGCTCCGCCCTCCACAACGCCGACGCACACAACGGGGCCATCTCGAAGGACGTCTGCACGTCGGTGACGAAGCTGCCGAGGTGGCGGTTGTTGACGCCCACCACGTCGACCTCGGGCGTGATGTAGTCCAGCTCCTCCGGGCTGTGGATCTCCAGCAGGACCTCCAGGCCGAGCCGGTGCGCCTCCGCGGTCAGCGCGGCGCAGGCCTCACGCGTGAGGCACGCCGCGATCAGCAGCACTGCGTCGGCGCCCGCTCCCCGCGCGTCGGCGAGCTGCCGCGGGTCGATGATGAAATCCTTCCGCAGGATGGGGATGTCCACCAGCGGCCGCACGCGGCGGATGAAATCGAGGCTGCCGCCGAAATACTGCTCGTCCGTGAGGACGCTCAGCGCGGCGGCGCCGGCTTTCACGTAGGCGGGGACGACCTCCTCCGGGACGGCGTCCTCGTGGATCCAGCCCTTGGAAGGGGACTTCCGCTTGAACTCCGCGATGATGCCGGACGGCGAAGCGAGCAGCGCCGCCCGCAGCGAGCGTCTCTGCTCGCCGGCGAGCTCCTGCCGCTTGGTGGCGATGATCTGTTCGAGAATGTCCATACTAGCTGTTGACGGCAAGGAAACGCTGGAAGGCGCCGAGCGCCTTGCCGCTGTCCAGGGACTCGCGGCAGATGGCGATCGACTCCTCGACGGAGAGATTACGGTCGATGACCGAAAGGCCGCAGGCGGCGTTGGCCAGGATGACGCTCTTCTGCGCCTCCGTGGCCGTGCCCTCCAGGACGGCGTCGAAGATGCGGCAGGCATCGTCGGGATTCAGGCCGCCATAGATGTCCTTCGGCTCCACGTAGTTGAGCCCCAGGTCCTTGGGCGTGAACACCTTCTCGAAGTTCGGGGTCACGAGCTTGAAACCGGAGGTCAGCGAGATCTCGTCGTAGCCGTCGTAGCTCGTGACCACGCCGTAGTTGTCGCCGATCTTCTGGTGCGCGCGGACATAGAGGCGCTGCTGCGCCTGCGTGGCGGTGCCGTGCAGCGAGTTCTTGGGCTGGCAGGGGTTCACCAGCGGGCCCAGCAGGTTGAAGCAGGTCGGCACGCCGAGCGCGCGGCGCACGGGGCCGACGAACTTCATGCCGTAGGCGAAGAGCGGCGCGTGGAAATAGCAGATGCCCGCCTCGTCGAGCGAGCGGCGCAGGACGTCCGGATCGGCGCTGAACTTGGCGCCGTGGCGCTCCAGGACCGTGCTGGCGCCGCTCACGGAGGTGCTGGCGCCGTTGCCGTGCTTGGTCACCTTGTAGCCCGCGCCGGCGATGACGAACGCCGAGCAGGTGGAGATGTTGAAGGTGTTCTTGCCGTCTCCGCCCGTGCCCACGATGTCCAGGGTGTTGTAGCCGTCCAGGTCGATGTGCTTGCCGGTCTCCAGCAGGCCGTCGCGGAAGCCGAGGAGTTCGTCCACGGTCACGCCGCGGGTCTGGATGGCCATCAGCAGGGCCGCGATCTGGCTGTCGTTGTACTTTTCGTGGGTGATGCCCAGCAGGATGTCGTGGGCTTGCTCGCGGGAGAGGCTCTCGCCCTCGATGAGCTGGTTCAGATACGCTTTCATATTGTTCTTGTCTTTAATGATTCAACCAGTTGGCGATGATTTTCGCGCCGTCGGGCGTGAGGACGCTCTCGGGGTGGAACTGCAGGCCGCGGATGTCCAGCTCGCGGTGGCGCAGGGCCATGACCTGCCCTTCCGGGCTCACGGCCGTGCACTCCAGCGCGGCGGGCAGCGTGGCGGCGTCGACCACCCAGGAGTGGTAGCGTCCCACGGGGAACTCGTCCGGCAGGCCGGCGAAGAGGTAATCGTCGGCCGTGCGGCGGCAGGGCGTCTGTACGCCGTGGAAGACGCTCGACAGGTTGACGAGCGTGCCGCCGAAGGCCTCGCCGATGCCCTGCTCGCCCAGGCAGATGCCCAGGATGGGCTTGCGGCCGGCGTAGCGGCGGATGACTTCCGGCATCAGGCCGGCCTCGGACGGGATGCCGGGGCCCGGCGAGAGGAGGATCTTGTCGTAGGCTTCGAGCTCGTCGAGCGCGAAGCGGTCGTTGCGCAGCACGGTGACCTCGCCGCCCAGTTCCCTGACCAGGTGGGCGAGGTTGTAGGTGAAGGAATCGTAATTGTCTATGATGACGATGCGCATAATCTTCTAGAGTTGGGAGGCGAGTTCGATGGCGGTACGCAACGCGCCCAGTTTGTTGTTGACTTCCTGCAATTCATATTCGGGCCTGCTGTCCGCGACGATGCCGCCGCCGGCCTGGAACCACAGTTCCCCGCCGCGGCTGACGAACGAGCGGATGGTGATGGCCTGGTTGAGCGAGCCGTCGAAGCCGATGCTGCCCACGCAGCCGCCGTAGGCGCCGCGGTTGTGCGGCTCGAGCTCCGAGATGATCTGCATCGCGCGCACCTTGGGCGCGCCGGAGAGCGTCCCGGCCGGGAAGGTGTCGATGAACGCCTTGACGGGGTCGACGCCGGCCTCGAGCGTGCCGCCCACGCGGCTGACGAGGTGGATGACGTGGGAGTAGTACTGGAGCTCCTTGAAGAACTCCACCGCCACGCCGTGGCAATTGCGGGAGAGGTCGTTGCGGGCCAGGTCCACCAGCATCACGTGCTCGGCGTTCTCCTTCGGGTCGTTGCGGAGGAACTCCGCGCCGCGGGCGTCGGCCGCTTCGTCGCCCGTGCGCCGGGTGGTCCCGGCGATCGGGTCGATGAAGGCGCGCCCGTCCTCGATGCGGCAGTGCGTCTCGGGCGAGGAGCCCATCAGGCGGAAGCCACCGAAGTCCATGTAGAACAGATACGGGGAAGGGTTGATGCTGCGCAGGGCGCGGTAGAGCTGGAAATCGTCGCCCTCGTAGCGCTGCACGAAGCGGCGCGAGAGGACGACCTGGAACACGTCGCCGCGCAGGCAGTGCGCGATGCCGCGGCGGACGTTGTCCATGTGCTGCGCGTCGGTGAGCGGGGAGCTGACCCCGCCCACGGGGCGGAAATCATAGAGGTTGGCGGCCGGCCGGCCGAGCAGCCGCTCGATGCGGTCGGACTGCGCCTCGGCGCCTTCCGGGATGAGCTCGTGCAGGGTCAGGCGGTTGCGGAAATGGTCGAACTCCAGCACGTAGCGGAACAGGATGTAGAGCAGGTCCGGGGCGTCGTTCTCCGCGCGCGTCTCGTCCTTGACGGGGATGTCCTCGAAATAGCGGACGGCGTTGAAGGAGGTGTAGCCCCACAGGCCCACGACCTTGCGGTCCAGCTCGAAGGCGTCCAGGAATTCGCGCACCAGCCGCTCGCAGGGGTAGCTGCCGTCGATCGCGTGCTCGCGCCCCGTCCCGTCCGGGAAATGGCAGAAGCCCACGCCGTGGGACACGCCCACCTCGGCGAGCGGCTCCAGCCCGATGAAGGAGCGCGCGTCGCGGCGCGTGTGGTAGTCGCTGCTCTCCATCAGGATGGACCGGGTGGAGGCGTCCCGCAGGCGGAGGTAGGCCGACACGGGGGTATGGAGGTCGCCGGGCAGGGGCCGGCTGACCACGGTATAGCGGTAGGCACTCATTTCTTGTAGTAGTTGAGGTAGGTTTCCATATCCTTGTCGCCGCGGCCGGAGACGGTCAGCACGACCACGTCCTCCGGACGGAACTGCATCTTGGACAGCGCGCCGAGCGCGTGGGCGCTCTCCAGCGCGGGGATGATGCCCTCCAGGCGCGTGAGCTCGTAGGCGGCGGCCACGGCCTCGTCGTCGTTGACGGGGATCACGCGGGCGCGCCCCTTCGCCGCCAGGTTGGCGTGCATCGGGCCGATGCCCGGGTAGTCCAGGCCGGCGCTGATGGAGTACGGCTCCTCGATCTGCCCGTCCGGGCTCTGGATCACGTAGCTCTTGGCGCCGTGCAGGATGCCCACCTGCCCGAGGGCGATGGTGGCGGCGGTCTTGCCGCTGTCCACGCCCAGGCCGCCCGCTTCCGCGAGGACAATCTTCACGCGCGGGTCGTCGATATAGTGGTAGATGGTGCCGGCGGCATTGGAACCGCCGCCCACGCAGGCCATCAGGTAGTCGGGGTAGTCGCGGCCGGCGTGCTCCTGCAGCTGGCCCTTGATTTCCTGGCTGATGATGGACTGCAGGCGGGCCACCAGGTCGGGATAGGGGTGCGGGCCGACGGTGGAACCGATGATGTAGAACGTGTCCGAAGGATGGCAGCACCAGTCGCGGATGGCTTCGTTGGTGGCGTCCTTGAGGGTCTTGTTGCCGGACTTGACGGGGACGACCGTGGCGCCGAGCATCTTCATCTTCTCGACGTTGACGTGCTGGCGCTGCACGTCGGTCTCGCCCATGTAGACGATGCACTCCATGTCCATCAGGGCGCAGACGGTGGCCGTGGCCACGCCGTGCTGGCCCGCGCCCGTCTCGGCGATGATGCGCCGCTTGCCCATCCGGCGGGCCAGCAGGATCTGGCCGACGGTGTTGTTGATCTTGTGGGCGCCCGTGTGGTTGAGGTCCTCGCGCTTGAGATAGATCGTGGCGCCGTAGCGCTCCGACAGGCGCTTGGCCAGGTAGAGCGGGCTCGGGCGGCCGACGTAGTCGCGCAGCAGGGCGTGGTATTCCTGCTGGAAGTCGGCGCTCTCCAGGATGGGGAGATACGCCTTCTGCAGGTTCTCGACACATTGGTGCAGGATTTCGGGGACGTAAGCGCCGCCGAATTCGCCGTAATAACCTTCTTGGTCTACTAAGTAACTGTTCATATCATGGATGATTTATATTCGCATTTAAACCTGAAAAGGGCCCCGTCGCATCGCGGCAGGGCCCTTTTCGAAATACCTTTTCAGATACACATACGGAGCGTCAACCTCTTACGACTCGGGGAAGTTGTAACAGGCGCCACCACCAATATTTGTTCGTGCGGTACATTCTTATGCAAATGTAGCAAACGGAAATGATTTTGCAAGGCTTTCCGTGCCTTTTTTTGTATCTTGCGAGTCCGAAAACCGATATCATATGAAGAAAACGACGCTTGTCCTGTCTTTTGCCGCACTTATGTTGTGCGGCGCCTGCCCTGCCTGGGCCCAGAAGAAACCCCTTGACCACAGCGTGTATGACGGATGGCAGTCCGTCCGCTCCGTCCAGCTGACCCCCGACGGCCGGCTCGTGAGCTATGAGGTCAATCCCCAGGAGGGCGACGGCACGCTCTATATCAGGAACCTCCAGACCGGCGCGGAGGCGGTGATCGCCCGCGGCACTGGCCTGAAGTGGGCGCAGGACGCCCGCGTCGGCCTCTTCACGCTCAAGGCCCCCTTCGCCGACGTGCGGCAGGCCAAGATCGACAAGAAGAAGAAAGACGAGCAGCCCAAGGACAGCCTCGCGCGCATCGACCTGCGCACGCTGGCGTGGGAGACGGTCGGCGCGGCCGGCAAGACGGCGCTCGGCTACGAAGCCGCGCCGTATCTGTTCGCCGCGCAGGACGTCAAGGACCGCAAGGCCAAGAACCTGCTGGTGATCGAGGTCGCCTCCGGCTCCGTGGACACCCTCAAGTGCGTGTCTGACTTCAAGGTGTCGGCCGACGGCAGCCGCCTGTTGGTCAAGACCGCCAAGGAGAAGAAAGATTCCCTTTCGCGCGACGCCGTGATCCTCTATGATTTCCCGAAGGGCACCGTTGACACCCTCTCCGCAGACCGCAAGGCCTACGACAACCTCGCGTTCAACGCCGCCGGCAACCGCGTCGCCTTCACCGCCACCGACGAGGAGGAGGACGAAGCCGGCACGCCGCGCCACTCCGTCTACCAGAGCTTCCTGCAGGTGGACAAGCGCCGGCCGAAGACGGCCAAATGGGTGACGTGCGAGCTGCTCGCCGCCGACTGCGCCGACCTGCCGGCCGGCTGGGTCGTCAGCGAGAACGCCGACCTGGCGTTCTCCAATGCCTCTTCCCGCCTGGTCCTCGAGATCGAGGAGAAGCTCCCGGCCAAGGACACGACGGTCTATGATTTCGAGTCCGCCTCGCTGGACATCTGGGTCTGGAACAAGGCCACGGTCCCGCCGATGGACAAGAAGGCCCGCGGCCGCCGCACCCGCACGGCGGTGGTCAACCTGGACAGCCCGGGCCGTCTCGTGGTGCTCTCGACCAACCCTTCCGACCGGACGCGCCTGTTCAATGGCGCGGAGGCCGCTTACGCCCTGTCCATCGACACGGCTCCCTATGACATCGACAATCTCTGGGCGGCGGAGTCGCGCGCCGACCTCGCGCTGGTGGACGTGCGCGACGGCAGCCGCCGGGTGCTCCGCACGGGCGCCGTCGGCTTCCCGTCCCCTTCGCCGTATGGCAAATACATCGCCTGGTTCAACACCGAGGACGGCAACTGGTATTGCCTGAACCTTGCCACGGGCGCCGACGTCAACCTGACCGGCCAGACGGGCGTGCCCTTCTGGGACGATGAGGACGACCACCCGATCCCGTTCTACATCCCGCGCAACTCGCCCGACTGGATGGGCGAGGACGAGGCCCTGCTGATCGCGGACCGCTACGACGTGTGGCGCTTCTCGCCCGACGGCAAGAAGGCCGAGTGCCTGACCCGCGGCGCGGGCCGGCGCGACAAGGTGCAGTATTCGCCGATGAACCTGGCCCGCCGCACCAATCCCTACCTCTACCAGAACATCAACAATTTCCCGCTGAAGGGCCGCCTGACGCTGAGCGCGTTCAACGAAGTGGACAAGCGCAACGGCATTGCTGCTGTGGATGCCGCCAAGGGCGGCGAACCGCAAGGCTTCCTGGCGGAGAATTCCTTCGCGCAGCCGACCAAGGCGCGTGACGCCGAGGTGTACGCCTGGCTCAAGGGCGACTTCCGTCACCCGATGGACCTCTACGTCGGCGGCGCCCTCGGGCAGGACGGCCAGAAGCTCACCGCCATCAATCCCCAGCAGGCGGAATACCGCTGGGGCGACGTGCAGCTGGTGCACTGGAACGCCTATGACGGCACGCCGCTCGACGGCCTCCTCTTCGTTCCGGAAGACCTCGACCCGGCGCGGAAATACCCGATGATGATCTACTTCTACGAGAAGTATTCCGAGTCGCTCTACGACTACCGCGCCCCGGCGCCGAGCCGCTCGACGGTCAACATCCCCTTCTACATGAGCCGCGGCTACGTGGTCTTCATCCCGGACATCGTCTACAAGGACGGCCACCCGGGCGAGAGCGCCTACAACTGCATCTGCGCGGGCGCGGAGGCAATGTGCGCGCAGTTCCCCTTCATCAACAAGGACAAGATGGCCATCCAGGGCCAGAGCTGGGGTGGCTACCAGACCGCTTATCTCGTCACGCGGACGGATATGTTCGCGGCGGCGGGCGCCGGCGCCCCGGTGGGCAACATGACGAGCGCCTACGGCGGCATCCGCTGGGAGTCCGGCAACAGCCGCATCCCGCAGTATGAGGCCGGCCAGAGCCGCATCGGCAAGACCCTCTGGGAGGAGGGCGGCCTGGATCTCTACATCGAGAATTCCCCGGTGTTCTTCGCCCCGAAGGTCAAGACCCCGGTGCTGATCATGCACAACGATGCCGACGGCGCCGTACCCTGGTACCAGGGCATCGAGTTCTTCATGGGCCTGCGCCGCCTCGGCAAGCCGGCCTGGCTGCTCGAATACAACGACGAGGCCCACAACCTCCTGGAGCGCCGCAACTGCAAGGACCTCTCGGTCCGCCTGCAGCAGTTCTTCGACCACTACCTGCAGGACGCCCCGATGCCCGTGTGGATGCAGTCAGGCATCCCCCACGAGCGCAAGGGCAACTATTTCGCTACGGAGCTTGCGGAGTAAGAATCAGACGAAGAGACCCTTGACGAGGAACCAGAGCGCGGGGACGACCAGCGCCGGGATGTAGTTGAGGGTCTTGCAGTCTTTGAGCTTGAGCAGTGAGAGGCCGGAGGAGATGATGAGCAGGCCGCCCACGATGGCCATCTCGTTGATCATCGTCCCGCCGACGAGCGGGGAGTCGGCCGCGAACTTGCCCAGCATATAGAAAAATCCCTGCCAGCAGAAAAGGATCGGCGCGGCGGCGATGATGCCGATGCCGTAGGTGGTCGCGAAGACCATCGAGGTCACCAGGTCGAGCGTGGCGTTGGTGAAGAGGAACGTGTTGTCGCCCGTGGTGGCGCTGAGGATCGGCCCCACGATGCTGAAGGTGCCCACGCAGAAGAGCAGGCAGGCGGAGATGAGGCCGCTGGCCAGGTCCGCGCCGCCGTGCTTCGCGATCAGGCGCTGCGTGCGCCCGTCGAGGTCGAGGGCCGTGCCGGCGATGCCGCCGAGCGCGATGCTGAGGATGAAGAGCACGGGGAATTCGCTCTTGGGCATGTTCTGCACGAAGGTGTTGGCGCCGAGCGCCAGGGACGCCAGGCCCATCGCGTTGTAGAGGGTCTGCTGGTATTTCTGGCCCAGTCCTTTCTTGAGGAGGCTCCCCACGATGGAGCCGACGATAATACACCCGGTGTTGACGATAGTTCCTAACATAACAGTTGCAAATATACCAAGTTTTTTCTATCTTGCTGAGGTTGGTTAGCAGAATCCTACAACAATCCATATTATGCCTGTCAAATTCTATCAGCCTGACAACCAGGTGCCTCTGGAGATGCACAAAGTGCGCGTCGTCCAGAAACTCAACCTGCTCCCTGTCGAAGAGCGCCTGAAGCGCATCCAGGAAGCCGGCAACAACACGTTCCTTCTCCAGAACAAGGACATCTACATGGACATGCTCACGGATTCCGGCGTCAACGGAATGTCCGACGAGCAGGTGGCCTCGATGAGCATCGCCGACGATTCTTACGCCGGCTCCGAGACCTTCAACCGCGTCAAGGCCGCCGTCAAGGAGGTCTTCGGCACGGAGAACGTCCTGCCGGCCCACCAGGGCCGCGCCGCGGAGAACATCCTGGCGGAAGCCTACGTGAAGCCGGGCATGGTCACGCTGATGAATTTCCACTTCACCACCACCAAGGCCCACATCACCCGTCTCGGCGGCGAGGTGATCGAGCTCGTGGACAAGAAGGGCCTCATCCCGCAGAGCGACGACCCGTTCAAGGGCAACTTCGACCTCAAGGCCCTCCGCAAGACCATCAAGGACTACACCCCGGAGAAGGTCGCGTTCGTGCGCGTCGAGGCCGGCACCAACCTCATCGGCGGCCAGCCGGTGTCGCTGGAGAACATGCTCGCCGTCACCGACATCTGCCACGAATTCGGCATCAAGAGCGTCCTCGACGCCTCCCTGCTGCAGGACAACGTCTACTTCATGAAGATGCGCGAGCCCCGCTGCAAGTTCATGACCACCAAGGAGATCTACCATATCCTCGCCGACCGTTTCGACATCGTCTACTTCTCCGCCCGCAAGCTCGGCTTCTCCCGCGGCGGCATCATCACGGCCCACGACAAGAAGTTCACCGACGAGATGATGGAGTTCGTGCCGCTCTACGAAGGCTTCCTGACCTACGGCGGCATGGAAGTCCGCTCGATGGAAGCGATGGCGGTCGGTCTCTATGAGTCCCTCGACATGGAATACATCAGCCAGGGCCCGGAATTCATCGCCTACCTGGTCAAGGAGCTGGACGACTACGGCGTGCCGGTGATCAAGCCGGCCGGCGGCCTCGGCGCCCACCTCAACTGCTCCGAGATCGTCCCCAAGATTCCCCACGACCAGTATCCCGCCGCTGCGGTGGGCGCCGCGCTCTACATCGCCGGCGGCATCCGCGGCATGGAGCGCGGTACCGTCAGCGAGCAGCGCGAGCCGGACGGCACCGAGCGCTACGCGGAGCTGGAGCTCCAGCGCCTCGCGATGCCGCGCCGCGTCTTCACCCTCTCGCAGGTCAAGTACTGCGCCGACCGCGTGAAGTGGCTCTGGGACAACCGCGAGATCATCGGCGGCCTCCAGTGGGTCTCCGAGCCGAAGGTGCTCCGCTTCTTCTTCGGCCGCATGAAGGAGATCGGCTACTGGCAGGAAGAGCTCGTCAAGAAGTTCCGCGAGGACTTCGGCGACTCGCTCTAGCAGCCTGCTGAATACAGAAAACCCCGGCCTCGCGGTCGGGGTTTTTCTTTAGTCGTTGTTCAGCTCCTTGATGTCGACTTCGTCGCGTTCGCTCTCGCCGAGCAGCCATTCGGAGAAGTAGTCGGCGAGGCGGTAGAAGAAGTATTCGTTCATGTCGCCGAAGCCGTGGCGCTGGCCGGGCAGGATGAGCAGGTCGAAGCGTTTGTTGGCCCGGATCAGGGCGTTGACCACGCGGATGGTGTTGGCCGGGTTGACATTGTTGTCGATGTCGCCGTGGACCAGCATCAGGTGGCCCTTGAGGTTGGCGGCGATCTCCGGGTTGGTCTCGATGTGGTAGACGAAGGAGGTGTCGCTCTGCGCCACCTTCTCGGTCACGCCGTGGTGCGTCTCGCTCCACCAGCGGTTGTAGATGCTGTTGTCGTGGTTGCCGGCGCAGGAGACGGCCGCCTTGAAGAAGTCGGGGTACTTGAGGATGGCCGCCGTGGACATGAATCCGCCGCCGGAGTGCCCGTGGATGCCCACGCGCTCCCCGTCGATGAACGGATAGCGGCCCGCGAGCTGCTGGATGGCGTACTTCTGGTCCTCCAGGCCGTAGTCGCGCAGGTTCCCGTAGCCGTAGTTGTGGTACCACTTCGATCGGTTCGGGTGGCCGCCGCGGTTGCCCACCGTGATCACGATGAAGCCGACCTGTGCCAGGCGGTCGGTGCGCACCATGCCCTTGGACCAGGCGATGTTGTTGGCCTCGACCTGCGGGCCGGGATAGACGTAGTCGATGATCGGATAGACCTTGGTGGAGTCGAAGTCGAACGGCTTGTACATCGCGCCGTAGAGGTCGGTGACGCCGTCGGCGGCCTTGACCTTGAAGCGCTCCGGCATCTTGTAGCCCGCTGCGTAGAGCAGGCTGAGGTCAGCCTTCTCGAGCAGCGTGCGCTTGCCGTCGCGCCCGAGCAGCCACGCCTCCGGGGCGTAGTCCACGCGCGAGCAGTTGCCCACGGCCCAGCGGCCGTCGTCGCTCGCAATGGCGTCCACGTTCATGTCGTCCATGTCCAGCTGCTTGATCGGGCCGCCGGAGAGGCTCACGCGGTAGGTGTGCATCTGGTAGGGGTTCTCGCCCTTGTTGACGCCGCAGGCGGAGAAGAGCACGTAGCCTTCCTTTTCATTGACCTCCAGCACGTCCTCGACGTGGTAGGCGCCGTCGGTGAGGTTGCGCACCAGGGTGCCGTCGGCATTGTACAGGTAGAGGTTGGCCCAGCCGTTGCGCTCGGACCACCACAGCAGCTGCTTGCCGCCGGCGAGGGTGCGCAGCTGGCGCTCTTCCACGTAAGTGTTCATCCGCTCGGAGATGACGGTCCGCGTGGAGTCGCCCGCCAGGTCCACCCGGCACACGTCGATGCGGTGCAGGTCGCGGGAGCCGCGGCTCAGGTAGAAACCGTCGTTGTCGCCCAGCCACACGCGCGAGCGGAATTTGCTGTAGGTCTCGGCGTACTTGCGCGGGCGGACGGACACGTCCATCGTCTGGTCCTTGAAGGCGTTGACGCGATAGCGCTTGCGGCCGCCGTCAGGCATCGAGAACACGTAGAGCTCCTCCTTCGGGCCCGGCTCGCCGGGCATCTGGTATTTATAGGTCTCGAGCGTCGGGCGCGGCTGGCTCAGGGAGTTGATCACCCAGAAGTCCTTGATCTCGCGCATGTCGGTCTTGACCGCCACGAAATGCTTGCTGTCCGGCGACCACACGACGCTGCCGGCCCGCACGCGGCGGGTGGTGTCCGTCTCGGTGTCGCCCATGTAGTTGTCGCCGCCGTAGCCGTACTGGCGGATGCCGTCGGAGGTGAGGCGGTGCTCCACCAGGGTGGAGTCCTTGTCGTCCTCGGCGGCCTTGGCGAGGTTCTCCTTGTCCATCCAGAAGAGGTTGGCGTTCTTGACATACACGCCGGTCTGGCCGTCCGGGGAGACGCTGGCCCATGCCGGATACTCTTCCTTCTCGGGCTTGTATTCGCTGAGCCTGCCGGTGGCAATCTCATACTGGAAGTGGTAGACCTTCTTGGTCATTTTCGGTTTCTCGGGGCCCTTGGCGGCTTTGTCGCCGTCTTTCTTCTCGCGCGCGGCGCGCTTCTCCGCCAGCGTATCGGGGACCTCCTGCGAGCTCTTGATGTCGAAGCGGAAGAACTGGTCGTCCTTCAGCTCGAGCTTCTCGATCGGGAGATGCTGCGCGTCGAAGGGATCGCGGACGATCGCGGTGACTTCCATCGCGAGCTTCTCCATGTCGAAGACCTGGCTCTTGCGGCCGGTCTCGGGATCCACGATCCAGTATTGCGTCCCTTCCGGGGTCTTCCATACATACCAGAACTTGTCCGAATGACGGAACCAGTTGGGCTGCAGGGAGGTGGAGAACACCATCTGGGAAATGCGTTTCTGGGAGAACTGGGAAGCCAGGTCGTAGTTGGGCTTCACGCGGGACGGGCGGGCACCCGATGCGGAGAGCCCGACAAGCAGCGTCAGCAAAAGGACGGCGATGCGTTTCATGTAGAGGATAGTTTAAACGGTTAACCGGGGCGTAAAGATAAGAAAAAAAGCTATCTTTGTAAGACAACTGAATGACCAATCCGAGATGAAAAGATTCTTGCTGCTGCTGGCTGTCCTGACCCTGTCGGGCGCCGCCGCACATGGACAGGAAAGAGTCCGTGACCCGAAGGAAAAAACGCAATATTCTACCGTATTCGACCTGCTTCGCAACGAGCCGGGCGTGGTCGTGGGCCCCGCCGGCACCGGCTCCATGCCGAAGATCTTTATCCGCGGCATCTCGACCAACTCCGACCAGACGCAGCCGCTCTTCGTCGTGGACGGCATCATCACCGACGACGTGACCTACCTCCAGCCGGAAGACATCTATTCGATCGAGGTCATCAAGGACGGCACGGCCGCCTCTTATGGCATGCGGGGGCAGAACGGCGTCATCATCTTCAAGACCAAGTCCGCCGCCGAGTCGGAGAGGAGGCTGGCCGAGCAGCAGAAGGAAATGCGCCAGGCCGCCCGCGAGGCCAGACGCGCCGAGAGAAAGAAGAAGAAATAGTCTTTTATGGACCCCATAATCGACTCTGCCGGTTTCAGCGATTTTTTCATGGAATACCGGGCGCGTTTCATCCGATTCGCTGCCGGGTATCTGCATGACAGCCAGCTGGCGGAGGATTTCGTGGTCGATTCGATGATGGCTTTCTGGCAGCGCCGGGCCGAGCTCCCGGAGGGTACCAATCCGCCCGCATACGTGCTCACCATCCTCAAGAACAGGTGCATCGACCATCTCCGCCGTCTCCGGCACAACCAGGAGTATCTGGACCGGCAGACGAAGGAGCAGGTCTGGGACCTCAACACCCGGATCGCCTCCCTGGAAGATTTCGTCCCGGAGAAGGTCTTCACGCAGGAGATCCAGGAGATCGTCGCGAAGGCGGTCGCCGGGCTCTCCGACGAGTCCCGCCAGGTCTTCCTGCTGAGCCGGCGGCAGGGCCTGTCCCGCAAGGAGATCGCCGCACGGATGGGCATCACGGAGAAAGGCGTCGAATACCACATCACCAAGGTCAACCGCCTGTTGCGAAGCGCCTTGAAAGATTATCTGGCGGTTTCCGCCATCCTGTTCTACCTTTGTTAGTCCGCCCTGGAGAAAAAAATTCATTTTTTCGCTGGGGTTTTCTTTTACTCAATCGTTAACCTGTCAAATGAATCCAAAAATGATTGTGGACAAGGACACCCTTTTTCTGTATTTTTCCGGCCTCCTGAAGCCGGAAGAGGTGTCCGACGTGATGGCGTGGGCGTCCGCCTCGGATGAGAACATGGCGGAGCTCCTGCGGGAGCGCAAGCTCTTCGACGCCATCCAGCTCGCAGACGACAAGGTCTTCGGGCAAGCTCCCCGCCGGCGCCGCCGGCCGGTTGGCCAATACATCTACCGTTTCGCTTTCGGACTCGCCCTGCTCGCCGCGCTGACCCTCGCGCTGCGGCAGTTCACGGATATTTTCCCGGACCGCGCCGTGGCGATGAACTGCATCTCCGTCCCCGCCGGCGAGCGGGCGCAGGTGACGCTCCCGGACGGCACTTCGGTCTGGCTCAATTCGGGCACGACGATGCAATATCCCACCAGCTTCGAACACCGCAGGAAGCGGGAAGTGACGGTGGACGGCCAGGTCTATCTGGACGTTGCCCACGACGCGCGCCATCCGTTCATCGTCCACACCTATCTGGCCGACGTCGAGGTCCACGGGACCGTGTTCGACGTCAATGCCAAGGAGCAGGACCGCGTCTTCGAGACCTCGCTGTTCGAGGGCAAGGTCTCCGTGTCGCTGCCCAACGCGGCGGACAGGCGGATCTTCCTGAGCCCGGACAAGAAGCTGACACTTCGCGACAACAAGCTGTGGCTCAGCAGGATCGACGACTACGACGTGTACAAGTGGAGGGAAGGCCTGTACTGCTTCCGCGACAAGCATTTCTCGGAGATCATCCGCGACCTGCAGCGCTACTATGGCAAGGAGATCGTCTATGAGCCGGATCCGAAGCTGGAACGGGACGCCCTGACCGGCAAGTTCCGGATCAAGGACGGACTGGACTACGCCTTGCAGATCCTGCAGACCAGCATCCGCTTCGATTATACCCGCGACCAGGAGAACAACAAGATATTCATCACCTCAAAATAACCAGTAACCTCACACTAAAACAACACAAAATAACCTGCCTATGATCTAAAACGATAGCCCTAAAAAATGGGCGGCCGTGCTGCAACACGTCCGCCCGGAACAACACGGTCTTTACTAACCATATTAATTCATTTACAAAGGTATGAATAAAAACTCAATTCAATCATTATTGAGAGTTATGAAAGTGTCAGCTTTCCTAATGTTCGTGGGTGCTTTCTGCCTGATGGCGGAGCCGGCGGTCTCCCAGAATATCCCCGTCAGCATCAACCGGACAAATGTTTCTCTGGAAACGGTATTGAATGATATCGAATCGCAGACGGAGTACCTGTTCATCTACAAGAATGGCGTCAACGTCAACAAGGAAATCTCGGTCAACGCCGACCAGGAGTCGCTGGGCGCGGTGCTGGACGAGATCCTGCGGGGCTCCGACATTACCTATAGCGTGCAGGGCAAGCACATCATTCTTGCCCGCTCCGAGAAGCCCGCTGCGGTGGTCCCCGCCACCGTTTCGGCGCCCGCGCCCCAGGACGTGAGCCGCGCCCGCGGCGTCGTGCGTGACGCCTCCGGAGAGCCGCTGGTCGGCGTCTCCGTCGTCGTCAAGGGCACGATGCGCGGCACCGCCACCGAGCTGGACGGCAGCTTCTCGATCGAAGCCAAGGCCGGCGAGATCCTGGAGATCAGCTCCATCGGCTTCATCTCCCAGGAGCTTCCGGCGGTAACCGACCGGCCGATGAACATCATGCTGGTCGAGGACGCCGAGATGCTTGAAGAGACCGTGGTCATCGGTTATGGCGTGCAGAAGAAGAGCGACGTCACCGGCGCCATCGCCTCGGTCAAGGATTCCGACCTGGAGAACCGCACCACGACCGACGTCGCCCAGGCCATCCAGGGCAAGGCGGCCGGCGTGCAGATCATCAACGCCTCCGGCGCCCCGGGTTCCGCTTCTTCCATCCAGATCCGCGGCTACTCCTCCAATTCCAAGACGGATCCCCTGATGATCGTGGACGGTCTCAAGGTGAATGACATCGCCTCGATCGAGATCCTCAAGGACGCCGCCTCCGCCGCCATCTACGGCGTCGAGGCCGGCAACGGCGTGGTGCTCATCACGACCAAGTCCGGCCATAAGGGCGACGGCCGCGTCTTCTACAACTTCCAGAGTTCGGTCCAGAAGATCGCCCGCATCCCCGAACTGATGAACGCCCGGGAGTACATGGACTACATGATGCTCTCCGGCGCCGCGACGCAGGCGGACTTCGACTACGACGGCAAGACCGACACCAGATGGACGGACTACATGCTCGAGACCGGCCACCAGCAGCGCCACACCTTCGGCGTGGAGGGCGGCAACGACCGGGCCAAGTTCTACACCTCCCTGTCCTACACGGACAACAACGGTATCATCAAGGGCGATACACGGACAACAACGGTATCATCAAGGGCGACAAGGATGTCTTCCGCCGCCTGGTGGGCCAGATCAACGCCGAATACAAGGCCAAGGACTGGCTGACCGTCGGTGTCAACACGACCATCGACCGGAGCGTGCGCCGGGCCCTCTCCGAGAGCTCCACGACTTCCGACTCGATCTTCGCCTCCATCATCATCTCCGACCCGATCACGCCGTTCATCTACGACGACAACAGCATTCCCGCCCGCGTCCAGTCCGTCATCGACGGCGGCTACAAGGTCCCCCGCGATGCCAACGGACACGTCTATGGCGTCTCCGCCTTCAGCGACCAGAGCTATCTGTGGAACCCGCAGGTGATGCTGGAGCGCCGGGACACCGAGACCCAGAGCTTCCGCGTGCGCGGCGTCGCATACGCCAACCTCACGCCGGTCAAGGACCTGGTCATCACCTCCCGCTTCGGCTTCCAGGGTGGCTACAGCCACACCAACACCTACAACCACGAGGTCTACATGACCACGAAGAACAACCAGGCGATGTCCATCACCGGTTCTTCCAACGACCGCCTCTACTATCAGTGGGAGAACTTCGCCAACTACAGCAAGTCGTTCGGCAAGCACGACATCTCCGCGATGGCGGGTATGTCCTACCAGCAGACCAACACGGACGGCATCCGCGGCAGCGCCAACCAGCTGACCAGCGAGGCGCCCAACTTCCGCTACCTGGACAACACCGTCAACACGGCGCAGATGACCCTGGGCGGCCAGCCTGAGGTCCGTGCCAACATGTCCTACTTCGGCCGTATCGGCTATTCCTACGACAACCGGTATTTCATCCAGGCCAACTTCCGCGCCGACGCCTACGACAGCTCCAAGCTGGACAGGCAGCACCGCTGGGGTTACTTCCCGTCCGTCTCCGCCGGCTGGACGGTCAGCAACGAGCCTTTCATGCAGAACGTCAAGCAGGCGCTTTCCCTGTCGTTCCTGAAGCTGCGCGCCTCCTGGGGCGTGAACGGTAACGTCAATGCCCTGGGCGAGTACCAGTACGCTTCCGTGCTGGAAAGCTCTTCCGACTACGGCAACAACCTGGAAGGCACCTTCCTGGTGGGCGTCCGCCCTTCGAAGATCCTTCCAAACCGGAACATCCGCTGGGAGACTTCCCGTCAGGTGGACGTGGGTCTCGACCTCCGCATGTTCAAGGAGCGCCTGACCTTCTCCGTGGACTGGTACAACAAGGATACGCATGACCTGCTGACCCGTACGACGGCTCCGGGCAATACCGGCGCAGAGTATGTCTATGTCAACGCCGGTCTCGTGAACAACCACGGTACCGAGTTCGAGCTGGGCTGGAAAGACAGCATCGGCGACTTCTCCTACGGCATCAACGCCAACCTCTCCACGGTCCACAACAAGGTCGTCAAGGGCACGTCCCCCGACCGCGTCCCCGGCCAGAAGATCTGGAGCTCCTACGACGTGACCTATTTCGAGGAGGGCTATCCGCTGTGGTACCTGCGCACCTTCATGGTGGACCATATCGACCAGGCCACCGGCGCTGCCGTCTACAAGGATTTCGACGGTGACGGCGCCATCACGCCGGACGACCGCGACATCGCCGGCAGCGGCATTCCCGATTTCACCTATGGCCTCACGCTCAACATGGCCTACAAGGGCTTCGACCTGCTGGTGCTGGGCGCCGGTTCCCAGGGTGCCGAGCTGCTGTACGCCGTGACCCGTGCCGACGCCCTGCAGCAGAACACGCTCAAGTCTTTCTATACGGATGCCTGGCAGAACGCTTCCTCCACCGGATACAAGTATCCGAAGCCGGATGCCAACGACAAGTTCTACCGGACGTCCAACCTGCGCGTCTATGACGCTTCCTTCTTCAAGATCAAACAGATCCAGCTTGGCTATACCGTGCCGCGCAAGCTCGTCAAGAAGATTGCCCTGAGCTCGCTGCGCGCCTATGTTTCCCTGGATGACTGGTTCACCTTCACGAAGTATCCGGGTCTGGATCCGGAGACGAGCCACGTCGGTTCTTCCGCCAGCGGTCTGGGTGTCGATTTCGGCTCCTACCCGATCTCCCGGAAACTGGTCTTTGGTGTGAATGTTTCATTCTAAAACTTGCATCCGTATGAAAAGAATATATATAGCCCTTTCGTTTGCTGCGCTGATCCTGGCGGCCGGCGCCTGCCAGAATAAACTTGATATTCCCCAGAAGAGCGTCCTGTCCACGGAGGATTACTACACCAACGCCACCGCGGACGAGGCGGAAGCCCTGATCGCCAGTGCCTACAAGCTGTACTGGGGCGGCCGCGACGTGACCTGCGTCAACGGCATCGAGAAGATGCTCTTCCTGAACAGTCTCGACGACGACCACTATCCGGGCGGCGGCTCCTTCGCGGATGCCACCTACCAGTTCCAGGAGGCGGGCAACTACAATGTCACCTCTGCCGACACGGCCCCGAAGATTATGTACAAGGGCGTCTACAGCGTCATTTACCATTGCAATCTCATCCTCGAGAAGATCCCCGAGACCACCGACGAGCGCATCAACCGCGTCAAGGCCGAGGCCAACTTCCTCCGCGCCCTCGCGATGTTCGACGCCGTCCGCTGGTGGGGCACCCCGCCGCTCGCAGACCATCTGCTCTCGCAGGACGAGTACTACCAGGCCAACACGCCGACCGACGAGTCCATCGCCTGGATCCTCGCGCAGATGAAGGACGCCGCATCCAAGCTGCCCGCCATCAAGGGCAAGGGCCAGCAGGAAGCCTTCGGCGCCCGCATCTCCAAGCACGCTGCGCTCGCGTTCCGCGGCAAGGTGGGCCTCTGGTATGGCCAGAAGACCAACAACAAGCAGATGCTGGCCGAGGCTGCCGCCGACCTCTATGAAGTGATCAAGTCGGGCCTCTACGGCCTCGTGGAGGATATGTTCATCCTCGAGCGTCCGATGGGCGACTTCTGCGAGGAGTACCTCTTCGAGCACAATTCCGCCGACAATGACGGCTTCCCGGGCAACCCGCAGAATGACCTCCGTCATATGTGGACCGGCTGGCCGGACGGCCTCGTGGCGCCGGAGAACATCTACACCGGCTGGGGCTGGAACGCCGTGTCCGGCGACTTCGGCCGCTTCCTGGAGGCGCACGAAGGCGGCATCGAGAAGCCGCGCTTCAAGTCCACGATCCACACCTACGAGCAGGTACTGGCGATGGATTATGCCGAAGGAAAGACCCCTGGCGTGCTGCCCAAGGGCATCTGCCACAACGAGGGTTACTTTACCTACCGCGGCATCGCCTTCCTGAGCGACTTCTACGACATCCCCGGCTTCTGGAAGTATTCCCGCACCAATGCGGCCATGCTCCGCTACGCCGAAGTCCTTCTCCTCTACGCCGAGGCGAAGTTCCTGGTCGACAACGACGCTGACGGCAGCGGCCTGGAGGCCCTCAACGAGGTGCGCCGCCGCGCCCAGATCCCCGAGGTGTCCGCACTGACCTACCAGATCATCAAGGACGAGCGCCGCGCCGAGCTCTTCTACGAGCAGGAGCGCTACTTCGACCTGGTGCGCTGGGGCGACGCTCCGGAGGTGCTCAAGAACAAGGGCAAGAAGCTCTACAAATTCTACGGCTACAAGCCCGGTACCACCGAGTGGAACATCGAAGTTATCGACGGCACCGGCTCCGGCTGGCAGGATAAGTACAACCTCCTCCCGTTCCCGTTCGAGCAGACTTCCGCCAACCCCAACCTGAAGCAGAATCCGGGCTGGTGATCCTGAAAGTATCCAATCCTTTATAAAAGATGAAAATCAGAACACTCTTGTTTTATTGCTTTGCTGCCACGCTTTTCGCTTCCTGTGGCAGCAACACCTCTGCGCCGGTGGCATCCGAGCCGGTCAAGATCGAACCCGGTGAGCAGGCTCCGCTTGCAGACCCCGGCCAGAAGAATTTCGGCGGCATGATTTCCTCCGCTCCCCGGGACACGACCGGCATGGCCGAGCGCATGCGCCGGATGCGCGAAGAGCAGAACCGCATCCGCACCGTCCACTTCAACGACCTGTCGATGAGCGATCCGTTCATCTATCCGGATCCGGTCACGAAGACCTACTATCTGACCAGCTCGGGTGGCCGTCAGTACCGGAGCAAGGACCTGGTGATGTGGGAAGGTCCCTACAACGTGATCGACCTGACCGGCACCTGGTGCGAGAAGGCGGGCTTCGCCGCCGCGGCCGAGATCCACAAGATCGGCGATTACTACTACTACGCCGGTACGTGGAGCGACCACTCCGACCTCATCCAGCAGGTCCCGCGCCGCTACAACGTGCCCCACAACCAGACTTATCTGCTGCGCGCGGATAATCCCGAAGGTCCGTTCGTGCCGTTCTCCGTCACTCCGGGTTATGACTATCAGCCCCATGAGTGGGACTGTATCGACGGAACTCTCTACGAAGAGGATGGTCACGTCTACATGATCTTTGTCCATGAGTGGACGCAGATCATCGACGGCACGATGGACTATATCGAGCTCTCGAAGGACCTGACCGAGACCATCTCCGAGTGGCCTGTGACCATGTTCCGGGCTTCCGAAGCTCCGTCCTGCGGCGAGATGAACGGCCTGGGCGAGGCCACCTTCGGCCTCAAGATGCCGGGTTGGGTGACCGACGGCCCGCAGATGTTCCGCACGCAGACCGGCAAGCTCGGCATGCTCTGGAGCACCTGGGGCAAGGAGCGTTACCTCCAGGAAGTCTGCTACTCCGAGTCCGGCACCATCGCCGGTCCGTGGGTGCAGGAACCGGAGCCGTTCCTGGCCAACAATTCCGGCCACGGCATGCTCTTCCGCACCTTCGAGGGTGAGCTCCGCTATGTGGTCCACCATGTGGAGAATGACGGCCCGCGCAAGCCGCAGTACTGGACGGTCGACGACTCCGGCGACAAGCTGAAGCTCGGCCACCAGATCATCGTGCCCGACAACCGTTAGTAGTTCTTAACATAGTTTTTTCAGCAAAAAGGCAGGAGGCACCCGTGAGGGCGCCTCCTGTTAGTTTCTTCTCCTTTGCTGGAAGTCCCTAATCTGTTTTGTCCACTACGTAACGGATCTGGCGGTAGACGTGCGTGCCTTTCACCTCGCCCGTCGTGGTGGCGACGTTATAGAAGTCATAGATGAACTGGATCGGCCAGCCGGTGTCCAGGTGGATTTCCTCGGTGGTGTATTCTTCCAGGCGGAATTCGGCCGCTTCCTTGAACATCTCTTTCTCGTACTCCTTGCAGAATTCGTCGTAGCTCAGGGCGTCTTCCTCGTCGGCCTGCATGGTGTACAGGAAGTCCAGGACCGCTCCGTACATGTTCTCGCTGCCGTCCTTGATCCGCCGGACGACGGCGGAATACTCGTCCGTCAGCTCGGAATCCACCTTGAATTCGACGTCCATATCCACGGTCGCACCGATGGAGAGCAGGAAGTTGTCCGAATAGGAATAGGTCCTGCTCGTGTCCAGCTTGGCTCCATGGTAGAACAGAAGTTCGCTGACGTCCTTGATGCAAAGCTGGTTGAGGTAGCCGGAGTCTTCGAACATGGACACGATATAGTCCGTGAAGCTCTGCTCGGTCTGGAAGATGGCCTTGCTTTCTGCGCTGAGGTTGTTGTAGTAGGCTTTCGCCAGGGCAGGGGCGGACTGCCGGGTTTTCGCGTAGAGGTCCGCATCTTCGTCCAGGCCCCTGAAGGCTCCGAATTCGGAGGTCTCGATCGTGTAGGTCAGCTTGGGCAGGGCGGCCTGGTCTTCAGGCTTCGTGACGAAGCCCAGTTCGAAACCGGTCGGGTCGTCCTGCGTGATGGCCAGCGTATAGGTGGAGTCGGTCGCGGCGATGACCTCGACGTGAAGCGTCCTGGTGTTGAACGCGGTCTGCGTCTCTTCTTCGTTCTCGCCGACGGCGTATTTCTTTTCAGTGATGGTGTAATCGGCGCTGTCGCCGACTTCCCAGTAGGCGACGAACTGGACGGTGGAATCCGGCAGCATCTGCGCGGCGGCCTTTCCCGGCACGAGAAGCGCAGCCAGGAGCGGCAGGAAGGAGTAAAGTTTTTTCATGCTTGTGCGTGTGGAAAAATGTCGGACAAATATAGTAATTAATCAAACATTCAGGCCCTATTTCCTGCTTAATCCGACCCTCTTTGTATTGCTTATATGCTGGAAATTTCCTTAATTTGTAAAGGTTACCATTTCGGAAAATTAGTATCAAATAATTAAATACAGATTTATGGCTCAAGAGACAATCGACCGTTACGTCTCGCCGGAGTGCGAGGCGCTGGAAATCAAACCGGAGGGCATAATCGCCAAAAGCCCCGACTACGATGACGCCCATGAGATAGACTAAACGGGCAACAAAAAAAGTCAGATTCCTGAAGGGATCTGACTTTTTTGTGGAGCGGAAAACGGATTTACAATCTCTTTCGGAGATGAGAGAAATGGACTGTCCGTGCTGAGGTGCAGGCGGTGGTAGCGAATCAGCGACTTGTGGCTCGCGCCGTGCCGGGCATAAAGTTTTTTCATGTGGATGTGGAAAATTTCGGCAAGTATAGCTAATTCGCCTGGAAATCATTATCTTGCATAAGATATATTAAAACACAAGATATGGTCACTGAACAAAATGAACGATACACCTCGCCGGACTGCGAGGTGGTGGAAATCATGCCTGAGGGCATCATCGCTGAAAGCGGAATCAACTCGGACGAATAGCGGCTGAGGCCGCCGACCCCTCGGGGGTGGGTTGAGGTCGCGGAGTTCGGAAACGGACACAAAAAAATAAGTCAGAAACCTGACGGTATCTGACTTATTCGTGGAGCGGAAAACGGGGCTCGGACCCGCGACCTCAACCTTGGCAAGGTTGCGCTCTACCAACTGAGCTATTTCCGCAAAAACCTTATTGCTTAGCGTTGGGATTGCAAAGGTAGACACTTTTTTTGAAATAGCAAACATTTTTCAAATTTTTTTAGCTGACATTTTGTCAGTGGCTCAAGATTTGAGCGCTAGATCGTCGACCCACTAACGGGCCGACGATTTTATTATGGGAAACAGCAAGTACGAATTCTTAAGCAAGTAT
>ONQP01000087.1 GCA_900319975.1 uncultured Bacteroidales bacterium | reverse complement strand
GAGTTCAACGACTACATCCGCATCAGCGGCCGCGTGCAGCCGATGACGACCATCCAGCTGAGCCCGCAGGAAGGCGGCATCGTGGAGAAGATCCTCATCGAGGAAGGTTCCCCGGTCAAGGCCGGCGACGCCATCCTGGTGCTGACCAACGACAACCTCGACATGCAGATCCTCAACGCCGAGGCCGACCTGGCCGAGAAGGAGAACATCCAGCGCAACACGCAGATCTCGATGGAGCAGCAGAAGCTGGACGTCCGCCAGAACGTGCTGGAATACGGCATCCAGGTGGAGCGCCTGCGCCGCGCTTACGAGCAGCAGAAGGCCCTCTACGCCGACAAGCTCATCGCGAAGGAAGAGTATCTCAAGGCCGAGGAGGATTACCGCCTGGCCCAGCAGAAATATGAGCTGCTCCGCGAGCGTTCCGTCCAGGACAGCCTCTACCGCAGCACCCAGGTCGCCCGCATGGAGGAGAGCCTCGAGAGCATGCTCCTCAACATGCAGATGATCCGCAAGCGCAAGAGCAACCTCATCGTCAAGGCGCCGATCGACGGCGAACTCGGCCTGCTGGACGTGGTCCTCGGCCAGAGCATCGAGAGCGGCCGGAAGATCGGCCAGATCAACTCCGTGGGCACCTACAAGGTGGAGGCGCAGATCGACGAGCACTACATCGACCGCGTCGTGGACGGCCTGTCCGCCACGTTCGAGCGCCAGGGCGAGACCTATTCGACCGTCATCCGTAAGGTCTATCCGGAGGTCCGCGAGGGCAAGTTCAAGGCCGACTTCAAGTTCGACGGCGAGCAGCCGGACAACATCCGCGCCGGCCAGACCTACTACCTCAACCTCCAGCTCGGCCAGCCCGAGGAGGCCGTGATCATCCCGCGTGGCACCTTCTACCAGAAGACCGGCGGCAAGTGGATCTATGTGGTCAACAAGGAGGGCAACAAGGCCGTCAAGCGCGAGATCCGCATCGGGCGCCAGAACCCGCAGTACTATGAGGTCCTGGAAGGCCTGGAGCCGGGCGAGAAAGTCATCACCTCGGGCTACGAAACCTTCGGCGACAGCGATGTCCTTGTATTCTAGATGAATTGATCGTTGACCATGAACAAGACTTTCAAGAAAACGGGCGTATCGACGCTGATCAATATCCTGGGCATGAGCGTGGCGTTTGCCGCGGCGATGGTCCTGCTGGTGCGGGTGTACTGGGATGCCAACTATGACAGGAACTTCAAGGGCCACGCGCAGGTGTTCCGGATGGAACAGGACTGGAGCGAATCCGGACATTTCTCCACGTTTTTCAGCCGGCCGCTGATCGAATATGTCCGCGGGAAGGACCCGAACATCGAGGCCGTGGGTACGGTGGCGGTGTGGGGCAACTGGCTCCTGGCCCCGGAGGGCAATCCCAACGCGGGTGTCTCGCTGAACCGCGCCCTGGTGGACGAGAGTTTCTTCGAGGTCTTCCCCTTCACGTGGATTGAAGGTTCCGGTCAGGAATTCGCGACGCCTGCGGCCCTGGCCATCAGCCGGAAGACGGCGCGGACCTTCTTCGGCGACGCGCCGGCCGTCGGCAAGTACCTCCAGATGAAAGATGGCACCCGCCTGCGTGTCGTGGGTGTCTATGAAGACCAGCCGGCCAATTCCAGCATCGCCTTTCAGTCTTTCGCGTGGCTCGGCAAAGACTTTCTGGAAGACAGCAATGAATGGTCGTTCAACGCTTACCTGAAGCTCCGTGATCTCAAAGACGCCAAGGGCACGCAGGCGCAGCTGACGGAGTCCCTGATGGATTTCTTCGGTGGAAACGACGACGACGCGACCGATGAAGAGCGGGACGAGTTCCGCCGCGAATTCCGCATCACCAACCTGCACAAGGCCTATTTCGAGCGGGATTTGGACGCGGGCGTGACCAGCGTCAACAAATCGCTGACCGTCACCCTGCTGGCGATCGCCATCCTGCTGATCGTCATCGCCATCATCAACTTCATCAATTTCGCGTTCGCGGAAATCCCGTTCCGCATCAAGAACATCAATACCCGCAAGGTGCTGGGCGCTTCGCGCAGCTCGCTTGTCCGGGGGCAGCTGCTGCGTGCCGCCGCCCTGGCGCTCGTCGCCTTCGGCTTCGCGTGCCTGCTGCTGCGCCTCGTCGCCGGTACGTCCTGGGCTTCGGGCGTGGCCAATGCCATGACGCCCCGGGACTATGCCGCCATCCTCCTTCCGATGCTGGGCGTGGCGCTTGTCTCCGCCCTGGTCGCCGGCCTGATGCCGGCCCTCTATTCGACCGCGCAGCCTGCCGCGCTGGTGCTGAAAGGCTCCTACGCGATGAGCGTCAAGGGCAAGGCCCTGCGCAACGGCCTGGTCGGCCTGCAGTTCGTCCTCTCCTTCCTCTTCATCCTGCTGGGCCTGTACGTCGACGTGCAGCTCCGCTATATGAAGGACAAGGATCTGGGCTTCCGGCAGGACGAGGTCCTGCAGGTGTATGTCGGCACCCAGGCCGGCAACCAGCTGGAAACGATTGAAGGCCAGCTGCTGCAGCATCCGTCCATCCTGGCGGTGACCGCCGCGGACAACGATATCATCGGAGACCGCAAGATGAGATGGGGGCGCTCTGCCGATGACGGTGAGCAGGTCAATATGGAGGTGTTGCCGGTGGCGGACAGTTTCATCGACTTCTTCGGCCTGCAGGTCGTGGAAGGACGCGGCTTCCAGCCGTCCGACAACTTGAGTGAAAGCGGTTGCTTCGTCGTCAACGAGGCCTTCCTGCAGAGTTATCCGAAGTACCACGTGGGCAGCCACATAGACGGCCACATGGGGCCGGCACCGATCGTCGGCGTCGTCAAGGACTTCCATTCCAAATCCCTGCACCACGGGACGGAACCCCTGGTGCTCTACGACTGGGGTGCGGAGCCCTGGCGCGGTTACAGCCTCATCTATGTCCAGATGGCTGCGGGGGCTGATTTCAGGGCCGTGTCCGACTACATCAAGGAGACGGTCTGCCACGTGGATCCGACGCTGGTCCCGGCGCAGCTGAACGTGCGCCGCCTCCACGAATGGGTCGAGTCGCAGTACGCGGTAGAATCGATGATGCACCGCCTGGTCACCATCGCCTCGGTCGTCGCGCTGCTGATCGCCATCATCGGCATCATCGGCCTGGTTTTCTTCGAGACGCAGTTCCTCCGCAAGGAGATCGCCGTGCGCCGCGTCAACGGCGCCACGGTGGCCAGCATCCTGAAACGGATCAACAAGAAATACCTGCTCATCGCCGGCATCAGCTTCGTCGTGGCCGCGCCGCTCGCCGTGATCCTGATGCGCGGCTGGCGCCAGGGCTTCGTGAGCCAGGCGCCGGTCCCGGTGTGGATCTTCGTGGCCACGCTGGCGCTGGTGGCCGCCGTCACGGTGGCCGTCGTCACGCTGCAGAGCTGGCAGGCCGCGAACGCCAATCCGGTCGAATCGCTAAAAAACGAATAAACTATATCTATGAAATCATTCTGGAACTTCCTGAAAAAGAACAAGATCTATGGGACGGTGAACCTCGTTGGGCTCACCGTCTCCATGGCTTTCGTCCTGCTGCTGGCGGTGTATGTCCAGCGGCAACTGTCCACCGATTCTTTCCAAAAGAATGCGGACCGGGTTTACGTGTTTGCCAACGAACACAGCGTCTCGTCGGCCTACTGGCTGGACAAGCACCTGAAGGACAATTTCCCCGAGATCGAGAAGAGCACCGCCGTGGCGTTGATGGGCGGTGCACACCCTTTCCATCTCGACAACGAGCTGATCTACGGCAGCGCGATGGCGGCGGACAGCAGTTTCTTCGACATCTTCAGCTATGAGCTGGCGTCCGGGAACCGGGCGGACTGGAAACTCTCCGCGGACCGCTGCATGGTGAGCGAAACTTTTGCCAACGCGCATTTCGGCGGCCGGGATCCCATCGGCCAACAGCTTGTGACCGAGGCCGGGATGACGCCGCTCACCATCTGCGGCGTCTTCAAGGATTTCGGCAACTCTGCCTTCGTGAGCCCGGACGTGCTGGTCCGGGGCGAGATCATGCCGAAGATGAATCCGAGCCACGACGCGGCGATGAACAACGCCGGCAGCAGCATCTGCGTGCTGATGAGCCGGCCCGGCGTGGACCTGCGCGAGAAAAGCGACGCGATCCTGCAATGGTGCGAAGCCAATTACTGGGTGTATCGCAGCGATTGCGACGTGGTGCGGCTCATTCCGCTCCGCGACCTGTATTTCCTGGAGTCCGGGGCGTTCGATTGGATGGGAACCGTCCGTTTCGGCAACCGCAGCCTCGTGAACCTGCTGCTGGGCATGTGCCTGCTCCTGCTGGCCTTCGCGGTGCTGAACTATATCAACATGACCACCGCGCTGATGGGGTTCCGGGCCCGGGAAATGGCCACCCGGCGCCTGGTGGGCGCCGAACGCTGGAGCATTTTCCTGAAGACGATCCTGGAGTGCCTGGTCGTCTGCGCCGTCTCGATGGCGCTGGCCGTCCTGCTCGCCGAGTGGCTTGCGCCGCAGGCCTCCCTGGTGCTGTCCTATCCGATCTCCATCTTTGGCGCCGTCACGCCGGTGAACATCCTGCTCGTGCTGGCCTTCGTGCTGGTGCTGGGCTTCCTGGCCGGCCTGGTCCCGGCCCTGCTCATCCAGCGGACCGAGCCCATCGAGATCGTCCGCGGCACGCTCCGGCGCAAGACCAAGACGGTCTACAGCAAGGTGATCATCGTCATCCAGAACGCCGTGTCCGTGGTGATGCTGGTCTGCGCCCTGACCATCGGCGTCCAGATCCGGCATATGATTACGTACGACCTGGGCTACAATACCAAGGACATCCTGTACTTCGAGAACGACTGCGGCGAGGCCGGAAAGCTCCGCCCCCTGCTGGACCGCCTGAATGCGGAAAGCTGCGTGGAGGCGGTGGGCCTGGGCAACGGCGTTCCTCTCGAAAGGACCAACAACGTGACGGCCCCCTTGCCGGACGGCCGCTGGGTCGCCTTCCAGGAGATTATCGGCGATGCCGCCTACTTCGACATCCTGGGCCTGCGGGAGAAGCAGGACAACCATGCTCCCGATTACTGGTGGCTGAACGAGTTCGCCTTCAAGCAGATCGGCATCGAGGAAAGCGCGTCGGAATACGTGATTTACGATAGTTCCCACCCCATCGGCGGTATCTATTATGATTTCAAGATCGGTTCGCTCGAAGCCCAGCAGCGCGCGGCGCGGATCTTAAACCTGGGCGAATTCCCGGAGGATGATTCTCCCTGGCATATCGTGGTGAAGACGGTGGGCGACAAGTCGGCGGCCCGCAAGCGGGTCGAGGCGGTCGTGCACGAGGTCTTCCCGGGCCGGACGGTCGATGCCCATTACCTCGAGGAAAGGATCGCGGAAGGGTTCAGCGCGGAGCGCCAGGTGCTTATCATCGTGCTCGTCTTCACCCTCCTGTCGCTGCTCGTGAGCGCGCTGGGGCTCTTCGCGATGAGCTCCTACCACATGCGGCAGGAAGTCCGGGGCGTGGCGGTGAAGAAGGTCTTCGGCGCAGCGTATTCCGGCGTGCTCCGCGACCTGGTGCTGGGCTTCATGAAGATGGTGGGCATCGCGGCCGTCATCGGCATCCCCGTCGCCTGGTTCCTGATGGACGGCTGGCTCAAGGGCTATGGGCACCGCATCGCCTTCCCCTGGTGGGCGGCCGTCGTCGCGGTGCTGACTGCGGCCTTGATCGCGTTCGTCTCGGTGCTCTACCAGGGCATCGTGACGGCCCGGACCAACCCGTCGGAAGCGCTGAAGAAAGAGTAAAGCTGTAAGGGTGTAAAGTACAGTGTAAAGCAGTGTGTAAAACTTTACAGGTCCCCGGCTATTAAAATATAATACAAATAATTGAAAATAAACAAGTTGCCAACTTTGGCACGGTGGGTGCTAAAGTGGATTGCAGAATAGGAATGTAAACTTCATATGTATTCTTCTCAGTTTCCAACCTTTGCAAAGTCTTCCGCACGGAAGAGATCGAGACTACGGCCCTCAACGGCGTTACCTTCGAAATCAAGGACGGCGAGTTCGTCGCCATCATGGGCCCGTCCGGCTGCGGCAAGTCCACGCTGCTGAATATCCTCGGCCTGCTGGACAATCCGACCGGCGGCAGCTACAAGCTGCTCGACACCGAGGTGGCCAACCTCAAGGAGAAGGAGCGCACCAAGTTCCGCAAGGGCAACATCGGTTTCGTGTTCCAGAGCTTCAACCTGATCGACGAGCTCAACGTCTACGAGAACATCGAGCTGCCGCTCCGCTACCTCAACATCAGCGCCGCCGAGCGCAAGGAGAAGGTCACGGAGATCATGAAGCGCATGGCGATCAGCCACCGCGCTCAGCACTTCCCGCAGCAGCTGTCCGGCGGTCAGCAGCAGCGCGTGGCCATCGCCCGCGCCGGACTCCAAGAACGGCAAGGAGGTGATGGACCTGCTCAAGGAGCTCAACCAGGAGGGGACGACCATCGTGATGGTGACCCACTCCCAGAAGGACGCCGCCTGCGCCCAGCGCACGATCGACCTCTTCGACGGCCAGATCGTCTCCGATGTGAAGAACGAACTGTAAACAATGAAAAGCTATCTGAAATTCCTGTCCCGCCACAAGCTCTTCACCGCCATCCAGGCGGTGGGGCTTGCGGTGAGCCTTGCATTCGTCATCCTGATCGGCAGCTTCATCGTGCAGCAGCATCAGGTGGCGCGGGAGAATCCGGACTGGAACCGGATCTACGGCCTCTGCACTGAGAACAACTTCGGCGTGGGCTTCTGGGACAAGGAAGAACTCGACATGAACGTCCCGGAAGTGGAGCTCGCCACCCGTTTCCAGGTCCAGCAGACTTCGGTCATCGAGTTCGAGGGGGAGAAGGTCGGCGGCGTCGATAATATGCGGATGGGCGTCGACCCGGAGTTCTTCGAGATGTTCTCCTATCTCCGTTGGCTGGAAGGGACGCCCGCTTCGTTCCGGAGCAAGGACGACGTCGTCCTCAGCGAGTCGATGGCGCGGATGCTCGCCGACCGTTTCGACAAGGAACTCGCGGACCTGGTCGGCCTGCCGATCGTGGTCGGGGACCATCCCGGCCAGATCGTCGGCATCGTCCAGGACTTCCGGGAGAGCATCCTGTCTCAGGTCGACCTGCTGACCCACATCGAGGCCGGCCGGGTGCATGACGACAGGGATTTCAGCAGCATCGGCAGCTATCAGACCCTGTACCGGGTCAGCGCGGGCGTGTCCCGGGAGGAGAGCGACGCCAAGGTCGATGCGCTCATGGTCAAGAACTACACGCCGGATTGGAAAGACACGCCCAAGAGCTGGCATCCGAAGCGCATCGACGAGATCTTCTGGAACGAAGGTTTCCGGGGCAACGGCGTCCTCAAGACCGGCAACCGGCAGATGGTCCGCCTGATGACCGTCGTCGTGCTGTTGCTCCTGCTGTCCGCCATCTTCAACTATATCAACCTCAGCTTCGCGCTGGGCGGGAAACGGTCCAAGGAGATGGCGACGCGCCGTCTGCTGGGCTCCGACCGGAGCGGCATCCTCTGGAAATACATCGGCGAATCGGTGGCCTTCACGGCGCTGTGCTTTGCCGTGGCGCTGGTGCTGGCCCGCCTGCTGACCCCGATGATGAACAGCCTGCTGGCCGCAGGGGGCGCGCTGGACATCCAGACATCCGTGCAGATGCGCGTCCTGCTGACGCCCGGCTACATCGTCTCCTACGTGGTTGCGGTCCTTGTGCTGGGCGCGTTCTGCGGCCTGCTCCCGGCCTGGGCGGCCTCCCGCTACGAGCCGATCGACGTGATCAAGGGCACGCTGCGCCGCAAGAGCAAGATGGTGTTCAGCAAGGTGTTCATCGTGGCGCAGAACACCCTGGCCGTGTTCCTGATCGCGATGTCGTTCGTGATGGAGGTGCAGATGCGGCACATGCAGAACCGTCCCACCCATTCGCAGGTGGAGAACCGCTATTATCTCGATTATTATGCGACGACCTACGACCAGATGCGGCTGCTCAAGGACAAGGTGGAGAAGCTTCCCTTCGTGACGGAGGTTGGCGTGGGACGCAACATCCCCGGTTCCATCAACATGTCGCAGCAGCTCTCGCTGCCTGACGGGACCACGATCAGGATCCCGTGCATCCTGGCCGACACCACCTATTTCAGACTGCTGGGCCTGGAGGAGGTGGAGAACTTCAACCATCCGCTCATGCACTCCGTCTGGGTGGACGAGACGGTCTACCAGGCCGCCCACCTGTCCGACACGACGACGGTCTTCCCGCGGATGTTCGGACTCAACGGGGCGCGGATCGAGTACATCGGCGGCGTCGTCCGGGATTTCCCGGCGGAAGCGGCTTCCGACGACCATATGAAGACGCGCAACGGCGCCGTGCTCGTGAACGACCCGAAGGATATGTTCTTCGCGCACGCCCTGCTGATCGGGACGGTGGGCGAGGACCCGGACTATGAGCGTCAGATCATGAAGGCCTATGAGGAATACCGCCTCGAGCAATATGGCGTCTACGAAGCGCCGTGGAAGTGCGGTTTCCTCCGCAACTATTATCGCGCCCAGCTGGAGCCTGTCCGCCGGACGATGCGCCTGCTGGAGCTGTTCGCGGTGCTCTCCGTGCTGATCGCGCTGCTCGGCCTGCTGGCGATGAGCGCCTACTATGCCGGCGAAAATACGAAGCAGATCGCCGTCCGCAAGGTTTTCGGCGCGGATGTGACGGGGGAGACCTGGCGCAACGTGAAGAGCTATATGGTGCTGGCGGGCATCGCCTGCGTCATCGCCATCCCGCTGGCCGTATGGGCCGCGCGGATCTACCTGCAGCGCTTCCCGTACCGGGTTGAAAACTATGGCTGGGTATTCGTCGCCGCGGCGGTCGTCGGCATCGCGATCGCCTTCGCCACCGTCCTCTGGCAGACCGTCAAGGCCGCGCAGTCAGACCCCGCCGTC
>ONQP01000085.1 GCA_900319975.1 uncultured Bacteroidales bacterium | reverse complement strand
AATCAGCTCCGCCAGCATTTAACTCTTTTTAAACACACACCGCGCCTACACCCACATCGACACCGCCACCTGGCAGGCCGCCATCCTCGCGCATCATCCGCGGAAATAGCCCTGCGGGCTACCGGAACCAGGCGAGCCAGACGGGCCAGTTGACGATGGCGGAGATGACGAAGGCGACCAGGGCGAGGACCAGGAGTACCTTGAGGTTGGCGGGGACTTTGTCGCGCCAGAAGCGGAAGTGGAGCTGTTCGTCGATCCAGTCGTAGTCTTTCTCTGCGAAGAATTTGAAGTTGGCGTACCAGGTCGCGAAAAGGATCTGGCGGGGGTTGGTGGAGGCGATAAACTCGATGGTGAGGGTCGAGAGTTCGTCCTCCTCTTCCCGGAAGGTCGCGTTCGGGTCGGCGTTGTTCTTCACCTTGTAGTAGAGCGTCTCGAGGTCGTGCAGCATGTCCATCGTGCGCTTGCCGCGCTCGCCGTATTCGTGCGCGGGGTATTTCTCGATGTACAGGGTCAGGATGCCGAGCAGCGTGAGGCAGACGGCCACGCCGGTGAGCTGGAAGACCGGCGCCACGAGCGCCAGGATGCCGACGGCCATCGACACGAACGAAATCACGACCGGCACCTTGTCGGCGATGTCGTGGGTCGCGAAATTGAGGTTGGCGGCATAGCCGACCTCGAAGCCCCGCTGGGCGATCCGCTTGAGGAGGTCTTGCTGCTTCGGGGATACGATTGGAGTCTCCATAACTGGCAGAATTTCAGGTTTCTACAAAGTTAGGAAGAAATCGCGCATTTGCAAGGGGGCCGGGCGGGCCCGTCCGGGTCCGCTACAGGACCCGGACGCGGAGCTTGGCGTAGGCGCGCTCGACCTTGGCGAGCGCCGCCTCCACGCTCTCGGCGCGGGCCAGCAGGACGCCCATGCGGCGGTGGCCCTTGATGAAGGGCTTGCCGAAGAGGCGGATCTGCACGTCGGGCTCGGCAAGGACTTCCTCCAGGTTCTCGAACTCGACCATCGTCGTGTCGCCCTCGACCACGATGGCCTTGGAGGCGCTGGGGCCGAAGAAGTTGACCTTCGGGATCGGCAGGCCGAGGACGGCGCGCGCATGCAGCGCGAACTCGGAGAGGTCCTGGGAAATCATCGTGACCATGCCGGTGTCGTGCGGGCGCGGCGAGACTTCGCTGAACAGCACCTCGTCGCCGCAGACGAACATCTCCACCCCGAAGATGCCGTAGCCGCCGAGGGCGTCCGTCACCTTCTTGGCGATGTCCTGCGCCTGGGCGAGCGCCGTGGCGCTCATCGGCTGCGCCTGCCAGGACTCGCGGTAATCGCCGTCCACCTGGTGGTGGCCGATGGGGTTCAGGAAAGTGGTGCCGCCGCTGTGGCGGACGGTCAGGAGCGTGATCTCGTAGTCGAACTTGACGAATCCCTCCACGATCACCTCGCCGCCGCCGGCGCGGCCGCCCTCCTGCGCGATGCGCCAGGAGGCGTCCGCGTCGCCCGGCGTCTTGCACACGCTCTGCCCGTGGCCCGACGAGCTCATGATCGGCTTCACCACGCAGGGCGTGCCGACCGCCGCGATGGCCGCGTCGAACTCTTCGCGCGTAGCCGCGAAACGATAGGGCGACGTGGGCAGCCCCAGCGTCTCGTGCGCCAGCTGGCGGATGCCCTTACGGTTCATCGTCAGGAACGCCGCGTTCGCCGTCGGGATCACGTTGTACCCCTCCTTCTCCAGCTCCACGAGCGTGGGCGTGGCGATGGCCTCCACCTCCGGAATGATGATGTCCGGCTTCTCCTGCTCGATGATCTCTCGCAGCCGCGCGCCGTCCAGCATCGACAGCACATAGCTGCGGTGCGCCACCTGCATCGCAGGCGCGTTCTCATACCGGTCGAGCGCGATCACCTCGACGCCAAAACGCTGTAACTCAATGGCAACTTCCTTGCCCAATTCTCCCGAGCCGCACAGCAGCGCCTTCTTGGCGACAGCAGTGAGCGGAGTTCCGATTTTTGTCATATGGATCTGATTGAAATTAGGGCACAAAAATACGGAAAAATCGCCAATCCCCGAAAGGAAAAATCACCGATTCCCGGCAGGATCTGGCACCGGGGAGCCAGGATTCCGAGGGGCGGGATCGAAAAGGGGCGGAATCGTGCCCACCCCCCGGAGTAACAGAGGGGTTTGGCACGAAAAAGCCCTTTTCCGTGCCCAGGAGGGACGCAGGGAGCGGAGAGAGGAGGAGATGTCCAACAACAGCTTAGAATTAAACCATTAGGCCCCAAATTTGGGCATAACGGTTTAAATCTAAACCATTATGAGAAACGGGGAGGGAACAAAGAAGCCCCCGGCCGGGAGGGCTGGGGGCGTCTTGTGGAGTGCGGGAGGGAGAAATGCCCGGTTATGCCAGGCATGATTCCCAGGGCAAATGCGCCAGGCTACAGATGTTTATCAAAATCCATCCGCTCGTGGAGGACACGGACGATCAGCGGGGTGCCGCCGGGTAGGATTTTGTAGAAGATAATGTGCCGCACAAACGGATATTTCCGATAGCCCGCCCGAACATGTTCGTACGAACGGCCGGCTTTCTCCGGAGCCTTTGCAATCATCGAAAACGCGTTCAGAAGGCCCTCAAGATACTTGTTGGCCTGTTCACGGGACCAGGTCTCCAGCGTATACTGCCATATCCCGGTCAGGTCCTTTTCCGCCTGCTTAGATAGCTTGTATGTCTTCATCTTTCGCCTCATTCAATCTCTTCATAAAACCTGTAGGGTCGAAGTTCTCGACAATGCCGCTCTCCTCACCTTCAATCAGCGCAGCGCGAATAGCAGCGAGACGAGCTTCATCTTCCTCCAACCGACGCAAAGCAGCCCGAATCACCTCGCTGGCGTTGTTGTACCGACCGCCGGCGATGCTTGTCTGGATGAACTCCTCATAACGAGGGCCCAAAGAAACTGTTACTGTTCTAGCCATACTCAATGCGTTATTCTACTGCAAATGTAAGAATATTTCTTACAAATACAAAAACACTGCAGAGAGGAGAGATTGCCGGTCAAGCCGGCAATGACGGAGGAGCCTAGCGGAGGGAAGAGCCGGGGAGGACGATGCCCTCGGGGAGGCCGGCGACCTCGTGCCCGGGGCAGAGGGCGCGGCCGGCGGCGAGGGCCTGCAGCCGCTCGCGCGAGGCGGCGGCGAGCGCCTTGTCCCCACCCGGCAGGGTGGTGACCACGGCGATGCCGGGAATGTAAGCGTCGCCCGTGAAGAGGTAGCCGTCCACCTCGAAGGTCAGACAGGAGGGATGGTGCCCCGGCGTCTCGTAGACCGCCGCGGCGACGCCGTCGAAGAGCTCGACCCGGTCGCCTTCGCCGCAGACCGCCACGCGGTCCGGCCCGAAGACGATCGGGTCGTCGTGGTACTTCGACATGTTGAGCCGCGGATCCTGCAGCGCCTTCAGCCCGGCCTCACACGTATAGACCCGGACCTCCGGGAACAGCTCCGCCAGGCGCGGCAGCCCGTAGATATGGTCGAAATGCGCGTGCGTCAGCAGCACCCCCTTCACGGGAATGCCGCCCAGCGCCGCCAGCCGCTCCAGCAGCGGCTCCACGTCGCCGCAGTCCACGATCCAGCACGCATTCTCCCCCTCCTTCGAGAGGATATACGTCCGCGACGTGAACACGGAATTGACGATGTGCGATACCCGGAGCATGCGGGCCTTATTCGATGCCGTTCTTGATCGTCTCGACGATATAGCGGACATCCTCGTCGGACACGTACGGTCCGGCAGGCAGGCACATGCCCACCTTGAAGATGGCCTCCGAGACGCCGTTCACATACGCAGGGCAATTCCGGTAGACCGGCTGCCTGTGCATCGGCTTCCAGACGGGGCGCGCCTCGACGCCTGCGGCGTCCAGCCAGACGCGCATCGCCTCCACGTTGTCGTTGGGCTGGCAGTCCGTGACGGCCGACGACGCCGCGTGGATCACGCCCGCCGCGCCGCCCACGGCGCCCTGCACGATGGTCTTGTAGGCATTCTCCTGCCCCTTCACCCGCAGCGCGGGATCCAGCGTGAGGGTGCAGAGCCAGAAGTTCGAGTCGAACTCGCCGGTCGAAGGCTGCGCGTGCACCTGCACGCCCGGCACGCCCGCCAGCAGCTCCTCATAGAGCTTCTGCACGTGCCTGTGGTGCGCCAGATGGTCGCCCAGGACCGTCATCTGCCCGCGGCCGATGCCGGCGCAGATGTTGGACATGCGGTAGTTGTAGCCGATCTTCTCGTGCTGGTAGTACGGATAGCTCTCGCGGTACTGCGTCGCGTACATCATGATTTCCCGCCAGGACTCCTCGTCCGGCGTGATGAGCGCGCCGCCGCCGGAAGTCGTGATCATCTTGTTGCCGTTGAACGACAGCACGCCATAGCGGCCGAAGGTGCCGAGCACCTGCCCCTTGTAGCGCGAGCCGAAGCCCTCGGCGGCGTCCTCGACCACCGGGATGCCGTACCTGTCGGCAATCTCCATGATCCGGTCGATCCGGTACGGCATGCCGTACAGCGCCACGGGCACGATCGCCTTCGGCGTCTTGCCCGTCTTGGCGATCCGGTCCTTGATGGCCTCCTCCAGCAGCGCCGGATCCATGTTCCAGGTGTCCGGCTCGGAGTCCACGAACACGGGCGTGGCGCCCAGATACGTGACCGGATGCGAGCTTGCGCAGAATGTGAACGACTGCACCAGCACCTCGTCGCCCGGGCCCACGCCGCAGCCGATCAGGCCCAGGTGCACCGCGGCCGTGCCGGCCGACAGCGCCACCACGCGCTTATTCTCCCCCACGAACTCCTCCAAGTCCTTCTCGAACCCGTTCACATTCGGTCCCAGGGGCACGACCCAGTTCGTGTCAAACGCCTCCTGGATATACTTTTGCTCAAGTCCAGCCTCGCTCATGTGCGCGAGGCATAAATATATACGCTTGTTCATCTTTTTAGTAATTGCTACTCAAAATAGTCATACAACTGTATAAACCGCTCGCTTACCCGTTCCACGATCAGAGGATCCTTCTCGGCGACGGTTGCGCGAAGCATAATATACGCGCTATAAGTCGGAAAGAAATAGTGCTTGAAAGTCTCGCCGCCAAAGTAGGTATTGATCAGACGTTGATATACCCGATAGCGCTTCGTCTCCACCGTAGTTTCTCCTTCGGAGTTTGCTCCGATAAAACCAAACGAAGAAAGAGGGTCACGCTCTGCGATCTCCCGCATGATCATAATACAAGTATTCACCACCGGACGGACTTCGTTCAACCCCGTCAAAAGATGATACTTCCGCGGACTGTCCTTGTGCTCTTTCAGATGAAATTTCACCGCATAGAAGTGGTCTTCATACACCTCCACCCACACCCAATACGTACGATGTGTCCGCGGAGAATCAAAAGAATAAAGCCACTTGCATTGAAGATACTCATCATCCCCCGTTTCGTTAAATGACCGAAGATAACGAAACGGATAGTACGAGAAATCTTCCATCATCGAATCAGATAAGAATAAGCATCAATCCGCTGACGGGCACGCTCCTCGTCCGGGACCGGGACAAAGCCCGTCCCCCGGCGTATGGCGCGTTTGTCGGATGCAGACATCTTGTCATACCCGGCGAGCCGGATCACAGTCTTTGACTGCTTATTCCCATTCTGCACGGAGGAGACACAAGCAGTAGAGATCCGGATCTCTTTAACCTGGTCCGAATCCATCTTTGTCTTGTTCTTTTTAATGAAGATCATAGTCGACAATTTTAATTAACCATGTCTCACTCCTGTATCCGCAAATATACTTTATCGAAACTGAAAAAGCAAACGCACGTTATTTCAATACAAATTTCGTGATAAAAGCTCTGCTCTTGTGGCAGAAATGGAAGAAGGCTTCGCCGGGGACGAGGGTGGACAGGCGCAGCAGGTGCCAGGCGCCGTCCGCCGCCTTCGCGGCGCGGCCGTGCCGGCGGAACCGCTGCCGGCTGCTGTGCCGGCCGAAATTCCCCCCGTCCAGGATGTCGTGCGCCAGCAGGCGCCCCGCCCCGGCGGACGGCGGGACCGGCAGGAACTCGTCCTCGAGCCCGAGGATCTCCCGTTCGACCCACATCAGCGCGCGGGCCAGGCGCAGCAGGCCGAGGCGGCGCCAGGTGCGCCGCACGGCCGCCTGCTGCGCCGCGCCCGCGCCCCCCAGCTCCCGCAGCACGTAGAAATAATCCACGATCTGCCGCAGGCCGATCCCCTCGTCGATGAAGTGGATCAGGATATGTCCCAGCTGATAGACCGCGTTGACCGCTGCCGTCGGCACCGCCACATCCGTGTCCGTGCCCGGCAGCCGCACCAGGTGCGCCATCTGCGCAGCCTTATTCTCCTCCAGCCACCGCCGGAGGCGTCTGTTCCGCCACGGGCAGTACAGCTTCAGCGGCGTGTCGTGCACGTCCACCTCCACGTCCTC
>ONQP01000084.1 GCA_900319975.1 uncultured Bacteroidales bacterium | reverse complement strand
CTGATTGAAAGCAGGCTGTGCAGGCTGCTGGTATGCCGGTTGAGGCTGCTGATAGCTTGGTTGTGGTTGCTGGTAGCCGCCCTGGGACGGCTGTGCGCCAGGGTTGTCGGTCTTCTTCCCGAGAAGCTGGAGATTGTCCACTGTGATTTCCGTCGTGAATCTCTTGTTGCCGGTCTGGTCGGTCCAGGACCTGGTGCGCAGCTTGCCTTCTATGAACACCTGGGTTCCCTTGCGGATGAACTTCTCGGCCACGTCAGCCGAGTTCCTCCAGGCTACGATGTTGTGCCATTCGGTGTTCTCACGGAGCTCTCCGTTGCGGTCACGATATCTTTCAGTGGTTGCGAGAGTGAACTGGGCCACTTTCGTGTTCCCTGAATTCGGGTTGTTTCCATCGAGGTAACGTATTTCCGGGTCTTTTCCAACGTTACCGATCAGCATTACTTTGTTCAGTGACATAATCGTAAAAATTTAGTGTGACAAGATAGGGATTTTTTGGCGAATTGCGTGTATATTTGTCTGTCAACTTACGCAAAAATGACAATCGCGCTGACAGGTTTCATGGGCTGCGGCAAGAGCAGCACCGGCCGCGAACTCGCGGTCCGGCGCGGTGCGCGTTTCGTCGACCTGGACGAGGAGATCGTGGCCCGCGAGGGCCGGAGCATCCCGGAAATCTTCCGGGAGGGCGGCGAGGCGGCGTTCCGCGCGGCGGAGCTGCGCGCCCTGCGCGCCGTGCTCGACGTCTCGGACGCTTCCGCGATGGATACCGTCCTCGCGCTCGGCGGCGGCGCGCTGACCGCCCCCGCCGCCCGGGAGCTCGTCTTTTCACGCACCCGCTGCGTCTTCCTGCGCACCCGCCTGGAGACCATCCGGGAGCGGCTCGGCGCCGCCGACGCCTCCCGGCCGCTCTTCGCCGACGCCGAGAAACTCTACGTGGAGCGCGCCGCCATCTACGCGCAGGCCCCCCTTGCCGTCGATACCGACGCAAAAACCCCCGCCGAAGTGGCGGAGGCGATCATCTCCATGCTCAAATAAGTCCGGCTGTCGCGTTGCGCTCTTGCAGTTTCTCAAGAAATTGTGCCGGAGTAAGGACGGTCATCCAGGTGTTTCCCTGGAAATGGCGGAGACTGGAGGTGAGCAGGAAATCGCATTCTTTTGTCTCCGCGCATGAAATCTGCAACGCATCTTCGAAGTCCGGACAGGAAGATTCCAGGGCGTCGCGGATGGAGAAATCGCTCATCGGGAGGACATCGCAGAGATGGAGTAATTCCCGGATAACCTCTTCCAGCCGTCCTTTGCCTAAATGCTTCCGCAGGACATAAGCGATATCCGCCACGGACAGGAAAGAGAGATATAGCCGGATGTCATCCCCGGCCGATTCTTTCAGGTCCAGCAGCGTCCGGGCCGCTTCCTTCCCTTCGCGCCCCGCGACGTACAGGTCCAGGATGACATTGGTGTCCAGAAAGATCTTCGTCATTTCCCGAGGATATAGGCAAGTTTCTCATCACTTTCGATCTCCTCGTCCGTGAAGGCGGGGAGGATGTCCAGCATGCGGCTGACGCGCACGGAGTGCAGGATGGGGAAGGAAACCTTGGGGTATTCCGGCTCATCCCTCACATCTGCCCGAAGCAATGCTTCGACGTAGCTGTTCAGGCTTTTGTTCTGCCGGCTTGCCTTTTTCTTCACCCGGTTGAGCAAAGACTCATCCAGACGAAATGCTGTCTGTATCCTTCGTGTCGTTTCCATCCGTTCCTTATCTTTTCCGCAAAGATAAAGAATAGATAACAGAATTAAAAATATGTTATACAACCGATTGGGCTACCGGCGGACTTTGACCTTGATCTCGCTTTCGGCGGAGACGCGGGCGCTGGACGCCCTGTCACGGAGGTCGAAGAAGACTTTTACGGTCGCCGTCCCTGCCTTGATCCCTTTGACTTCCACGGTCGCGCGGCCGTCCGGACCGGTCCGGACCTCCGGAGCGGAAATGGAAAGGACGTCCTCGTCGGACGAGGAGACGCTGATCCGGTAGTCGTCCATCACATAGCGGTCTCTCGTGTCCGTGAGCAGCATATCCAATCGGGAGACTTCGCCCTCGCGGATAGTTGATAGCAGTTTCAATTCTTTGAAATGGACCGGCATTGGCTTGTAGCAGACCCAGAGATTCGCGTATCCCCCATAAACCAGCGTGTGTGTCTCATAATAGGCCAGCTGCGCATCGACGCCCTGTTGCTTTTCGGCTTCCTCCTGGTCGAACGAAGGAAGGAATACCTGACCTGCGTCATTCACTGCGTCCACGACGAAAATGCCTGCATCCGTGAGAACGTCCGTTTCCTGCTGGGTGATCGATACGGCGTAATTAACCTCCGGCATTCCAGCACAGACCTTTTTTATCTTTTCCCTTGCGGAGATGGAAAGCATCTTGAAAGCCGGCCCCGCGGAATGGGTGCTGTATAGCTTTTGATCCTCATCGCCGGAGCCAACCTCCACGGTGATGTCCGCGTGGGCGTTGAAGGGTTCAAAAAAGACCCATCGCCCTCCGATCTTGAACCTGCGGGCGCCCTCCAGCAACATATCCGACGCCTCGAGCTCGTCGAACATCTTTTTCGCGGCTCCGGCTTCGTCCTTGGTATTGGCGAGATAGGAGATATACCCGCGCATCTTGCTCAAGAGAGATTTATTATCAAAATACGTCGCGCTTCGGTTTTCATAAACGGGCCGGATGGGCGGACGGGCAGTTTGCGCCCGGGCTGCCAGCGGCAGCGCGACGGCCAGGAGAAGGAGAATCTTTTTCATGGTCATGTGTGTCAAGGATGGATTATAGTTCGTAGAGGTTGAGGCCGGTCTCGTCGTCGGGCCTGCGGCCCGCCACGGTGTCGCCGAAACTGTCGACCAGCAGCTCGCAGGCGCCGTTGATGCGCGCGCTGAGCAGGTGCCCGCCGATGCAACTGTAGTCGGCGCGGCTGCAGGTGGCGTGGACGTGCAGATAGGCTTCCTTGTCCTTCTCGGAGATGTTGCCGGTGATGTTGGTGATCTCCATCTGCTCGGAGAAAGTCTTGTCCACGTATTGCTTCGTGGCGGGGTCGTACATCCGGAAAGTGGCCTCGCAGACGGCGCCGATGCCGGACACCTGGCCGCACTTGATGCCGATGTAGTCGCAGAAGGCCTTGAGGCCTTCCATCAGTTCGACGTGGTTGCGGATGCTGACGATATAGCGCCTGTTGGCGTCTTCGAACAGTTTGGAGCTGTACCGCTTGACTTTGGTATAGCTGAACAGGAGATGATCCTTCTTCTGAAACAGGGAGGCCATGGCTACAGGATGTCTTCCCGCTCGCGGATGTCGCGGACACGGAGCTGGATGGAGGCGGAACCGCGGTAGTAGTTCTCCACGATGGCGTAGCAGACGTCGATCGGGTTGCCCTCCCGGATGTAGTCGTAGTAGTCGGCCATGTTGAACGCGATCGCGGGGATCTGGTGGTACGGCTGCGACTCCTGGATGAGGTCGAGCTTGAGGTGGACGCCGCCCCCGCCGACCTTGCGGCCCGAGCCGGCGTCATAGACGTTCTCGGTCATGAAGATCGGGTTGTTGTTGCCGGGCCCGAAGGGCTGGAACTGCTTGAGGATGCGGGAGAACTTGGGCGTGATCTGCGCGAAGTCGAGCTGGGCGTCGATTTCCACCACGGGGGTGAGCATCTCGGCCGTGATCCGGCCCGCGATGTAGGCGTCCATCCGGCGGGCGAACTCCTCGAGGTTTTCCTCCTTGAGGGTGAGGCCGGCGGCATAGACGTGCCCGCCGAAGTTCTCCAGCAGGTCGGCGCAGCTCTCGATGGCCTCATAGAGGTCGAATCCCGCGATGCTGCGGGCGGAGCCCGTCACGAAGCCGTTGGACTTGGTCAGCACGACCGTCGGCTTGTAGTAGGCCTCCACCAGGCGGGAGGCGACGATGCCCACGACGCCCTTGCTCCACTTGGGGTTATAGACGATCGTGGCGTTGCCCTGCGCCAGGCAGGTGCCGGACTGGACCATCTCCAGGGCCTCCTGGGTGATCTCCCGGTCGATATTCTTGCGTTCGTTGTTGTTTTCGTTGATCTTCTCGCCGATGCGCATCGCCGTCATGGTGTCGGGGGCCGTGAGGAGCTCCACCGCCAGGCGGCCGGACTCCATGCGCCCCGCCGCGTTGATGCGCGGGCCGATCTTGAAGACGATGTCGTCGATGGAGATGTGCCCGGGCTCCAGGTTGGACAGGGTGACCATCGCCGCCAGGCCCTTGCAGGGGCTCTCGTTGAGCTGCTTGAGACCGAAGTGCGCGAGGACGCGGTTCTCTCCGACCATCGTCACGAGGTCTGAGGAAATGCTGACGACCAGCAGGTCGAGCAGCGGGATCAAGGTCTCGAAGGCGATGCCGTATTGCATCGAATAGGCCTGCACCAGCTTGAAGCCCACGCCGCAGCCGGACAGGTCGTCGAAGGGATAGGTGCAGTCGGCGCGCTTGGGGTCCAGCACCGCGGCCGCGTCCGGGAGGGACTCCTCGGGTAGGTGGTGGTCGCAGATGATGACCTCGAGGCCCTTGCTGCGCGCATAGTCCACCTTGTCGATGGCCTTGATGCCGCAGTCCAGCGTGATGATCAGCTTGAAGCCGCCGTCCGCGGCCCAGTCGATGCCCTTGTAGGACACGCCGTAGCCTTCGTCGTAGCGGTCGGGGATGTAGAAATCGACCTGGTCGGTGTAGCGCTTGATGAACGAATAGACGAGCGCCACGGCCGTCGTGCCGTCCACGTCATAGTCGCCGTAGACGAGGATCTTTTCGCCGCCCGCGATCGCGCGGTGCAGGCGCTCCACGGCCTTGTGCATGTCCTTCATCAGGAAGGGATCGTGGAGGGTGTCCAGGCTGGGCCGGAAGAAAGAACGCGCCTGCTCGAAGGTCTCCACACCGCGCTTGACGAGCAACTCGGCAAGTACTTTGTCGATACCGACTTCGGTGGAGAGCCGCTCGACTTTGGCAGGGTCGGCCGGCTCCTTGAGAATCCATTTGCATTCTTTCGCCATATCATACAAAGATAACAAATTATTTCGTACTTTTGTACCATTATGGCAGAATATAGCGAACAAGAACAAATCCGCCGCGAGTCGCTGGCGAAACTGAGAGAACTGGGAATCGAGCCGTATCCGGCTGCTGAATATCCCGTTAACGCCACCGCGGCGCAGATCCTGGCAGAGTTCGACCCGGAGAAGGGCAACCTGCAGGATGTCTGCATCGCCGGCCGCCTGATGAGCCGCCGGATCATGGGAGCCGCCTCCTTCGGCGAGCTCCAGGACGAGACCGGCCGCATCCAGATCTATGTCAAGCGTGACGAGATCTGCCCCGGCGAGGACAAGACGATGTACAATACCGTATGGAAGAAACTGATGGACATCGGCGACATCGTGGGTATCAAGGGCTTTGCCTTCATCACCCAGACCGGTCAGCTGAGCGTCCACGCCAAGGAACTCACCCTGCTGAGCAAGTCGCTGCGCGTGCTCCCGATCGTCAAGGAGCAGGACGGGCAGGTCTTCGACGCGTTCACGGATCCCGAGCTGCGCTACCGTCAGCGCTATGTGGACCTGATCGTGAATCCGCAGGTCAAGGATACGTTCGTGAAGCGGGCGAAGATCATCGCCACGATGCGCGAATATTTCAACGCGGCCGGCTGCCTCGAGGTCGAGACGCCGATCCTGCAGGGCATCCCGGGCGGCGCCACGGCGCGTCCTTTCGTGACGCACCACAACGCCCTGGACATTCCGCTCTATCTGCGTATCGCCAACGAGCTCTACCTCAAGCGCCTTATCGTGGGCGGCTATGCGGGCGTGTATGAGTTCGCCAAGGACTTCCGCAACGAGGGTATGGACAAGACCCACAATCCGGAGTTCACCTGTATGGAGATCTATGTGGCCTACAAGGACTACAACTGGATGATGAAGTTCGTGGAGACGATGCTCGCCAAGGTGTCCAATGCGGTCAACGGCACGACGAAGGTGAAGATCGGGGAGAACGAAGTGGACTTCGGCGGCGCCTACCGCCGTCTGCCGATCCTCGACGCCATCAAGGAATACGCCGGTGTGGACGTGAAGGGGATGGACGAGGATGCGCTGCGCGCGACCTGCAAGCAGCTGCACGTGGACATCGAGCCTTCGATGGGCAAGGGCAAGCTGATCGACGCCATCTTCGGCACCTATTGTGAGGACAAGCTCATCCAGCCGACTTTCATCACGGATTATCCCGTGGAGATGTCGCCGCTGACCAAGCGTCACCGCACGGACCCGACGCTGACCGAGCGTTTCGAGCTGTTCGTGTGCGGCAAGGAGCTGGCGAACGCCTGAATACGGCATGCCGCCGACTTCCGGCCTGGGTATGGGCATTGACCGTCTGACGATGTTCATGACGGGCCAGACGACCATCCAGGACGTGCTCTTCTTCCCGCAGATGCGGCCGGAGAAGGTGCTGAAGAAAGAGAACAAGGACCAGGCCGAATAATTCCGACGCCTTATGCCGGAAGTGATCACCTCTCCTTCGAATCCGAAGATCAAACGGTTGCTCGCGCTGCAGCAGAAGTCTTCTGCGCGGCGCGAGGCCGGTCTTTTCGTGGTCGAGGGGCGGCGTGAGCTCCAGCATTGCATCGACGCCGGTTTCGAGATCGACTCGGTCTTCTACTGTCCTTCGCGTTGCGGAGACGCTCCCCTGCAAAACTTCGCTTCGCTCATCCCCCCCACTGCTGCGCAGCGGGTCCCCCCCGTTTACGAGGCCACGGGTGGCCACGGTTTTGCCGGGGAGGTCTCCGCAAACGCGAAACTGTTTGAGGTTTCCGAAGAGGTGTATGCGAAGATCGCGATGCGGGAGGGGACCGAGGGGGTGATCGCGGAGGTGCGGGCGAAGGAGCGCAGGCTCGAAGACCTCGCGCTGCCGGAGCGGCCG
>ONQP01000082.1 GCA_900319975.1 uncultured Bacteroidales bacterium | reverse complement strand
TCTCGTTCCAGTAACTCCTTGCCAAGGTAATCTTTTTTTCATAAAATATACCATCATATATCCAATAGATTCAATATCATCTCTTCTACTTTGTTCTCCTCCTCTAAGAGCATTAGCTGAAGCAAATCTAACTGTACCTGTTAATTTGCCTGTGAATCCAAAATGACCAACCACAATACCGGTAAACAGGATAAATGCCACGCCCAACGAAATGCCGCGGAATTTAAGTTTTCCCAACATGACGCCTACGGCTATCACAAAAGAATAAAGTAAGAGCAAATGGGCTATTGATTCAGTATCGAAGAGTAGTGTTTTAATCCAATCCATTGTGATTCAGCGTTTTATATGTCCTTTGAGACTCATTTTCAAATACGGTTGCAAAGTTACTCACATTTTATACATGTTATTCCGTTTGGAACCCTTATTATTCCTTAAAAATTAATAGTTATTCAAATAATATAAATCCTGAAGATTTAAGTAGGTTTAGTCAACCTAATTATTTATCTTTGTCCGGTTTTATTCGGACGGAACTCGCGGCCCTATGCCGGAGTTTCGCCCCTGTCCGGGCGATTTCACCCACCCGTGTCCGAAATTGACCACAAAACACCGTCAACAGGAAGTCGATGCCGATTTTTAAGATAACTTCGCAGCCGGTTTTTCGTGACTGTATTATCTTAAACCTAAAAAGAAGGAAAATTTTATGATCAAGATCGACAACTTCATCAAACTCTTCGAAGGCGCCGTCCGCGAAAGTTGGGAGCGTCCTGCGTTGAGCGACTTCCGGAAGTCCACGATCAGCTATCGCGAACTCGCGGAAAAGATCGAGACGCTTGACCTGATTTGGAAAAAAGCCGGCCTCAAGCCCGGCGACAAGATCGCCATCAACTGCAAGAGCAGCGCGATGGGCGTGACCGTCTTCATGGCGGCTGTCAGCAAGGGCTATGTGGCCGTACATCTCTATAGCGCATTCACTCCGGCCGATACCCAGCGCCTGGTCAATCATTCCGACAGCAAGATCCTCTACACCGAGAAGCGTACCTTTGACGCGATGGACTTCGAGCAGATGCCCGAAGTGCTCTGCGTCATCGACTCCGCCACCGGCAATGTCCTCGCCAGCCGCAACGGCGCAGGCGAGCTTTACGCCAAGGGCGCGCAGCTCCTCGCGGAGAATTATCCCGCCGGGATGCAGCCTGCCGACTTCAAGGTGATCGATCCCGACCTCGACGAGGTCTGCGCCATCCTCTACACGTCCGGCTCCACCGGCAACCCGAAGGGCGTGATGCTGACCTACCGCAACTACACGGCCAACGTCCAGGGCATCCGTCCGGGCTTCCCGTTCTATAAAGGTGAGGACTATCTCAGCCTCCTGCCGCACGCCCACAGCTTCGGCCTGACCTGCGACGTGGTCATCCCGATGACGATGGGCATGCACGTGACCGTGCTCGGCGTCCCGCCGATCCCGATGAACGTGCACGAAGCGCTCCTGGCAGTCAAGCCGCGTATCTTCTTCGGCGTGCCGCTGATTTTCGTCAAGTTCGCCGAGTACATCCTCGGCGCGGAGATCCGCAGCGCCGAAGGCAAGGCGAAACTGGACGACTACGAGAACAATGCGGACTACTGCAAGATGCTGCACGACAAGCTGATGGCTGCGATGGGCGGCCGCGTCGAGGTGTTCTGCACCGGCGGCTCCGCCATCCCGTCCGAGGTCGAATCCCTGCTGGTCTACAAGCTCAAGGTGCCGTTCATGACCGGCTACGGCCTGACCGAGCTCGGCCCGATCGCCTCTTATGGCCGGGTGGGCAAATACATCCCCAAGTCCTGCGGCGAATGGCTGCCCGAGATCCTGGAGTACCGCATCGACTCTCCGGACCAGCAGAACATCGCCGGCGAGCTGTCCGTGCGCGGCGACGTCGTCTTCAAGGGCTACTACAAGAATCCCGAGGCCACGGCGGCCGTGCTCAGCGAGGACGGCTGGTTCCGTACCGGCGACATCGGCACGATCGACGCGAACGGCAACATCTTCCTGCTGGGCCGCTGCAAGAACATGATCCTCACGGAGAACGGCCAGAACGTCTATCCGGAGGAGATCGAGGTCGTGCTCAACGAGCTGCCCTACGTGGCCGAGTCCATCGTCCTGCAGCGCGAGCACCGCATCGCGGCGCTCATCGTCCCCAACCTGGACGCCCTCGACAAGGCCGGCATCGGCGCCGACGGCCTCGATGCCATCATGAAACAGAATATCGTATGCCTCAACGGTAAGCTGCCCGGCTACTCGGCGATCAACGACTTCGAGCTCCGCTTCGAGCCGTTCTCCAAGACCCCGAAGGGCAGCATCCGCCGCTTTATGTATAAATAATGGAAGAAAGAAGAGTAGTTATTACCGGAACCGGCGTCATCTCGCCGGTCGGAAACGGCACTGAAGCGTTCTGGTCCGCCCTCAAGGCGGGCCAGTGCGGGATCAGCGCCTACCCTGAAGCCAAGGAGTGGAACCTGCCGGTCAGCGTGGCCGGCGCGGTGCGCGATTTCGATCCGACCGCCTACGGCATCAGCCTCAAGGAGACCAAGCGCAACGACCGTTTCTGCCTGTTCGCGCAGGCGGCGGCCGAGCAGGCCATGCAGGAATGCGGCCTGGTGGCCGGCGAGAACATCGCCCCGGAGCGCCTCGGCATCTATATCGGCACGGGCATCGGCGGCATGAACACCTTCGCCGAGCAGACGAAAGTCATGCTCGAGGAAGGCGCCGACCGCATCTCCCCGCTGTTCATCCCCAAGATGATCGGCAACATCGCCGCCGGCAACATCGCCATCCGCTACGGCGCGCAGGGCGCCAACCTCACCGCCGTGGCCGCGTGCGCTTCGAGCACACAGTCCGTGGGCGAGGCGTTCCGCGCCGTCAAGTTCGGCTTTGCCGACGCCATCCTCACGGGCGGCACCGAAGCCGTCCTCCATCCGCTCGCTTTCGGCGGCTTCGTCAGCGCCCACGCCCTGACGCTCGCCGAGGACCCGATGCGCGCTTCGCTGCCGTTCAGCATCGACCGTGCGGGCTTCGTGATGGCGGAAGGCGCCGCGATGCTGGTCCTCGAGGAATACAACCACGCGGTCGCGCGCGGCGCGAAGATCATCGCGGAGGTCACCGGCTACGGCAACTACTGCGACGCGCACCACGCCACGGCCCCGCGCCCCGATGGCCTGCCCGCTTCGTGGGCCATCCGCGACGCCCTGGCCCAGTCCGGCTACCACGAGGGCGAAGACCTCTATATCAACGCCCACGGCACGGGCACGCACCTCAACGACAAGACCGAGACGGCGGCCATCAAGCTCGCCCTCGGTGAGGCGGACGCCCGCCGTGCCAGCATCAGCTCCACCAAGTCGATGACCGGCCATATGATCGGCGCCGCCGGCGCGGTGGAGATCCTCGCCTCGGCCCTGGCCCTGCGCGACGGCATCATCCCGCCGACCATCGGCCTGGTCAACCCGGATCCCGAGTGCGACCTGGACTACACGCCGCTCAAGGCGGTGGAGCGTCCGGTCCGCGTGGCGGTGTCCAACTCCCTGGGCTTCGGCGGCCACGACGCCTCCGTCGCCCTGCGTAAATACGAATAAACCCAAACCTACTGATAATGAATCGAGAAGAAATCAAACAACTGCTCCCGCACCGCGAGCCGATGCTGCTCGTGGACTGGACGGAAGGCAATGCCGAAGGCATCCGCGCCACCTACCACGTGACGGGCGAAGAATTCTTCGTCCAGGGCCATTTCCCGGGATTCCCGGTGGTTCCCGGCGTCATTCTCTGTGAGATCATGGCGCAGTCCTGCACCCTGATCTTGGGCGAACAGCTCAAGGGCCATACGCCGTTCTACGCCGGTCTGGACAAGGTGCGCTTCAAGCACATGGTGCGCCCCGGCGACACGATCGAGATCACGGCCAAGCCGATCTCCGTGCGCGGCGCCCTGTACGTCATCGGCGCGCAGGCCACCGTCGACGGCCATCTGGCCGTCAAGGGCGAGCTTTCATTCTTCCTGATGGAAAACAAAGATCTGAAGAAGTAAGATGGAACTGCTGAAAGGAAAGAAAGGCATCATCACCGGTGCCCTCAATGACAAGTCCATCGCCTGGAAGGTGGCCGAGCGGGCCATCGCCGAAGGCGCGGACATCGTTCTCACGAATACGGCCCTGTCGCTGCGGATGGGTTCCCTGCAGGAATTCGCCGACGCGCACGGCTGCAAGCTGATTGCCGCTGATGCCACGAGCCTCGAAGATCTCGGCGCGCTCGTGGATGGCGCTATGGAACACTTCGGCGGCCCCTTCGACTTCGTGCTGCATTCCATCGGAATGTCCCCGAACGTCCGCAAGGGCCGTCCTTACGAGTCGTTGGACTATGGCTTCCTGAGCAAGACCCTCGACATCTCCGCCCTGTCCTTCCACAAGCTGCTGCACACCCTGTATGAGAAGGATGCGCTCAAGGAGTGGGGCTCCGTGGTGGCGCTGACCTACATCGCGGCCGAGCGCACCTTCGCGGGCTACAACGACATGGCGGACGCCAAGGCGCTCCTCCAGTCGATCGCCCGCAGCTTCGGCATGATCTACGGTGCGTCGAAGCACGTGCGCATCAACACCGTGTCCCAGTCGCCCACCGCGACGACCGCGGGGCAGGGGATCGCCGGCATGGAGGACATGCTCAAGTATGCCGACCGGATGTCGCCGCTGGGCAACGCCACGGCCGACGACTGTGCCGATTACATCGTGACGCTCTTCTCGGACTACACCCGCAAGGTCACGATGCAGAACCTTTACCACGACGGCGGATTCTCGTCCGTCGGCCTGACGGCCGCGGAGGTCGCTACCTTCCCCAAGGAGTAGGCGCCGTCCCGATTTGATGGTCTCCGTCTTCCAATTGATTTGGAGGGCGGAGACCTTTTTTGTATATTGGGGAACTGAAACTGATTTCCATATGAAACGATTCCTCCTCGTATTGTCCGCCCTGGCGGCCCTGGCGGGCAGCGCCCGCGCCGCCGAAGACTGGCAGAACCCTGCCGTGAACCAGCGTAACCGTGCGCCGATGCACGCCACCTTCAGCACAGACAGCCCGCGCCTTTCGCTCGAAGGCATCTGGAAGTTCCGCTGGTATGAGAGCCCGGACGCGCGTTCGCGCGACTTCTTCCGGCCCGGGCTGGACGACGCCGGCTGGGGGACGATGCCCGTGCCCGGGATGTGGGAGCTCAACGGCTACGGCGACCCGCTCTACGTCAATATCCCGTATGCGTGGGACGGCCATTACAAGAACAATCCGCCGTTCGTGCCCACGGAGCACAACTACGTCGGGCAGTATCGTCGCAGCTTCGCGATTCCCGCCGACTGGGCGGGCCGCGACATCTTCCTGGCCATCGGCTCCGCCACCTCCAACGTGCGCGTGTGGGTGAACGGCAAGGAGGTGGGCTACAGCGAGGACAGCAAGCTGGAGGCGCGTTTCGACATCACGAAATTCGTCAAGCCCGGCGAAGAGGCGCTCATCGCGCTGGAGATCTTCCGCTGGTGCGACGGCACCTACCTGGAGTGCCAGGACTTCTGGCGCTATGCGGGCATCGCGCGGGAATGCTACCTGGAGGCGCGGCCCCGGGCGCGCATCGAGGACATTCGCGTGCGCGCGGGAATGGACGGCGCCTATTCTTTTGCGGCGACCCTTTCCAGGGGCGCCAAAGGCGTGAAGTACTATCTCTCAGGTCCGGATTTTCCGGAGCGGGAAGTGCCTGCCTCCGGCCGCATTGAGGGCGCGCACCTGTGGAGCGCGGAGACGCCCGAGCTCTACCACCTGCGCGCCGTCAGCCTGGACGGCAAGGGCCGGGAAGGGGAGACGGCGGAGCTGGACTTCGGCTTCCGCGAAGTCCGCATCGAAGGCCGACAGCTGCTGGTCAACGGCCAGCCCGTCCTGATCAAGGGCGCCGACCGCCACGAGATGTCCGCCACGGGCGGCTATGTGGTCACGGAAGCCGAGATGCTGGAGGATATCCGCATCATGAAGGAGCTCAATATCAATACGGTCCGCACCAGCCACTATCCCAACGACCCGCGCTGGCTGGACCTCTGCGACCGCTACGGCCTCTACGTGATCGCCGAGGCCGACATCGAGTCGCACGGCATGGGCTACGGCCCGGAGACGCTGGGCGACAACCCCATCTACAAGCAGTCCCACCTGGAGCGCGTGCAACGGATGGCGCAGCGCGACGTCAACCACCCGTCCGTCATCATCTGGAGCCTGGGCAACGAAGCCGGCAACGGACAGAACTTCTATGCCGCCTACGACTGGCTGAAGGCCTGGGACAAGAGCCGCCCCATCCAGTACGAGCGCGCCGGCGAGGAGTACAACACGGACATCATCTGCTATATGTACATGACCTACGACGACCTGGTCAGATACGCTGAGAATCCGGCCATCACCCGTCCGGTCATCATGTGCGAATACGCCCACGCGATGGGCAACTCGATGGGCGGATTCGAGGACTACCTCGACATCTTCCGGAAGTATCCGGAACTGCAGGGCGGCTGCATCTGGGACTTCGTGGACCAGGCGGTGCGCTGGCCTTCGGACAAGTCGCGCACCGGCTATATCTACGCCTTCGGCGGCGATTTCAACGACTACGATCCGTCGGACAACGCGTTCAACTGCAACCAACGCGTTCAACTGCAACGGCATCCTCGCCGCCGACCGCTCCTGGCATCCGCACGCCTGGGAGGTGCGTCACGGCTACCGTTCCATCCTGACCTCCGCGTCGCCGGAGCAGGCGCTGGACGGGCGCGTGGACGTGTATAACGAGAATTTCTTCATCGACCTGAGCCGCTACATGCTGCGCTGGGAGGTGATCGCCGACGGCGTGCCCGTGCTGGCGGGCCAGCAGGATGCGCCTGCGGCCGGGCCGCAGCAGACGGCCACGGCCGACCTGGGCTTCCGCCGCGCCGCCCTGGACGCCATCCCGGGCGAGCTGTACCTTAATGTGAGCTATGTCCTGCGCCGCGCCGACGGCATCCTGCCGGCGGGCACGGAGGTCGCCCACGACCAGCTCCTGCTGCGCGAAGCGCCGTACCGGCTGACGGCGGCC
>ONQP01000066.1 GCA_900319975.1 uncultured Bacteroidales bacterium | reverse complement strand
AGCTGGTGGCAGAGGCGGTGTTCGTAGCGGTTGAGCTCGAACGACTGCGTCTCCTGTCCGGGGAGCATCAGGTCCACCTTGGTGGAGAAGTTGGGCAGGTGATGGATGCGGATGGTCCCCTTCTCGCCCTGGAAGAGGAAGCCGCGGTAGCCGTCGGAGTCCATCGAGGCCGTGCAGACGGCCACGAGGCCGGCGGAGTCGTAGCGGAGCGTGGCGACGCCGGACGTGCCGACGGCGTTGCGGCCGAGGGCGTTGGACGCGTAGAAGACGGCGTCCGGCCGGCCGTAGAGCGCCAGCACGATGTGCAGGCAGTAGATGTTGATGTCGCGCAGCGCGCCGCCCTCGTATTCCTGCGTGAACACGGGGATGTCGGCGCCGGCGAGGTATTCGTCGTAGCGGCCGAAATGCTCGTCGTAGTCGGCGTGCACGAGGCGCACGGGGCCGATCTGCGGGAGGATTTCGCGGAGCTTGTGGAAATTGGGCAGGTGGATGTTGGAGATGGCCTCGAAGATGAAGAGGTCGCGCTCCGCCGCCAGGGCGAAGAGCTCGGCGGCCTGCTCCACCGTGGAGGTGAAGGGCTTCTCCAGGAGGACGTTCTTGCCGGCCAGGAGCGCCTGCTTCGCGGCGTCGAAATGGAGCGAATTGGGCAGGGCGACGTAGACGAAGTCGATGTCGGTGCGGGCGAGCATTTCGGCGTAGTCGGTATAGACATTCGGGATGCCGAAACGGCTGGCCTTCTCGCGGCTGCGCGCGCAGATGGCCACGATTTCGTAGCCTGTCACGGTCTGCATCGCATCTATCATCTGGGGAACGATCATTCCTGATCCTACAATGGCTATTCTGAGCATAACGGTATGTGGTTTTCTTACAAATATAAACAATTTCCTGACAGAAACACCCGGCCCGGCGGTGATTATTATTCAGGGAGTTTAGCTATTTTTGCCCCTGTGAAACCCAGCACCTACATCGCCATCGACCTGAAGTCTTTCTACGCATCCGTGGAGTGCGTGGACCGGGGGCTCGATCCCCTGAACACGCATCTGGTGGTGGCGGACGCGAGCCGCACGGACAAGACCATCTGCCTGGCCGTCACGCCGTCGCTCAAGTCGTACGGGATCCCCGGCCGCGCGCGCCTCTTCGAGGTCGTGCAGGCGGTCGGGCGGATCAACGCCGAGCGGCGCCGGAGCGCGCCGGGGCGGCGTTTCCGCGGCGGGTCGTCGGACCACGCCGCGCTCCTCGCGGACCCGTCGCTGGAGCTGCAGTACATCGTGGCCACGCCCCGGATGGCGCATTACATGGAGGTAAGCGGCAAGATCTACGGGATCTACCTGCGCTATTTCGCGCCCGAGGACATCCACGTCTATTCGATCGACGAGGTGTTCATCGACGCCACGGCCTACCTGGGCACCTACAAGCTCTCGCCCCACGACCTGACGCGCAAGATCATCCAGGAGGTGCTCCGCGAGACGGGCATCACGGCCACGGCCGGCATCGGGCCCAATCTCTATCTCTGCAAGATCGCGATGGACATCGAGGCCAAGCACATCCCGGCCGACCGGGACGGGGTGCGCATCGCCGAGCTGGACGAGCAGTCCTATCGCCGCAAATACTGGACGCACCGTCCCCTGACGGACTTCTGGCGCGTCGGGCACGGCATCGCCGCACGGCTCGAGGCCGCGGGCCTCTACACGATGGGCGACATCGCCCGCTGCTCGGTCGGCCAGCCGTGGGAGCGCTACAACGAGGATGTGCTCTACAAGATTTTCGGCGTCAACGCCGAGCTGCTGATCGACCACGCATGGGGCTGGGAGCCCTGCACGATGGCCGACATCAAAGCGTACAGGCCTTCGGCCAACAGCCTGTCCATCGGCCAGGTGCTGTCGGCGCCCTACCCCTTCGACAAGGCGAAGCTGATCGTCCGCGAGATGACGGACCAGCTGGTCCTGGACCTCGTGGACAAGGGGCTGGTCACCGACCAGCTGACCCTGAGCGTCGGCTACGACACCAGCAACGCCGCGGAGCCCCCGCACGAGATGATGGGCGGCTACCGGCGGGCCAAAACCGGCCCCGACTCCTACCAGGGGCCGATTTCGACCGACTGGTACGGCCGGCCGGTGCCCAAGCCGGCCCACGGCTCGGCGAACCTCCCCCGCCCGACTTCCTCGACGCGCCTGATTACCGACGCGATGATGGAGCTGTTCGACCGCATCGTCGCGCCCGACCTCAGCGTCCGGCGCGTCTACGTGGTCGCCGCCCGCGTCGTCCGCGAGGACAGCCTGGACGGCGTCCAGCTCGACCTCTTCGAGGAGCCCGCCGAGGACGCCTCCCGCGAGCGCAGCCGCCAGGAGGCCATCCTCGCCATCCGCCGGAAGTTCGGCAAGAACGCCATCCTCAAGGGAATGAATTTCGACGAGGGCGCCACCGCCCGCGAACGCAACGAACAGATTGGAGGACACAAAGCATGAACGACGATTTCGACCACCGCTACGACGACCTCCTGGACCATCCCCGGTTCGAGCCCCGGCGCCATCCCCGGATGCCGATGGCGGACCGTGCGGCCCAGTTCGCTCCTTTCGCCGCCCTGACGGGCTTCAAGGAGCTCCTCGACCGCGTCGCCGCCACCCACCTCGCCTCCCAGCCCTCCATGTACACCGCCCCCGATCCGGGCCTCACCCCCGACCAGGCTCCCGACTCCAGTCAGACCTCGCCCGATTCCCGTGCGAAGTAACTCACTATCCAACAACAAGATAAGCTTTTACCCCTATCGTTTTTCGCCCAGGGACAAAACCTTATCCTCCACGCCATCAACCCCTTACAGCCCACACCCCGACACCCTCCGTCACCCTAAGCCCAGCACCGACCCCGGCCCCGCTCCATCACGCCTCCCCCCCCACCTTCTTCACCACACCCCGTTTTTGTATATTGCAAATTGTCAATATCTTATGATTTCGCTTTGGGGCATTTTCCCCTAAGCAAAATCACAAACAACTCATCTGTAAGCACTTATGAAAACGCCCCGCTGAGGCAGGGCAGAACCTGGCACCACCGCTGCACCCCTGATGCGGCCGGGCAGGACCTGGCACCACCGCCGGACATCGCGTCCGGCGGTTACGGGCGATGTCCGCCCCGAGCTCTGGTGGCTCGGGACGGACGCCCGTTGCCAGCAAGCAAGGTAGCTGCCCGGCGAGGAAAGAGTTGGGGGTGGTCGACAAGCGAGGCAGCTGCCCGGCGAGGGATAGAGGGCGTTTTTTGCAACTGATTAGTAATCAGGCAAAAGGAAAGATTGACTGGCCCAAATTTTTGCCCGTCGATTCGCGCAAAATACTGATAATCAACGAATAGAGAAAAACAGGCAATATGTCTTTTGTGTCAGCGATCTGTTATTTGGACCACAAGAGTCCGTGCGCTGTTATTTGCTGATATACCGAAATTTAAGATGTTGTCCCTATCTTAAAATGAGCAAGGATAAATGCTTAAAGTATTGATATATAATTCTTTAAAGCGCACGGACCAGGCAGGAAAGAATAGGCAGAAGGAGATGCCCGATCAGGTCGGGCATGACAGGGAAAGGCGGGCCGGGTATGGCGGGCGAAGGCGGGAGGGGTGATGGAGATTTGGCGGAGTTTTGTTATCTTTGGATTTGTAAAGACACACCTGATTTTTATCTACTATGGAAGGAGAGTATCCGTGCGAGAACTGCAAGTTGCGGGCGCACTATGACAAGAACGCTAAGTCCCTACTGGGGCGGTTCTGGCGGTGGCACATCAATTTCTGCCCGGGTTTCCGGGGCTATTTCACCAGCCGGGACGAGGAGACCAAGGCCCAGCTCCGGGAGAAGTATCATTTCGAAAAGTATCAGTAGTTTATGTTTGACGTTATCAAGATAGCAGAGACCACCGAGAACGGCCTGCGGAAGGCTTCGTTCCTGACCTGCGGGGCGGTGTGCTCGCAGCAGATCGACATCGACCTGGAGGGCGACGTGGTCCGCCGGGTGCAGTACATCGGCGGCTGCCACGGCAATACGCAGGGTGTCGCCTCGCTCTGCGCGGGAATGAAGAAGGAGGATGTGATCGCCCGACTGGAAGGGATCGACTGCAAGGGCCGGGGCACCAGCTGCCCGGACCAGCTCGCCCGGGCGCTGAAGGTCCTGTAAGATGTTCAAGGTCAGCGATATCATTACTACCCCGCCGGCGGCATTCTCGACCGAGCTGCAGCGGCAGGTCTATGCCGCTTTCGCGCAGCGCGGCATCCCCTTCGGGCGCGTGGACACGGATCCCGGCCTGACGATGGAGGACTGCCAGCACATCGATGCCAAGATCGGCGTGCGCATCGTCAAGACCATCTTCGTGTGCAACCGCCAGCAGACGGAGTTCTACCTCTACGTCACGACGGACGACAAGCCGTTCGTGACGCGCGACTTCTGCGGCGCGCTGGGCATCCCGCGCGTGTCGTTCGCCTCGGCGGAGAAGCTCTGGGAGCTGACCGGCGTGGAGGTGGGCGCGACCACCATCCTGAGCGCCATCCTGCCGCAGGCCGCGGGCGTCCATCTGGTGATGGACCGCGCCGTGGCGGAGAGCGAATGGTTCGCCTGCACCGACGGCACGGCCACGTGCTTCGTCAAGCTCCGCACGCGCGACCTGCTCGACAAGTATCTGAAAGACAAGGAACTGACCCTCATCGACTAGCATCCCGTGCGGCGCGTCATCTTCCATATTGACGTGAATTCCGCCTTCCTCAGCTGGTCGGCGGTCAAGCTGCTGCAGGAGGGGCAGGCGGACATCCGCCTCGTGCCCTCGGTGGTGTCCGGCGACCCCAGCGACCGCCGGAGCATCATCACGGCGGCCTCCATCCCCGCCAAGAAGCTGGGCATCAAGACGGCGCAGCCGGTCTCGATGGCCCTGCGCAGCTGCCCCTCGCTGGTGATCGTCCGGGGCGACTGGGACTGGTACAAACGCTGCTCGCACGGCTTCATCGAGATCTGCCGCAGCTACTCCCCCGTCCTCCAGCAATTCTCGATCGATGAATGCTTTATCGACATGACCTTCCGCCTGGCGGGGCGCGACCCGGTCGAGGTCGCCACGCAGCTGAAGGAGCAGATCAAGCAGACGCTCGGCTTCACGGTCAACGTGGGCGTGGGCTCCAACAAGCTGCTCGCCAAGATGGCCTCCGACTTCGAGAAGCCGGACAAGGTCCACACCCTCTGGGAAGAAGAAGTCCCGCAGAAAATGTGGCCCCTGCAGGTGCGCGACCTGCTCTGGGTGGGCAAGAAGACGGAAGCGCGGCTGGTCGCCAACGGCATCAAGACCATCGGCGACCTGGCGAAGCTCGGCCTCGGCTCGCTCTCGCAGCTGGTCGGGCAGAAATTCGCCCTCCAGCTGCACGAGAACGCCAACGGCCGCGACGACTCCCCCGTGGAGACGGAGACCTCCGAGGCCAAGAGCTACAGCGCGGAGCGGACTTTCCGGGAGGACCTGTCCGACCCGAAAGACATCGACCGCGCGCTGTTCAACGTGGCCTGCATCGTGGCGCACCGCATCCGCAAGGACCATTTCCGCGCGTCCACGGTGTCCATTTTCGTCAAGTACAAGGATTTCAGCGTCAGCCAGAAACAGTGCCAGCTGGCGCAGCCGACCGACGTCACCGCGCTGATCCTGGCCGACGCGCGCCGCATCCTCGCCGAGGCGTGGGACGGCGTCACGCCGATCCGCCAGGTCGGCCTCGGCGTGAGCAAGCTCACACACGAGGCCGCCGAGCAGATGTCGCTGTTCGAAGATCCGAAGATGGATTTCTACCGGGAATGGGACCGGCAGTATGACGCGAAGCGCACCCGCGAAGGGCGGATGAGCCGCGAAGAATTCGACGAGGCGCTTAAGCGTTGACGGGGAGATCCTTCTCCGTCAGGCAGTGCAGGCCTCCCTTCTCGATGACCTCCCGGGCCTTGTCGGCCTGGTCCGTCCGGAAGACGAGGATCCCCCTGCCATCAATCAGGAACGCATACATGTAGGTGATGCCGACCCCGGCGCCGCTGAAACGGCCGACCACGTCGGCCGCCCCGCCCGGCTGGTTGTCCAGCTCGACGGCGAAGACATCGGAGATGGCGACAGCCACGCCGACCGCCTTGAGCTCGCGGCAGGCGCGGTCGGGCTCGCTGCAGATGATCCGGAAAATGCCGTACTCCGCCGTGTCGGCGATCGTGCAGGCAATGATCTGGATCCGCAGCTGCTTGATCAGCTCGAGGACCTTCTGCAGCGTCCCGGACTGATTCTCGATGAAGATGGACAATTGTCTGATGGTCATAGTATTCTGGATCAATAGAGTTTGCGTTTGTCGATCACGTGGGTGCTCTTGCCCTGGCTGCGCTCGATGGTGCCCGGCGCCTTGATCTGGACCTTGGCGTTGATGCTCAGCACGCTGCGCAGCTTGTCGGCGAAGCGCTTCTCCAGCTCGGAGATGGCGGCCGGCGTGTCGAGCGTGGCGTTGAAGTAGTCGGGCCGGAGCTCGACCTGCACCATCAGGGTGTCGAGGTTGTTGACGCGGTCCACGATGAGCATATAGAGCGGAGCGAACTCCTCCATCGTCAGCACCACGCTCTCCACCTGGGACGGGAAGACGTTGATGCCGCGGATGATGAGCATGTCGTCCGTGCGGCCCTGGATGGCGGACATCCGCACGTTGGTGCGGCCGCACGGGCAGTCGCCCGGCAGCAGCGAACAGAGGTCGCGCGTGCGGTAGCGCAGCACGGGCATGCCCTCCTTGGTGAGGGTCGTGAAGACCAGCTCGCCCGTCTGCCCGAGGGGCAGCGGTTCGAGCGTGACCGGGTCGATGATCTCCGGGAAGAAATGGTCCTCGTTGATGTGGGAGCCGTGTTGCTCGTCGCATTCGTAGCTGACGCTCGGGCCCATGATCTCGCTCAGGCCGTAGATGTTGAATCCCTTCAGGCCCAGGCGGTTCTGGATCTCCGTGCGCATGTTTTCGGTCCACGGCTCGGCGCCGAAAGCGCCGATGCGGAGCTTGATCTGGTCCTTGGTGATCCCCAGCTTGTCCATCGTCTCGGCGAGGTAGAGCGCGTACGAGGGCGTGCAGGCGATGCCCGAGATACCCAGGTCGCGGATCAGGCGGGCGTGCTTCTCGGTGTTGCCGGTCGAGGCCGGCACGACGGAAGCGCCAACGGTCTCCACGCCGTTGTGCGCGCCGAGGCCGCCCGTGAAGAGACCGTAGCCGTAGGACACGGAGAAGATGTCGTTGCGCGTGACGCCGAACGAGGTCAGGCTACGCGCCATGCATTCGCTCCAGATGCTGATGTCCTTGCGGGTATAGCCGACGATGGTCGGGTTGCCGGTGGTGCCGGAAGAGGCGTGGATGCGGATGATTTCGCTCTGCGGCGCGGCCTGGAGGCCGAACGGGTAGTTGTCCCGCAGGTCCTTTTTGGTCGTGAACGGGAGCTTGGTGATGTCGTCGATCGTGCGGATGTCGTCCGGCGAAAGGTCCATCTCCTGCAGTTTGTTGCGATAGAAGGGTACGTTGTGATAGACGTACTCGACGATCTTGTGCAGGCGCTTGCCCTGCAGTTCGCGCATCTGCTCGCGGCTCATGCACTCTTTGGTGGGATTCCAGATCATATTACACTACTTGCTAACGGATTTCTGACTGTGGTCCAGGCCCAGGTCGAAGGCCTGGAGGTTCGCCGCCACGACGGCTTCGCCCTTGGCGGCGAACACGCGCGAAATGGCCGCGCGCAGCTGCTCCGCGTCGAGCAGGCCGAGGAACGGCGCCGCCATCCCGAGCAGGATCATATTGGCGCTCTTGGGCAGCTGCTGCTCGCGGGCGAGCGCGTCGATGTCCAGCCGCACCACGTGCGGGAGCGCGTCCAGTTCGGCCAGCAGGGCCGATTCTTCCGGATAATTGGGAATGTTGACGAACGGATGCGAGGCCGTGACGATGACCCCTTCGGGGGCCAGGTACGGCAGGTAGCGGAGCGCCTCCATCGGCTCCATCGAGATGATGAGGTCGGCCTGCCCGAGCGGTCGCCGCCACGCTGGCTCATGCCGTGCACCTCGGCCTGCTTGAGCTGCAGGCCCGCCGCCGTGGCGGCTTCTCCGATCACGGTCGCGATGGTGAGGATTCCCTGTCCTCCCACGCCGGAGAGTTTGATATCGCGCTTGTTCATGCTTCTTTCGCTTTTTTCTGACGGAGCTTGCGGCCCAGGGTCTGCATGCACTCGCGCTGCGGGATGATGACGGACACGCCGCGGTATTCGATCTCCTCGCGGATGATGCGGGTGATCTCTTCCATGTTCTTGGGCAGGGGCACGACCACGTGCAGGTGTTCGCGCTCCACGCCGAGGGCCAGGCAGATGGCTTCGTATTTGTGCGTGCCGGCCGAATCCTGACCGCCGGTCATCGCCGTGGTGAGGTTGTCGCTGATGATGACCGTGATGGCGGAGCCGTCGTTGACGGCGTCCAGCAGGCCGGTCATGCCGGAATGCGTGAAGGTGGAGTCGCCGATCACGGCGATGGCCGGGTGCACGCCGGCGTCGGCGGCGCCTTTGGCCATCGTGATGGAGGCGCCCATGTCCACGCAGGTGTCGATGGCGCGGAACGGCGGCAGCGCGCCGAGCGTGTAGCAGCCGATGTCGCCGAAAATGCGGGCGTCAGGGTACTCGGCGGCCACTTTGTTGAGCGCCGTGTACACGTCGCGATGCCCGCAGCCCTGGCAGAGCTGGGGCGGGCGCGGGGCGAGGTTGTGCGCGTCCGCGAAAGCGGGACCGCCCGGCTGGCCGAGGGCCCGGGCCACGCAGTCCGGCGTGAGCTCGCCCGTGCGGGGCAGCTCGCCGCTCAGGCGGCCCTGGACAGGATAGCCGGCATCCAGGATGCCGCGGACCTGCTCCTCGACGAAAGGCTGGCCGTCCTCGACGACCAGGATGCTCGCGCAATGCGCCGCCAGCTCCTGCACCTGATGCGCAGGCAGCGGGTACTGCGAAAGCTTGAAGACCGGCAGGCCGGCGGGCGCCGACTCGCGGACATAGTTGTATGCGATGCCGGCGGCAATGACGCCGAGCGGCTTCTTGTCGTTCCATCCGCCCTCGCAGGCGTTGCGCCGGGACTGCGCCGCGGCCGCTTCGATCTCCGCCTGCTTCGCCACGAGCGAAGCGTACTGGCGGCGCGCATTGCCGGGCAGGAGCACCCAGCGGGTGCGCTCGTCGTCCGGCGAGAGCGCGTTCTGCGCCTGCGCCTCCCCCACCGCGACGGCGGCGCGCGAGTGCGCCAGGCGCGTGACCAGGCGCATCAGCACCGGGAGGCGGAGCGCCTCGGAGAGCGCGAACGCCTCGGCGACCATCTCATAGGCCTCCTGCTGGTCGGAAGGCTCGAAGATGGGCACCATCGCGAATTTGCCGTAGAAGCGGGAATCCTGCTCGTTCTGCGAAGAATGCATCGAGGGGTCGTCGGCCGCCAGCACCACCAGGCCGCCTTTCACGCCCGTGACGGCGGCGTTGACGAAGGCGTCGGCGCAGACGTTCATCCCCACGTGCTTCATGCACACCAGCGCCCGCTTGCCGGCGTAGGACATGCCCAGCGCGGCCTCCATGGCGGTCTTCTCGTTGGTGCACCAACGGCTCCGCACTCCGCGCTCACGCGCGAGCGGGCTCTTTTGGATGTATTCGGTGATTTCGGTCGAAGGCGTGCCGGGATAGGCGTAGACGCCGGAAAGTCCGGCGTGCAAAGCACCCAAGGCAACGGCTTCATCGCCCAGAAGCAATCTTTTTTCAGACATAATACGCTTAACTAACCGGAACAAATATAAGTTATTCCGGTCAAGAAAGCAAGAGTCCGGGAGGCATCTTTATTCTTTCTTCAGACGGCCCAGGGCGTGCTCCAGGCTCTCCGTCGGCTCGATGATGTTGTAGTCCTTCCAGAAGTCCGGATCCAGATAGGCCTGGGTCTTGTCCGCCAGGGTCTCGGTGCTGCGGAACGCCTCCTTGCGCTCGATCGGCACGGCCTCGGCACCGCTCATGCGGTTGGTCACGACCATCTCCGCGATGGCGGTGAACTCCGTGCTGAACAGGCGCTTACGCGCGTCGCAGTTGAAGCGGAACACGGTGCGGGCGTAGCTCAGGCGGCTCTTGCCGTCCTCCCGCTTGTAGTTGAGCAGGAGCGACATCTCCTTGGGCTTGAAGCGGATGTCCATCGGCTTGCTGATCAGCATCGCGCGCGTGGCCTTGGCGGCGTCGGAGACGTCCAGGCTCAGCTCGATGCGGGAGAACGACATCGTCTCCTGGTCGATATAGACGGTGCCGTAGTGCAGGGCGAACTCCGCCTCCACCTTCGGATCGAGGCGGATGACGAACTGGCGGCGGCCGTCCAGCATCACGGGAGGGAGCATCTCCAGGCTGTACATCTCCAGGTATTCCGGATCCAGGATCATGTCACGCGTCTTGACCAGGTCGAGGTCGACGGCCTGCACGGGGCCGCCGAGGACCTTGACCGCGAGCGTGTCGGACTGGCGCGGACTGCGCAGCAGGCGGCTCTTGACCACCGACGCGCGGTCGCGGGAAAGGAACTGGCGGAACGAGGACTTGAACATCTTGGTCACGGCCTCGGAGACATAGATGAAGCGGGAGCGCTTCTGGACCGTCTCCCGATAGAAGCAGTCGAAGAGTTCCTGCTGGTCCGGGCAGTTGTCGGGAATCTTGTAGATGGCGTCCATCATCAAGGTCAGCGGATCGCCGGTCATGACATAAGCCGGATCGAGGGTGTATTCACCACGGTGCAGCTGGACGCGCATCGTCTGGCTGCGGTCCGCGGGGACCGTGATCGGCGAGTAGCCCAGGAGCGAGAAGGCGACGAAACGGGGTTCGACGTCGGATTTGATCACGAATACGCCGTCCTGGTTGGTGACGGTCGCGTAGTTGGTTCCGGGAAGCGACACGGACACATAGGCAAGCGGCTTGCCGCCCGTAGCATCCTCCACGATACCCCGGACGGAGTAGCGCAGGGAATCCGTCTGTCCGAAGGCCATCGGGCCGGAGAACAGGCACAACAGAGTCAACAGGCGAAAGAAAGTTTTCATGGCAATATGTGGTTTACACTCCGAAAGATACGAAAATAAAGTTATTGCACAAATCCGAGGAAGTAGCCCCGGAACAGGACGTTCGTCACCAGGTATCCGACGACCGTGGACACGGTCACGCAGATCAGGCCCGGCATCATGAAGCTGTGGTTGAGCAGGTACTTGCCGATCCGCGTCGTGCCCGAGCGGTCGAAGTTGACCGTGGCGATGTCGGAAGGATAGTTGGGGATGAAGAAATAGCCGTACACGCTCGGCAGCACGCCAAGCAGCACGGGGCCGGCGATGCCGAGCTCATAGGCCAGCGGGAGCATCGCCACGACCACCGCCCCCTGCGAATTGATCAGCACGGAGACGAGGAAGAAGATGAACGCGATGGACCAGGGATAATTGGTCACGACGTCCGCGAGCATCACCTTCATCTGGTCGAGGTAGTTGCCGAAATAGGTGTCGGCCAGCCAGGCGATGCCGTAGATGGCCACCACGGCCACCATGCCGGACTGCCACACGGCGCCGCCGACGGCTTTCTTGGGCTGCGCCTTGCAGAACATGATGTTGCAGGCGGCGGCCGTCAGCATGATGATCTGGATGATGATGTTCATCTTGGGGATGGCCAGGGCGACGGCGAGCGTGACGCGCTCCCCGCCCCGGGTCACGTGGATCATCTGGCAGAAGGCGAAGAGCACGATGACCAGCAGCGCGCCCAGGAAGATGAACACGGAAGCCTTGGCCTCGCGGCTGATCTTCTTGTCCAGGGTCGTGGCGCTGTTGCCGTACATATACTTGTAGGTCTCGGGATCCTCCTTGCGCTTGAGGAACTCCGGATCCTTGTCCAGGTCCTTGCCGCGCTTGTAGGACGCCAGCGCGGCGCACATCAGGCCGCACAGGCAGGCCGGGATCGTGACCATCAGCACCTGCGGGATAGCCACCATGAAGCCGTTGGCGTTGGAGATCGTCACGAAGGCGACCACGGCGGCGGCGATCGGCGAGCAGGTGATGCCCACCTGCGAGGCCACGGAGGCGACGCCGCAGGGCCGCTCGGGCCGGATGCCCTTCTTGAGGGCGATGTCGCAGATGATCGGCATGATCGTATAGACGACATGCCCCGTGCCCACGAGGACGGTCAGGAAGAAGGTCACCAGCGGGCCCAGGAAGGTGATGTGGTCCGGGTGCTTGCGGAGCACCCTTTCGGCCACCTGGATCATCCAGTCCATACCGCCCGAGGCCTGGAGCGTGCCAGCGCAGGTCACGGCGGCGATGATGATGT
>ONQP01000079.1 GCA_900319975.1 uncultured Bacteroidales bacterium | reverse complement strand
CGGACGCCAGGCCGCTGACCGAGAAGGCGAAGAAAGCAAAGACGCCCCACACCGCCCCAAGCAGCCGGGTGATGAAGCTCTGCGGGACCACGGACTTGCGGGCCAGCGCGGCCGCAGCCGGATAGCCGACCGCCGGCATGCCGAGCCAGAGGAGGTTCCAGACAGGGTTGCCCGTCCGACTCCAGGCCAGCCAGACGGCCAGGGAAAAGACGAAAAGGACGGCGCCCCAAAGCAAGAAGAACTTGCCGCTGTCGGCCAGGACGGCACGGCGGCTGCTCTCCAGGGTCTCGTTGATGAGGGCGAGGCTCCGTTCGGGAGTGAGCTTGTTTTCAGTTTCCATATTCTCGAAGTTGATTCCGGATGCAAATATAAACCAGTTTATGTTATAAACCAAATAATTTTCCGATTAATTATTATCTTTGTTTTCGTGAAAACCTTACTTACCCTTCTGTATCAAGCCAGTCCGGTCTCCGAGGAGGAGCTCGTCAGCAAGGCCGATTCGGCCAAGCTGGCGTTGCAGCAATTCACGGAGCAGCTGACCTCTGACCCGAGCACGGCCCTGCAGAGCCTGGGCCGTACCGCCCTCCAGTTCGGTCTCAAAGTCCTGGCCGCCCTCGCCATCTACATCGTCGGCGCCTGGATCATCAAGCGCATCAAGAAAGGCTTGCGCAAGATGTTCGAGCGCAGGAAGACCGACCGCGCGATGGCGTCGTTCATCTCCAGCTTCGTCTCCATCGCCCTGACGGTCGTCCTGATCATCGTGGTGATCGGCGCGCTCGGCATCAACACCACCTCGCTCGCCGCCCTGCTGGCCGCAGGCGGCGTGGCCATCGGCATGGCGCTCAGCGGCACGATGCAGAACTTCGCCGGCGGCCTGATGATCATGGCGTTCAAGCCCTTCAAGGCCGGCGACTTCATCGAGGCGCAGGGCTACTCCGGCGTGGTCAACGAAGTGACCATCGTGGGCACGCACCTCACCACCACCGACAACCGCAACGTCATCCTCCCCAACGGAGCGCTCTCCAACGGCACGATCGTCAACTACAACCACTATCCGATGCGCCGCGTCGACATCCCCGTCAGCGTGGAATACGGCACCGACGCCGCCGCGTGCAAGGCGAAGCTCCTGGAGATCGTCAAGGAGGACGGCCGCATCCTGGACGGCTCCATTCCCGGCGCCGCCGACCCGCTCGTGGCCGTGCAGAAGCTGGCCGACAGCTCGGTCGACTTCCTCGTGCGCATCTGGGTGAAGGGGCCGGACTACTGGTCCGTGCAGTTCGACCTCAACGAGCGCATCTACACGGAGCTGCCGCAGGCGGGCTTCAACTTCCCGTTCCCGCAGATGGACGTGCACGTCCATCAGGCAGGGAACTAGCGGCTAAGCAGCGCATTCGCCTCCGCCAGCTTGGCGGGGCTTCCGATATCGATCAGATGAAGGTCCGGGGCCAGCACGCCCCGGATCTTGTTTTCGGCGGCCTGCTGGAGATAGAAATCGATGATGGAGAATTTCTCCGGCCAGGCCGCCATCTTGTCGAAGACCGCCTCGGAGACGATGTGGATGCCGCAGAAGGAATAGCGGCGGTATTTCGAAGGATCGAAATCCGGCAGGAACGGGCTCTTGACCTCGCCCGTGCGGACGTTGGTCCAGCCGACCAGGCGCATCTCGTCGTCGAAGAGGAGGTAGCGGTCAGCGGGGGCGTCGATGAGCAGCAGCGTCGCGAGGCTCTCCGGGTCGTCCTGCGCAAGGAACCAGCGGACGTCCAGGTCGCTGAGGATGTCCACGTTGTGGACGAGGAAGCGGCCAGCGGGCGAAGCGAGCAGGGGCGCCGCGTGCCGGATGCCGCCGCCGGTCTCGAGCGGCTCGCGCTCCTCGCGCGAAATGGCCACGGGCACGCCGAAATTCCCATTTTCCGCCAGGAAACGTTCGATCTGCTCCGCGAAATGGTGGACGTTGACCACGAACGAATCCAGCCCCGCGTCGCGCAGCTTGCAAAGCACGCGCGCGAGCATCGGCACGCCCGCCACGGGGACGAGCGCCTTGGGCATCGTGTCCGTGAGCGGCCGCAGGCGCGTCCCCAGGCCGGCGGCGAAAATCAGCGCTTTCATAAGGCCACCTCCACGCCGGGCAGGATGGTCCGGCCGTCCCATTCTGCAGCGAGGCGCTGCAGGATTTCAGTCAGATAAGGATACCGCGCGAACGGCTCGGCGGTCAGCTCCCGGAAGGCGCGCAGCACCGTCGGGATGCAGTCCAGGAAGAGCTGCTTGCGCTCCACCAGACCCCGGAAGCCGTAGGCACCCGTCTCCTGGAGCAGGCGCACCAGCGTGAGCAGGCGGTACTGGCGGTAGAATTCCTGCTCGTCCACGGGCCGGAAGGCGTCCAGCGCGCGCAGGTAGACGAGCTCCAGCTCGCGCCGCATCGCGGCGTCGAAATGCGTCCCGGCGTTCCACAGGAACGACGCGAGGTCGTACTGCACCGGGCCGCGGCGGCCGCCCTGGAAATCGATGAAGCAGGGCTCCCCGCCCCGGATCATCACGTTGCGCGCCTGGAAGTCGCGATACATGAAGGTATCGCCCGCGAACCCGAGCGCGTCCGCGCGCAGGCGGTCGAAGTCGTCCTGCAGGCGGATCTCATCGAACTCGAGCCCCGTGAGCTTGAGGAAATCGTATTTGAAATAATTGAGGTCGAAGTCCACCATCCGGGCGTTGAACTCCCGGTCCGGGAAACAGACGTCCCAGTCGAAGCCCGCACCGACCTTGAACTGCACGGCGGGCAGCAGCGACAGCGTGTCGTGCAGCCAGTCCCGCTGCTGCTGCGTGAAGGAGCCGTCCGCGAGGGCGGGCTTCAGGAGCTCGAAGAGCTGGCCGTCGCCCAGGTCCTCCTGCAGGTAGGCCATCCCGTCCGGCGACACGCCGTAGACCGCCGGGGCGTGGAGCCCCTGCGCGCAGAACTGCGCGTCGAGGGCGAGAAAGGCGCGGTTCTCGGCCGGATTGGTCCCGATGCAGCCGATCACGGTGCCGCCCTCCCCGCTCATCCTGTAGTACTTGCGGGCGCTGCCCGACAGGGGCAGCAGGTCGCACGCGTCCGGCTGGCAGCCGGACCAGTCGCGATAGAGTCGGGTGAGTCTGTCCATATTCAACTACGAATGTACGCACTTTTTGAGAATCTCCCAAAAGTCCTTAACTTTGTAGATTGACTATGAATCTGCTCGCGCGCATAGCATTTCCGCTCACGGTGACGGCCCTCGTCGCCGCTTCGGCTTCCGGTCTGCACCGGGAGTCCGTCCGGTCCCTGCGCCTGCCGGAGCCGGCTTTCACGCAGGACACGGTCATCTATCCCGTGGCCGGCTACAAGCTGCGCCGCGCCCTGTCGCTCGAGGAGATCACCGTCCGGGACACCACCTCCACCGACGAGCCGCTGGATTCGATGGCCACCGCGCTGGACACGGTCTTCCGCCTCAGCCCGCGCGATTCGTTCAAGGCCCAGCTCGACACGTCCCTCTGGGACAAGGTCGACTCCCTCTACCTCGTCGACTCCCTGGCCCGCGCCAAGGCCGCCTTCGACGCCTGGTACGCCGGCCTGTCGCGCGCGGAGCGCAGGAAATACGACTTCGAGCAGAAGGCCAAGCGCAAGGTCGCCGAGGCGGACTCGCTCGTGAAGGTCAAGGAGCAGCGCAAGAACATCCGCGACAGCATCGCGGAGACGACCCCCCGCATCCTGGAGACCTACGCCCTGCCCGATTCGCTCCACTACAAGCGCCTGATCGCCTGGACGCGCGACCCGGACTTCGGCAAGATCAGCCCGTACGAGCCGGACACCACCTTCAACTACCGTTTCCACGACTATCCGTTCCAGCGCAACGACGTCAACGCCTCGTGGCTGGGCGTGGCCGGCTCGCCGGTCCAGTCCTACAACTGGTTCCTGCGCCGCAGCCGGGAGGGCGTGGATTTCTATGACGCGCTGGAGTCCTGGAGCTACTCGCACGCCACCCTGCCGCACTACAACACGAAGGTCCCCTACACGGAGCTGGCCTATTTCGGCACCCTGTTCTCCACCCTGGAGAAGGAATCCGACAACCTCCACATCTTCACGTCGCAGAACATCACGCCGGCCTTCAACTTCTCCCTGCTCTACGACCGCTTCGGCGGCGAAGGCATCCTGGAGAACGAAAAGACCGTCAACAAGACGGCGGTCGTCCAGGCCAACTACCTGGGCAAGCGCTACACGATGCACGCCGGCTACATCTACAACATGGTCAAGCGGGGCGAGAACGGCGGCATCCAGGACCTCGCGATGATCCGCGACACGACCGTAGAAATGCGCGAAATCCGCGTGAACCTCACCAACGCCAGTTCCCTGATCAAGAAGAACACCATCTTCCTGGACCAGCAGCTGCGCATCCCGTTCACCTTCATCGAGAAGATGCGGGCGCGCCGCGACAGCACCTATTCCTTCGACGCCGACTCGCTCAACCGCGACATCACGACCGCCTACGTCGGCCACAGCTCCGAGCTGTCCACCTATACCCGGAAATACGAGGACGGCATCACGGACGAAGCCGGAGAGCACTTCTTCGACAACGTCTTCCACTACAGCCGCAACACCCTCGACTCGATGCGCGTGCTGAACCTGGACAACAAGGTCTATCTCCGCCTGCAGCCCTGGGCCGAGGATGGCGCGGTCTCCCGCCTGGACATCGGCGTGGGCGACCGCCTTCGGACCTATTTCGACAGCACCAGGGTGCGGCCGACGACCCACGTCGAGAATTCGTTCTACCTGTACGGCGGAGCGGAAGGCCGCCTGTTCAAGACCGCCTGGTGGGACGCGAAGGCGCGTTTCGTCCTGCTGGGCCATGGCGTGGGCGATTTCGACATCGAAGCCAACGCCGGCTTCCGCTTCTATCCCTTCCGGCGGGCGCGCAAGAGCCCCGTCGTCGTCAACGCCCATTTCGACAGCGTTCTCGAGGAGCCTACCTGGTACCAGCAGCACATCTACCTCAACCATTTCAGCTGGGACAACAATTTCGGCAAGATCTCGACCACCCGCTTCCAGGGCGGCCTCGACATCCCGCACTGGCGCCTGTCCGCCAACGTGGGCTACGCCCTGCTGGGCGGCAACATCTATTACGACACGAAGGGCATCGTCCGGCAGAACGCCTCCGCGATGAGCGTCCTGTCCGCCTCGCTGCGGAAGGAATTCCGCCTCGGCCCCGTCCACCTGGACCACCGCGCCCTGATGCAGCTCTCCTCCAAGCCGGAGGTCCTGCCCCTGCCGGCGGTCGCGCTCAACTTCCGCTACTACCTCGAATTCGTGGCGCAGCGCAACGAGCAGAAGCAGAACGTGCTGACGATGCAGTTCGGCGTGGACGCATACTGGAACACACCTTGGAATTCCCCTGCCTGGAATCCCAACCTGGGCGTCTTCCACAATCAGGATGAACGCTCCTATACCAACGGACCCTGGTTCGACATCTTCGTCAACATGCAGTGGAAACGCGCCTGCGTCTTCGTCAAGTACCAGAACGCGGGCATGGGCTGGCCACTGCTGCACCCCGACTACTTCAGCGCCGACCGCCACATCATCACCGAGAGCGGCGGAACGGGGCTGAAGATCGGCGTCTACTGGCCGTTCTACACGCAGCCCCGCAGGGCGGGCTCGGGAGGACATTCTGCAAGAGGGGGCTCGCAAGCGCCTGACAGCTCGCGCGGGAGCAATGGCTCCCAGAGCCGGGGCGGCGGGCTCGCCGGCAACCGGGACTTTTCAAACAACAGACTATGACCCGCAGAGAACGTATCTGCCTGCTCGTGGCCGCGGTCCTGCTCGCAGCTACGGGCCTCGCCTCGCTGTTGAAGCGCGAGGCCGAACCGCGCATCAAGCCTGACCACATCCGGGGCATCCTGGAGCTGGCGCCGCTCGCCGACACCTCCAAGGCCCTGGTCATCGGCTACCACTACCACCTGCTGCAGCGTTTCGCCGCAGCCAACGGACAGACCATCGACATCCGCCTCACCGGCCGCGACCTGTCCTACCTGGACTCGCTGCGCTCCGGCGCCGTGGACATCGTGGTGGTCCCCTTCGAAGAAAACCTGGCGCTGGACAGCGTGCTCGTGTCCTCGCCGCTGGACAGCATGAGCGTGTGGCTGATGCGCCACGACGCGCACGACGGCATGAAGGAAGCCAACGAATGGATTGCCGAATGGCACGCCTCGGAAGAATTCGCCCCCACGCGCGACGCCTTCCTGAACCGCTACAACGTGTTCCGCAGCGGCCCCCGCGCGCAAATCAGCCCCTATGATTCGCTGATCCGCGCCCACGCCGATTCGCTGGGCTGGGACTGGCACCTGCTGGCCGCCGTCATCTATTCGGAATCCCGCTTCCACATCGAAGCGCGCTCCAGGCGCGGCGCCGTGGGCCTGATGCAGATGATGCCGAAGACGGCCGAACGATACGGGGTGACGGATCCGCTGGATCCGGAAATGAACATCGCCGCGGGCGCCCAGCACCTGGGCTACCTGATCAACCGCTACCGGCGGGTGGCGGACAACATGACGGAGCGCTACAAATACGCCCTGGCCGCCTACAACGCCGGCATCGGCCGGATCGACGACTGCGTCAACCTGGCACGCCACCTGGGGGTGGACCCGTCCTACTGGATCAACATCCAGACACAGGTGCTGCCGCTGATGGCGGACGAGAGCGTCCTGGAGACAGGCGTCGTGAAGATGGGTACTTTCCGGGGAGGAGAGACGATGGGCTACGTGGACAGCATCATCGCGGTGTACAACCGTCTTTGCCGAATCTGCCCATAAGCCGCGCCACGAGCGGGTCCGTCAGGCGCATCAAGGCGCCGGGCAGGACTGCGAGCAGGAGCGTCCCCAGGCCGATGACGACGCCTTCCGTGCGGGCCATCAGGACGTCGCCCACACCCGTCCACGCGCCCGCGCCGAAAGGATTGTGGAAGAAGAACCACGCCAGGACGGCCGAGATCACGACCGTCAGCGAATCCATCACCACCTTGACCGGGCCGAAGGGCTTCTGGAGCACCTTGGAGAAGGCGGCCACCGTCATCTCGGCGGAGAGCATCCAGGCGTCCAGGCGTCGGCCGCCACTTCGATGCTGACGCCGAACGCGGTCACGACCGCGGCCAGGACCGTCAGCCCGATGCGGGCGGCAAAGCCCGCGGGATGCAGCCAGGAGAGGGCCCACATACAGCCGTCGATCAGGTAGCCGAACACGGCCGAAGCCACGATCTGCATCAGGTGCCGGGCCTGGAATTCCTTGCGCAGGACCGCGATCTGGACAAGCATATAGACCATGTTCACCAGGACGGTGAACGTCCCGACCGACAGGACGGGCCACTTGAGGTTCAAAACGTACGAAGGGCACGAAAGCGGGGCCGTGCCGAGGTTGGAGATGATCGACAGCGCTACACCGAACGCGACGAACACCAGGCCTACGGTCGCCACGGCGTACCGACGGAGTATATCTTTAGCTTTCAAATTCATTGCCGTGCAAATATCGCAATTTTTCCACTATCTTTGTGCGTTTGATCCGAAGTAATCATTCAAAATTCCACATATGAAAAAGATTTACCTGTTTATGATTCCTCTGATGATGCTGGCCGCCTGCCAGTCCAAGGAAACGAAAACGCCCGCCATCAACCTGGCCGACCTCGACACGTCGGTCGCTCCCGGCGAAGATTTCTACCAGTACGCCAACGGTGGATGGCAAAAGAATAATCCCCTCAAGCCGGAGTACGGCCGTTTCGGTTCGTTCGACATGCTGCGCGAGCAGAACGTCGAGAACCTCAACGCCCTGTTCTCCGAAATGACGACGATGAACCCGGAGCCGGGCACGATCGAGCAGAAGATCGTGGACCTGTACAAGCAGGGCCTCGATTCCACCCGCCTCAACGCGGAAGGTGCCGCCCCGCTCAAGAAATACCTCGACGAGATCTACGCCGTCTCCGACAAGAAGGCGCTCGCCGCACACCTCGGCAAGCTGAACCTCATCGGTGAGGGCGGCTTCTTCGGCGGCGGTGCGGAAGCCGACCTGATGGACAGCAAGGTCCAGGTCCTCTACATGGGCCAGGGCGGCCTCGGCATGGGTGACCGCGACTACTACGTGGACCCGGCCAACGCCGAGCTGCGCAAGGGCTACGAGGCGATGCTCGTCAAATTCTTCACGCTCGCCGGCCTGGACAACGCCGAGCAGCGCGCCGCCAACGCCGCGGGCCTCGAGGACAAGCTCGCCCAGGTCTCCTGGACCAGCGTCCAGAACCGCGACATGGAGAAGATCTACAACCCGATGAGCTCCGCCCAGATCTACAAGGCCTTCCCGGGCTTCGACTTCAAGACCTTCTTCGCCGCCCTCGGCATTCCCGACCAGGACAAGATCATCGTGGAGCAGCCTTCCTACTTCGAGGGCTTCAGCAAGATCTTCAAGGCCACCGACATCGAGGTGCTCAAGGACTATGTGGCCGCCAGCCTGATCAACAGCGCCGCCGGCAACCTGTCCGATGATTTCTACGACGCCAACTTCGACTTCTACAGCCGCCAGATGAGCGGCGTGACCGAGCAGAAACCGCGCTGGAAGCGCGCGATGAGCGTGCCCAACAGCATCCTCGGCGAGGCCGTCGGCCAGATGTACGTGGCCAAGTTCTTCCCCGAGACCTCCAAGCAGAAGATGCTCGACCTCGTGAAGAACCTGCAGGTCTCCCTGGGCCAGCACATCGACGGGCTCGACTGGATGTCCGACGCCACCAAGGCCAAGGCCCGCGAGAAGCTGGCCGCCTTCACCGTGAAGATCGGCTATCCTGACAAGTGGAAGGACTACAGCACCCTCAACGTGGATCCGGAGCTCAGCTACCTGGAGAACCTGGTCGCCGCCAGCGCCTGGTACGTGGCGGACAACCTGTCCAAGATCGGCAAGCCGACGGACCCGACCGAGTGGGGCATGACCCCGCAGACGGTCAACGCCTACTACAACCCGACGACCAACGAGATCTGCTTCCCGGCCGGTATCCTCCAGCCGCCGTTCTTCAACCCGGAGGCTGACGACGCCGTCAACTATGGCGCCATCGGCGTGGTGATCGGCCACGAGATGACCCACGGCTTCGACGATCAGGGCAGCCTGTTCGACAAGGACGGCAACATGAACAACTGGTGGACCGCCGAGGACCGCGCCGCTTTCGTGGCCAAGACCAAGGTGCTCGCCGACCAGTACAGCGAGGTGGAGGTCGTGCCCGGCCTGAAGGCCAACGGCGCGCTCACCCTCGGTGAGAACATCGCCGACCACGGCGGCATCAGCATCGCCTGGACGGCCCTGCACAACGCCGTCGGCGAGAACGTCCCCGCCCCGATCGACGGCCTGACCATGGAGCAGCGCTTCTTCCTCGGCTACGCCCACGTCTGGGCGCAGAACATCACCGATGAGGAAAGCGCCCGCCTGACCAAGCTCGACGTCCACTCGCTGGGCAAGAACCGCGTCAACGTGGCCCTGCGCAACTTCGGCACCTTCTTCGACGCCTTCGGCATCAAGGAAGGCGACGCGATGTGGCGTCCGGAGGCCGAGCGCGTCCATATCTGGTAATTCCATGCAGGCCGGCGGCTTCATAGCCCGGCGCCTGCGCGTCAAGGAGAAGATGGCTGTCGTTGCGATAGCCATCTCCTTCTTTGTAATCATCGTTGCCGTCGCCATTTCCGCCGGATTCCGGCGGGAGATCCGCGGCGGCGTTTCGGCCATCACGGGCGATGTCCTGCTGACCGGCCCTTCCGCCGACCTGACCGGCGGCGCCGATCCCGTCCGCACCCCCGCCCGCCTGCAAGAGCTGGCGGGGGTGCGCGGCGTGGAGCGGATCGAGCCGGTGATCTACAGCGCCGGCATCCTCAAGATCGGAGACGACATCCAGGGCGCCCTCTTCAAGGGGACGGCCGCGGACACGGTGTCGATGGGCGTGCGCATCCCGGCCACGCTCGCGAAGCGTTTCGGCCTGCAGGCCGGCGACGACCTGACGGCGTGGTTCGTCGGGGAGAAGACCAAGGTCCGCAAGTGGCACGTGCTCTCCGTCTATGAAAGTCCGATGGCCACGGAGGCGGGGCAGCTGCTCTATGTCCCCATCGGGGACCTGCGGCGCCTGCACGAGTGGGCGGAGGACGAGGCTTCGCTGCTGGAGGTGTCGCTGGATCCGCGCTTCCGCGACCGCACCGCGCTGGCGGAGCGGACGGCCGAGCTGGGCTGGCGCGCCACGTCGCTCGCCGGCGCCGACGAGGACCCGCTGCGCGCCGTCGCCGCCACGCAGCGCTTCCCCCAGCTGTTCGACTGGCTGGACCTGATCGATTTCAACGTGTATGCGATCCTGCTGCTGATGACGGTCGTGGCGGGATTCAACATGATTTCCGGCCTGCTGATCCTGCTGTTCCGGCACGTCAGCACCATCGGTACGCTCAAGACGCTCGGGATGGGCGACCGCGCGGTGGCCGGGGTCTTCCTGCGGGTCGGCGCCCGCACCGCCGCCATCGGGATGGCGGCCGGCAACGCGCTGGCGCTGCTGTTCTGCCTGGTCCAGGGCACGACGCACTGGATCAAGCTCAATCCCGAGAATTATTTCGTCTCTTCCGTGCCCGTGCACGTGGACCTGCCGGGCGTGCTGGTCGCAGACGCCGCGGCGTTCCTGGGGATCCTGCTTCTGCTGCTGATCCCGACGCTGTTCATTTCCCGGGTCGATCCGGCCCGGACGGTGAAGGCCGAGTAGCTAGATTTTCGCTTCGCGGAAGACTTCCACGATGGAAGGATAGGTGTTTTTCAAGAAAGGAGGCAGGCTGGAGCGTGCCACCCAGGCGGCGCGCGAGATGTCTTCTTCGCGCTGCGGGGTGAGGTCGACCGGGTCGGTGTAGAGCATGTCGTACCACCAGGTGTGCTTGAGGTGCCAGATGCCATTGCGGAGGTAGCAGTGGTCGGTGATGCAGATCAGGCCGCGGAGCTCGAGCTGGTCCACGCCGGTCTCTTCCTGGACTTCGCGCAGGGCGGTGAGCTCGATGTCTTCGCCAGGTTCGCGATGGCCTTTCGGGAGGTCCCAGAGGCCGCCCCGCTGGATGAGGAGGTAGTCGCCGCGGCGGTTGGAGACCAGGCCGCCGGCGGCATCGACTTCGCGGAATTCGGCGCAGACGCGGCGGTACATGCCGGCGACGTCGTCCGTGGGGATGTAGATGCGGGAGAGGGACGCGGAGGCCTCGAACATGGCCACGAGGGTGTGGATGTTGATGCTTTCGCCGAAGTGGAACTCGACCGCATTGGGATCGGAGAGGGCTTGTTCGTCGGGACTGCAGATGATGATACAGCGTTTTTCGAAGTATATCTTGTGCATCGGAAAATTGCTATCTTTGCAAACGATACAAAGGTAATATTTATTTTCGACTATGACTGCACACTATACCAGCAAGCACGGCCTGGTGGCCAAGCAGCCCGAGGAGCTTTATATGGCGTTCACGGACCTGCGCAATTTCGCGCGGATGGTTCCGGCCGGCAAGGTCCAGGCCGAGATCCAGGCGGACTACGATTATCTGAGCATCGTGGTCCAGGGTTTCAAGATCGGTGTGCGCGTGGACGAGCGGCAGCC
>ONQP01000059.1 GCA_900319975.1 uncultured Bacteroidales bacterium | reverse complement strand
TTCATTGATGAGATCCACAGGCTTAACAGAAGCGTGGAGGAGATCCTTTATCCTGCCATGGAGGATTACTGTCTCGATCTTATGATCGGCAAGGGACCTTCGGCCAGATCGGTAAGACTTGATCTTCCGCATTTTACTTTGGTTGGTGCTACTACCAGAGCGGGTATGCTCTCAGCTCCGTTAAGAGACAGATTCGGAATGATACACCGTCTTGAGCTTTATGATACAGAGGACCTTATGTCTATCCTTAAGCGCGACGCGGATCTCATGGGAATCAAGATCGACGAGTCCGGCGAGCAGGTGTACTGGGAGAAGGTCCGCAACTCCGCCAAGGCGGAGATCGCCCTGCGCCGTGTCCTGAAGGACGAAGGCGCCACGGCCTTCACCACCAACTTCGACGACCTCGGCGACGCCGACGTGAACGCTCCGGACTTCTGCGGTTTCGACCAGATCCCGGGCCTCGCCTCGCAGCGTCTGATGGAGGAGGGCTACGGCTTCGGCGCCGAAGGCGACTGGAAGACCGCCTGCCTGTACCGCACCCTCTGGGTGATGTCCCAGGGCCTGCCGACGGGCTGCTCCTTCCTCGAGGACTACACGCTCAACTTCGCCGGAGACAAGAGCTCCTGCCTGCAGAGCCACATGCTCGAGATCTGCCCGATGATCGCGAGCGACAAGCCGAAGCTCGAGGTCCACTTCCTCGGCATCGGCATCCGCAAGCAGCAGACCGCCCGTCTGGTCTTCACCTCCAAGACCGGCCCCGGCATCAAGGCCACCGTGGTGGACCTCGGCAACCGTTTCCGCCTGATCGCGCAGGACGTGGAGTGCATCGAGCCCAAGCCGATGCCCAAGCTCCCCGTCGCCTCCGCCCTCTGGGTCCCGCAGCCGACCTTCGAGATCGGCGCCGGCGCCTGGATCCTGGCCGGCGGCACGCACCACTCCGCGTTCAGCTATGACATCACGGCCGAGTACTGGGACGATTTCGCCGAGATGACCGGCATCGAGTTCGTCCACATCCACAAGGGTACGACCATCCCCGAGTTCAAGAAGGAGCTCCGGATGAACGAAGTCTACTATCTGCTCAACAAAGCGCTGAAGTAAGATGGCCGACGCGAAAAACATCATCGAGTCCGGCAAGGCCGTCCTGGGCATCGAGCTTGGCTCGACGCGCATCAAGGCGGTCCTTGTCGGACCGGATTTCAAGCCCGTCGCCCAGGGCAGCCACGAGTGGGAAAACCAGCTCGAGGACGGCCTCTGGACCTATAGCATCGAAGCCATCCACAGCGGCCTGCAGGCCTGCTACGCCGACCTGCGCGCCAATGTGAAGAAGGAATACGGCTGCGAGATCACGCGCCTGGCCTCCATCGGCATCAGCGCGATGATGCACGGCTACATGGCATTCGGCGCGGACGGCAAGATCCTCGTGCCGTTCCGCACCTGGCGCAACACCAACACGGGCGTCGCCGCCGCGGAACTGTCCGGAATGTTCAATTTCAACATTCCGCTGCGCTGGAGCATCTCCCACCTCTATCAGGCCATCCTGAACGGGGAGAAGCACGTGCCCCAGATCGACTTCCTGACCACGCTTGCGGGCTATGTCCACTGGCTGCTCACGGGCGAGCGCGTCCTCGGCATCGGCGACGCCTCCGGCATGATCCCGGTCGACCCGCAGACGAAGGACTACAACGCGCAGATGGTGGACAAGTTCGACGCGCTCATCGCGTCGCGCAATTTCCCCTGGAAGCTGCGTGACATCCTGCCGAAGTGTATTTCCGCCGGCGCGGACGCCGGCAGCCTGACGCCGGAGGGCGCCCGTTTCCTGGATCCGTCCGGCACGCTGCAGCCGGGTGCCGCGCTCTGCCCGCCCGAGGGCGACGCGGGCACCGGCATGGTGGCCACCAACGCCGTCCGGCCGCGCACGGGCAACGTCTCCGCCGGCACGTCCTCGTTCTCGATGATCGTGCTGGAGAAGGACCTGTCCAAGCCTTACGAGATGATCGACATCGTCACGACGCCCGACGGCGCCCCCGTGGCGATGGTACACTGCAACAACTGCACGTCCGACATCAACGCCTGGGTCAACCTCTTCCAGGAATACCAGGCGCTGCTCGGCGTCCCCGTGGACCGGGGCGAGATCTTCGTGCGCCTGTTCAACCTGGCGCTCGAAGGCGATCCCGACTGCGGCGGCCTGATCTCCTACAACTACATCTCCGGCGAGCCGGTGACGGGGTTGGCGGAGGGCCGTCCGCTGTTCCTGCGCCGCTCGACCGACAAGTTCACGCTGGCCAACATGATGCGCGCGCACATCTACGCCTCGATCGGCGTGCTCAAGCTGGGCAATGACATCCTCTTCGGCGAGGAGCAGGTCAAGGTGGACCGCATCACGGGCCACGGCGGCCTCTTCAAGACGAAGGGCGTGGGGCAGCGTTTCCTCGCTGCCGCGCTCAACTCTCCGATCTCCGTGATGGAGACGGCGGGCGAGGGCGGCGCCTGGGGCATCGCCCTGCTGGCCGCCTACCGCGTCGCCAACCCGCAGGGGCTGTCGCTGGACGCCTGGCTGGACCAGGTCGTCTTCGCGGGCAACGCGGGCGAGCAGGTGCAGCCGGATGCCGCCGACGTGGCCGGGTTCAACGCCTGGATCGCGCAGTACCGCGACTGCCTGCCCGTCGAGGAGGCGGCCGTCCGTTGCAAGAAATAGAATAGATGGAACAGATCTGGGATCCACTCCGCAAGAAAGAAGTCGCTGCCACGCCTGAGGAACGGGTGCGGCAGTGGTTCATCGTACAGCTCCGGGATGCATTCGGCGTCCCGGAGCATATGATGAACAGCGAGGTGGGTTTCAAGTTCGGCGCCAAGAGCTGGCGGGCCGACATCCTGGTCTATGACCGGGCAGGCAAGCCGCTGGCCGTCGTGGAGTGCAAACGCCCTGACGTGGCGCTGGATGCGCACGTGATCGAGCAGGCGATGCGCTACAATTCCGTGCTCGGCGTGCGCTTTTTGTTCGTGACTAACGGAAAAATGACGTATCTTTACGGTCTGAAAGGGGACACGTTCGTCCCGTTGGACCGGATTCCCTCTTTCGAAGAGATGTTATGCCCACAATAGCCGCCCAGTTCCTGGATCGCCCGATCTTCCGCGTCGTCAGCGAAGTTGCTGCCGAGAGGGGGGTGCGCGCGTTCGTGATCGGCGGCTTTGTGCGCGACTGTTTCCTGGGTTGTCCGCGCTCCGACATCGACATCGTGGTGGAGGGGAGCGGCATTGACTTTGCCAAGGCAGTCGGCAAGCGGATCAGGGCTAACGTTACGTATTTCAAGAATTTCGGGACGGCGATGCTGCATTTTGGCGGCGACGAAGTGGAGTTCGTCGGCGCGCGCAAGGAGTCTTATCGGCGCGAGTCGCGCAAGCCGATCGTGGAGAACGGCACGCTCGAGGACGACCAGCAGCGCCGGGATTTCACCATCAACGCGATGGCGTTCTCGCTGCAGCGGGAGGATTTCGGCGCGCTCGTGGATCCGTTCGGCGGCATCCGCGACCTGGCGGCCGGCATCATCCGCACGCCGCTCGATCCTGACACGACTTATTCCGACGACCCGCTCCGGATGCTGCGGGCCGTGCGTTTTGCGACCCGGCTCTCGACGCCGGAGCATCCTTTTACGATCGTCCCCGAGTCGATGGCCTCGATGCGCCGGATGGCGGACCGCCTGCAGATCCTGTCTTGCGAGCGGATTGCCGAGGAGCTCAACAAGATGATGCTGACGGACGACCCGGCGCGGGCGTTCGTGCTGATGGACGAGGCGGGGCTGCTGCCTTACGTGTTGCCGGAGCTGCTGGCGCTGAAGGGCGTGGAGACGGTGGACGGCCGCGGCCACAAGGACAATTTCGCGCATTCGCTGGCCGTTCTCACCAACGTCGTCCAGGCGCAGAAGGCTGCGCCCGCGGTGGAAGTGGATCCGGAGGTGCCGCAGCATGATGCGCTCTGGCTCCGCTGGGCGGCTTTGCTGCATGATATCGGCAAGCCGGCGAGCAAGCGCTACGATCCGGCGGTGGGCTGGACCTTCCACGGCCACGAGGTGGTGGGCGCGCGGATGGTGCCGAAGATTTTCGGCCGCCTGCGGCTGTCGATGGATGAGATGAAGTATGTCCAGAAGCTGGTGCGGCTGCATCTGCGGCCGATCGCGCTGGTGGACGACGAGGTCACGGACTCTGCCGTGCGGCGCCTGCTGTTCGATGCGGGCGACGATATCGACGATCTGATGGTGCTGTGCAATGCGGACATCACGTCGAAGAATGAGGCGAAGGTGGCGCGGATCCGCGCCAATTTCGAGCTGGTGAAGCGGAAGCTGGTGGAGGTGGAGGCGAAGGATGCGATCCGCAATTTCAAGAATCCGATCGATGGGGATTATGTGATGAAGGTGTACGGCATTCCGCCGTGTGCGCAGATCGGGCAGCTCAAGGAGATGGTCAAGGAGGCCATCCTGGACGGTGAGCTTGGCCTGCATGAAGTATGATTGAGCGCTACCTCGAATATCTCTCCGCGATCCGCCGCTATTCTCCCCGCACCATCGAGATCTATCGTGGTGTCTTAGAAGACTTTGCGTCTTTTTCTCTATCTGATTTATCCGGCAGCAAGGCTTCAGCCCGGCAGAACTTCGCTTCGCTCATCCCCCCCACTGCTGCGCAGCGGGTCCCCCCCGTTTACGAGGCCACGGGTGGCCACGGTTCTGCCGGGCTGAACCTTGCTGCCGAAGCGACAGCAACGAAGGTTTCCGGAGGCAGTTCGCCGTGGAGCGAAATCCTGTCAGTACAAACGGTACGCGCGTATGAGGTGTGGTTGATGTGATGGATGAGAAGGGGGAGAGTGCGAAGACGGTGAATCTGCATCTGAGCGTGCTGAGCGGGTTCTGCAAGTTTTTGATGAAGGAGGGGGTGCTGGAGAGCAATCCGGTGCGGCTGGTGAGCCGGCCGAAGCAGGAGAAAAGGCTGCCGGTGTTCTACCGGGAGGATGCGATGCGGGAGTATTTCGAGCAGACGAAGGGGGTGCTGGAGTATGGGAAATATGAGGACCAGCTGCAGCGGATGATCCTCGGGATGCTGTTCGCGACGGGGCTGCGCCGGGCGGAGCTGATCTCGCTGAACAGGGACTCGGTGGACCTGGCGCGACGGGTGATGCGCGTCCGGGGCAAGGGCGACAAAATGCGAGAAATTCCACTGCCGCCTGTGCTTTGTGATGAAATTTTATTATATTTACAAGCAGTTGACTCTTTGAAATACGCGGATCGGGCTTCGGAAGCCCCGTTGTTGCAGACTCCCAGGGGGGAGCGCCTCTATCCGGTCTACGTGGACCGGGCGGTCAAGGCGGCCCTCGCAGGGATCGACGGCATCAGCGGCCGGAAGTCTCCACACGTCCTGCGTCACACGCTGGCGACGGAGCTTCTGGACGGGGGTGCGGACCTCAATTCCATCAAGGAATTGCTGGGCCACAGCTCCCTGGCGGCGACCCAGGTCTATACGCACAATTCCATCGAGCGGCTGCAAAGTGTTTATAAATCCGCCCATCCCAGGGCCAAAAATGATGGTAACTATGGAGATTAAATTCAAAGCCCTCAAGTTCGACGCGAGTGAGCAGCTCACCGCGTTCGTGGAGAAGAAAGTCCAGCGTCTGTCGCGCTTCTGCGAGGATCTTTCCAATGAAATCGAGGTTGCACTCGAAGACCATCTCAAACAAGGCAAGTACGCCAAAATCCAGATCCACATCCCGGGCGAGGAGCTCATCATCGAGCGCGAAGCCGACACCTTCGAGAATGCCATTACTGAAGCCGTCGACGCCATGAAGGAGAAACTCACCCGCGTCAAGGAAAAGAAATTCGAGAATTAGCAGATCATTCTCTCCCTTTTATGGGCCGTCCTTCGGGGCGGCCTTTTTGTTGTCTTCCGGGGAGCGTCAGAGGTTGAGGAGCTTGGCGGTGAGCTCGACGAGGAGCTCGCCGTCGGAGACGACCGTCGAGCCGTCGCCGCCCTTGCCGAGGTAGTCGTATTCGCAGAGCAGGGAGATGGCGGCCATGGCCTTCCTGAGCGGGTAGTTGCGCACGGCGGTGTCGTATTCCTTGTAGAAGTAGGGATTGACGCCCGCGAGCGCGCGGGCCTTGTCCTCCGCGGACGGCTGGCCGCCGCGGGCGAGCAGGGCGCCGTAGCGCAGGATGCGGTTGAAATGCATATAGAGGGCGCTGACGGCCATGGGCATGGCGAACCGGGCGCCGTCGCCCAGGTGCGCGGCGATCTTCAGCGCCTTGGCGGAATTCTTGAAGGAGAGCTCCTTCGTGAGCTCGAAGACGCTGAACTGCCGGGAGATGCCGACGTTGCGCTCGATGTCTTCGACCGTCACGCGCCGGACGCCCTCGGGCAGGGCCTTGGTGAGCTTGTCCGTCTCCACGACGATCGTGGAGAGGGAAGTGCCCGCCGACTCGGCAAACAGGGCGGCCGCCTGCGGGTCGATCTGCATGCCGCGCGAGGAGAAATGCGAGATGATCCAGTCGGGAATCATATAGTCCCGCAGGGCGGGGGAATCCACGACCGTGCCGATCTTGGCGGCAGCCTTGTAGAAGGCTTTGCGCTTGTCGGCGGAGGCGCCGTGCATCAGGACCACGAGGACCGTGCTGTCCAGCGGATCCGCGCAATAATAGGAGAGGTCCTCGATGCCCTTCATCTGCTGCGCCTCCTTGACGACGACGAGCTGGCGCTCGGCCATCATCGGGAAGCGGCGCGCGGCGGTAACGACCTGGTCGGCCGTCACGTCGCCGCCGTAGCAGACCGTCTCGTTGAAGTCCTTTTCCTCCTCAGGGATGCAGCATTTGAGGATTTCGTCACAGATGAGTTCGGGGTAATACGGCTCGTCTCCCATCAGCAGATAGACGGGACTGAAGCGTCCCGCGCGGACGTCCGACAGGATTTCGCGGCATTGTGCGTCGATATTGACAGAACTCTTGGCCATGGCATACAAAAATACGCAAAAACTTCGTACATTTGCCCTAATGCAATCACAAATCCCGAACAAATGAAGAAAATGATTTCCGTGCTGGCAGGCTTCTGCCTGCTCGCTACCGCACAGCTCTCCGCGCAGGATGCCACGGTGCGCGTCCACGACGCCGGCACCGGTGAGGTCATCCCCGCCGAGATCTACGGTCAGTTCTCCGAGCACCTCGGCCGCTGCATCTATGGCGGCCTGTGGGTGGGCAAGGATTCCTCCGTCCCCAATGTCGAAGGTTACCGCAAGGACGTGTTCGATGCGCTCAAGGCCCTGAAGGTGCCCGTGATGCGCTGGCCGGGCGGCTGCTTCGCCGACGACTACCACTGGATGGACGGCATCGGCCCGCAGGACCAGCGTGGCTATCTGACCAACAACAACTGGGGCGGTACGCTCGAGGACAACAGCTTCGGCACGCACGAGTTCCTCAATCTCTGCGAGATGCTGGGCATCGAGCCCTACATCAGCGGCAACGTGGGCAGCGGCAGCGTCGAGGAGATGGCGAAATGGGTCGAGTACATGACCTCCTCCGCCAAGACTCCGATGGCCGACCTGCGCCGCGCCAACGGCCGTGAGGAACCCTGGAAAGTGAAATATTTCGGCATCGGCAACGAAGCCTGGGGCTGCGGCGGCAACATGACGCCGGAGTACTATAGCGACCTCTTCCGCCGCTATGGCACCTACCTGCGCGACCAGCCGGGCAACCACGTCTTCAAGATCGCCAGCGGCGCCTCCGACTACGACTACAACTGGACCCGCGTCCTGATGAAGAACCTGGTCGACAAGGGGATGGAGGGCATCTCCCTGCACTACTATACCGTCCTCGGCTGGACCGGCAGCAAGGGTTCCGCCACCAAGTTCTCCGACAAGGACTACTACTGGTTCCTGTCCAAGACCATCGAGATCGAGGACGTGCTCAAGAAGCACATCGAGATCATGGACGAGCTCGACCCGTCCGGCAAGGTGGCGCTCCTGCTCGACGAGTGGGGCACCTGGTTCGACGTGGAGCCGGGCACCAACCCGGGGCACCTCTATCAGCAGAACACGATGCGTGACGCCATCGTCGCCGCGCTCAACTTCGACATCTTCCACAAATACACCCGCCGCCTCAAGATGGCCAACATCGCCCAGGTAGTCAACGTGCTCCAGGCCATGATCCTCACGGACGAGACCCGGATGGTCCTCACCCCGACCTACCACGTCTTCGAGATGTACAACGTCCACCAGGACGCCGAGTACGTGGAGTCCGAGGTGCTGACCGGCCACGTCAAGACCGAGCGCCAGTGCGCCGTGCCCGAGGTGGACGCCACCGTGTCCCGCAAGGACGGCGAGACCCACATCTCCCTGGTCAACACCGACCTCAAGAAGGCGAAGAAAGTGCTCGTGACCTTCGACGGCGCCGGCATCAAGAAGATTTCCGAAGCCCGTGTGCTGACGTCCAAGGATGTCCGCGACTACAACGACTTCGACAAGGCCGACGTGGTCAAGCCCGTCGCCTTCAAGGACTACAAGATCACCAAGGCCGGTCTGGAGGTCACCCTCCCTCCGTGCTCCGTCGTCGCCATCGCTGCGAAATAACCTCTAGAATCACTATGAATATTATTGAGTGTAAGCAAGTCTGCAAAAATTTCGGGGAGAAGGTCGCACTCGACCACGTCTCCCTCGAAATCCCTGAAGGTCAGATCTTCGGTCTGCTGGGCCCGAACGGCGCCGGCAAGACGACCCTGATCCGAATCATCAACCGTATCACGATTCCCACCTCCGGCGAGATCATCTTCAACGGCCGCCCCATCACGCAGGCGGACGTGGCGAAGATCGGCTATATGCCTGAGGAGCGCGGCCTCTATCGCAAGATGAAGGTCGGCGAGCAGGCCATCTACCTGGCCCAGCTCAAGGGTATGTCCGCTTCCGCCGCCCGCAAGGCCCTCAAGGAGTGGTTCGTCCGCTTCGGCATCCAGGACTGGTGGGACAAGAAGGTGGAGGAGCTCTCCAAGGGCATGGCCCAGAAGCTCCAGTTCATCACCACCGTGGTCCACAAGCCGTCCCTGATGATCCTCGACGAGCCGTTCTCCGGCTTCGATCCCGTCAACGCCGAGATCATCCGCCAGGAGATCCTCCGGCTCAAGGACGAGGGCGCCACGATCATCCTCTCGACCCACAACATGGAGTCGGTCGAGGAGCTCTGCGACAACATCGCCCTGATCAACAAGTCCCGCCTGGTGATCACCGGCGGCGTGACTGACATCCGCCGCAAATACGGCAACAACAACGTCGAACTCGTCTGGACCGACGCGGACGGCCGCCACACGGAGGTGCTCCCGCGCGAGACCGACGGCGCCTCGACCCTGCGCACCTACCTCGACAAGGAAGGCGTGCAGATCAACTCCTACAAGGAGCTGATGCCGCGCATGAACGACATTTTCATCAAACTTGTAACGGAAGGGGAGGAATAGGCTATGAATCTGAAAACTATCGGCATTGTCATCCGCCGCGAATATTTCAACAAGGTCAGGAAGAAGAGTTTCATCTGGACGACGCTGCTCGTCCCGATCCTCATCGCCGGCCTGACCATCGGCATCATGTATGCCGTGATCAATACGAAGGACAAGACCAAGACCATCGCTGTGGTGGACGCCTCCGGCATCGTGATGCCGTATATGACCGACACGGAGACCATCCTCTTCAAGGAGGTGACCGACATCCCCGTGGACAGCGTCAAGACGAAGCTGTCCGCCATGGGCTATGACGGCGTGCTCTCCGTGGGCGCCATCGATTCCACCAGGAGCGTGAGCGCGGAGCTCTTCTCCTCCAAGCCTTTCGGCATGGAGGTCAATGAATCCGTCACCGCCCGGATCAACCGCGCCGTGGAGGACTACCGCATCGCATCTTACGACATCGCCGGCCTGGACCAGATCCTCAAGGACGTCAAGGCCAATGTCAAGCTCCGTTCCTACACGATGGACGAAGACGGCAAGGAGAAGATCTCCGAAGCCGGCGTCTACAGCATCCTGTCGATGATCATGGGCATCTTCCTGTTCATGTTCATCACGATGTTCGGCAGCATGGTCATGAGCTCCGTGATCGAGGAGAAGACCAGCCGCGTGGTGGAGGTGCTCGTCAGCTCCGTCAAGTCCACCGAACTGATGTTCGGCAAGATCATCGGCGTGGCCCTCGTGGCCCTGACGCAGTTCTTCCTGTGGATCGTGCTCGCCGGCGCCATCTTCACCATCGGCGGCGGTGCGCTCATGAGCAAGCTGGGCGGCGACCCCACCGAGATCGTCAACAAGATGGGCGGCGAGCAGGCCGACCAGATGGCCGCCCTCGCAGCTTCGCCCGAACTGGCCGACAGCGGCATCGCTACGGTCATCAGCACCCTGCAGAACCTCCCGATCGGACAGATCGTCGGTCTGTTCCTGCTCTACTTCGTCTTCGGCTACCTGCTGTATGCTTCCCTGTTCGCCGCCATCGGCTCCGCCGTGGAGAGCGAGGGCGACACCCAGCAGCTGCAGCTGCCGCTGACGATTCCTCTGATGCTGGCGTACATCATCGCGCTGTATGCCTTCCGTGCGCCTGACAGCTCGATCGCGTTCTGGGGATCCATCGTCCCGTTCACTTCGCCGGTCGTGATGATCTCGCGCCTGCCCTTCGGGGTGCCCACGTGGGAGATTGTCCTCTCCCTCGCGCTCCTGGTCCTCACCTTCGCGCTCTGCGCATGGCTGTCCGCCAAGATCTACCGGGTCGGCATCCTGATGTTCGGCAAGAAGTCAACCTGGAAAGACCTTTGGAAATGGTTAAAGCAAAAGTAATCGCGCTGGCGGCCCTCACGCTGCTGGCCTGTTCCTGCCAACACGATTTGTCATGGCAGAAGCACCGTATGGACGGCCACCGCACCGGCGTGCGCGTCCCGACGGCCGACAACGTGACCGAGGCCCTCGGTACGGTGAATGACAGCGTATATGTGGCGCCCAACGGGAAGGTTTTCCCGTTGGGCTCGGCCACGTATAAAGCCGCTGCCGACCTGATCGCCGTGCAGCCCGAAATGGGCAGCATCAAAGAGGTGATCGCCTATGCGCCGCGCGCCATGGTGGCCGAGGCGCCGGAGAGCGAGCTCTCCAACTGGTGGGTGGACCGCCTGATGGTCGAGGTGGCGGGCGCCACGAAACGCAAGGTCGACGTGGGTATCGCCAATTTCGGCGGCATCCGCGTGGATTTCCCACAGGGTGACATCCTGGTGGACGACCTCGTGTCGATGTTCCCGTTCAAGAACTACCTGACCTACGTGGCCCTGAAGGGATCCGACCTGCAGGCCATCTTCGACTACATGGCCGCCACGCGCCCGCAGGTGCTGGGCGGCGTCAAGTTCGTGCTGACCGGCCACCGCATCGACACCCTGCTGGTCGGCGGCAAGCCCATCGACCCGAACCGGACCTACGGCGTGGCCACCATCGACTTCCTGCTGGACGGCGGTGACGGCCTGACCGTCGCCAAGAACGCCAAGGAGCTGATCGTCGCGGACAAGACCGTCATCGACGTGATGATGCCTTACGTCCGCGGCCTGGGCGCTTCCGGCACTCCGCTCGAGTACAAGACCGACGGCCGCGTGGTCGTCAACAAAGAGGAGGACGCACAATGAAAAAGATCCTGATCCTTCTCGCAGCGGCCGCGCTGGCCTGCTGCGCCTGCTGCCGCCAGCCCAGGCTGGTGATCCTGCACACCAACGACACGCACAGCCACTTCGAGCCCGTGCGCGGCGGCGAGTACGACGGCCTCGGCGGCTGCATCGAGCGCGCCGCGTTCGTGGACTCCGTCCGGGCCGCCAACGGCGCGGACCGCGTCCTGCTGCTGCACGCCGGCGATTTCAGCCAGGGCACGCCCTATTTCAGCGAGCTCGGCGGCGTGCTGGAGCCGCGCATCATCAACGACCTCGCCTACGACTGCATCACGCTGGGCAACCACGAATTCGACAACGACATCGAAGCCCTGACCGCACGCCTCAAGGCGATCCGGCCCGAGACGAAGATCGTCTGCGCCAACCTCGACCTCTCGGGCTTCGAGATGGGCGAGATCGTCAAGCCCTACGCGATCATCCGCCGCGGCGGGATGAAGATCGGCATCATCGGCCTCGAGGCGGACCTTTCCACCAACGTGACCAAGACCGTATCTTCGCGCCTGACGCAGCTCGATGACGTTGAGGTGACCAACCGCTGGGCCGACTACCTCCACGACACGGAGAAGTGCGACCTGATCATCCTCCTGTCCCACATCGGATACGAAGAGGACCAGGCCCTCGTGCCGCAGACCCGCTGGATCGACCTCGTGGTCGGCGGCCACTCCCACACCTTCGTGGACGGCTTCGTCTATGTGGCCGACGCCAACGGCAAGCAGGTCCCCATCATCACCGACGGTTGCTGGGGCCTCGAAATGGGCCAGATCGACGTGAAGAGATAGTTCTTCGCTGACTGTATAAGAAAACCTCCCCGGAGCCTTTCCGGGGAGGTTTTTTCGTCTTTAGCGGGAGTTGGGGATCGCCTTCCGGCGGACATTGAAGATGCGCGTGTCCGTGCGGCAGAAGACGATGTCGAAACAAGCGTATTCGTCGTGGCTGAAGCGTCCCCGCCGGTGGCCCGTGACGTAGGCCGGGTTGAATCCCAGCGAGGCGAGGTCCTCCAGGCGCGCTGACGTCCGGTCTTCCTTCAGCAGCGTCTCCAGGATGCTGTAGTTCCCGGACAAGGCCGCCAGGATCTCCGAGCGGTGGTGGCGCTTGGCCTGTTGCGCGCGGTTATGGTAGGCGTTCTTGCAGGACAAGCTGCAGAAGTGCTTGTCCCTGCGGCCGTGGAAGGTCTCCCCGCATTCCAGGCAGGTGCCTTCTCCTTCATTCACGATCTTGTAGCTCATGCACGTATGTTTTCCCAAAGATCATATCTTCCTGCGAATCGTCCAAGGGTCTGAAAGATTCGTACGTCAGAATTATACGATTCTTACAGAATATGTTATATCTTTTGATAATCGGATCTTCCTGACAGTGCCGGAAAGCGCGAACATTTTCCTTGCGGCCCGGGAAAGAAACAGCCGAAACGGGAAAGAATCGTACATTTCCGCAGCCTCACCGGGCCGCGGCGGATGCGCGTCGGCCGAAATCCTCTTCCTTTGCATCGGACGCCGGACCGCGCGGCCGGGAGTCCATCACCCTAATTAAAATGAAAAACGGTAATGGAACAACTGAACAGAATCGAACTGAGGGGGGTCGTCGGCAATGTCCGGATCCAGACCTTCGACGAGAGCCGGATGGCCCGCATCGGGCTGGCGACCAATTATGCTTACAAAGACCGGGACGGCGCCGCCGTGATCGACACGAGCTGGCACAATGTCATCGCGTGGGAGGGCCGGAACATCCAGGGCCTGGAACGGATCGGGAAGGGGACCAAGCTACATGTCCTCGGACGCATCCGATACCAGAACTATACCGGGGTGGACGGCGTGGATCGGGTTGGAACGGACATCGTCGCCAGCCACGTGCAGATCATCGACGACCGCGAACCGATGTCTTATGAAATGTAAGCATTCCTGCAGAGAAGTCCGGGGCGGGACCTGCGCAAGCATCACTCCTGTGGCCCTGTTCCGGGCTTCTCTCTTTATCCTGCTGCTCCTGCCTCCCGGCGGGCCGCGGACGGCTTCCGCCCAGCGGCAGCCGGCCGGCCGCGAAGAGACGCGGGCCCGCGCGCGCCTGGCCGTGTCGCAGAACCTGGCGGACGACCTCTTCCTGGGCACGCTCAACGCCGAGCTCCAGTACGCCGTCCGGCGCAACTGGACGCTCGCGGGCGGCGCGCGCTACAACAACTGGACGTGGCGTGCGCGTCGGGACGACCAGTTCGAAGCGCGGCAGAAGACCTTCTTCGTGGGGGCGCGCTGGTGGCCGTGGTATACTTATTCCGGCTGGTGGGCCGGCGGCAAGCTCCAATACCAGGAATACAACCGCGGCGGCTTGTCCGGGCCGGAGACGGAAGAAGGCGACGCCTTCGGCTTTTCGCTCGGCGGCGGTTATGCCGTCCAGGTCAACTCCTGGCTGAACGTGGACTTCGGTCTGTTCGGCTGGGGCGGGATGACCCGGTATGTGACCTATGCCTGTCCCTACTGCGGACAGCGGACGGACGAGGGGACCAAGGCTTTCGTGTTGCCGGACGAAGTCCGGGTGTCGGTGCAATTCATTTTCTAAATCGTTGAGGAACAGATGTTTTTGAAAAAGGATATGGCCTTGCTGGCCGGGCTCGTGCTCCTGGTCTGTGCGGCAGGCTGCGGGACGCAGCACAAGGTCCGGGCAATCCGTGGGAGCCAGCTGTCCGCCTCGCTGCAGCTGCCCCGGCAGGATGACTACCTGCCCGAGATCAAGGATCGGACAATCCCTCGGCGCGACACGCTGAAGGTCAAGGACCCGGAAGGCCGGGAATTCATCATCATGAAGGCCGTCCGGGACGATGAGACGGGCGAGATGGTGGCGGCGGAGATGCTCGACGCCGCCTACGTGACGGCCCGATTCCGCAACCTGGCGGAGCGCCACGGCAAGATCGACCTGGAATTCCAGGTGGTGGTCCCGCAGGCGATGCAGGACTCCCGCTGGCAGCTGCGCTTCCATCCGGACCTGTTCGTCCTGGAGGACAGCCTGCGGCTGGACGACGTGGTCATCACGGGAGCGGAATACCGCCGCGCGCAGCTGCGCGGGTACGAACAGTACGAGCGCTTCCTGCGCCGGATCGTCACCGATACCCTTCGCTTCGTCGACATGCGG
>ONQP01000077.1 GCA_900319975.1 uncultured Bacteroidales bacterium | reverse complement strand
GGCAGTCCGTGACATGCGCGCCCGTCTCCGTGAAATAGAGATACGCCGAGCCGGCAACCTGCCGGACCTCGATGCCCGTCACGCAGATGAACTCCGGATAGCGGAGCTCGCCGGAATAATTGAAGGCGAACTTCACCTGCGTCAGCCGGTGCTGGCTGAAATCCAGCGGCACCCGGCCGCCGTCGTCGTCGCGGCTCCGGTCGAGCAGCGGCGGCGCGACGAGCAGGTCCACCTGGTCGGGGACGGAGGCGGCAGGCGTGTAGCGCAGCAGCGGCGACCCTGCCAGGTAGCCGGGCAGCCGTCAGGACGATGTCGCGCGTCTCCGGGTCGGGGGCCGGGTACATGGCCGCGTCGGAGCGGTAAGGCGCGTAGCAGAAATAGGACAGGGTGCCGTCCAGGGGATAATAGACGGGGTCCGCGGTCGCGGCGCCGGTGGTGGCGGCGTGCGCGACGACGCCGCGCCAGCCGCCGTCGAAGGCGTCATGGTCCGGGTCGTCCGTGATGTAGCCGAAGCGGTGGTTCTCGAAATACCGGGAAGAAGCGACTCCGAACGTCTCCCCTTTCGGGGAATGCCAGGCGCTGACGCTGAAATCCCGCCTCGCCAGCTCGGCGAGCGTCGTGATCGGCGCCTGCCCCTTCGTGGAGCCGTCGCCGACCCCGAACTCAATGGGAGACGGGAAGGACACGGGAACGTCATCCTTCGTACAAGCTACCAGCAGCAGCGCAAAAATTATGTGGGTCCATCTCTTCATCGCGACAGCGACTGCGGGATAAATTTAGTAAAAAACTGCTTATTTACAAAAAGATACCCGGTCGCAGGGACCGGGTATAACATATTAACGAAATAAAATGGCGGAAAACAATGACTGACCCTAGCGGTCGGCCATTTCGATATATTCCTTCTCGTCGGTGACGCAACGGTAGGCGGGGCGGATGATGCGGCGGCCTTCGAAGTTGAGCTCTTCGTTGCGGTGCGCGCACCAGCCCACGATACGCGCCATCGCGAACAGCGGCGTGTAGATCTCGCGGGGAATGCCGATCATGTCGTAGACAAAACCGGAGTAGAAGTCCACGTTGGCGCAGAGCGTCTTGCTCTTGCCCTTGACGGCGTAGATGGTCTCGATGGCCACCTTCTCGATCCGCTCCATGAACGCCAGCTCGTCCTGGCGGCCCTTCTCGGCGGCCAGCTCGCGGGCCATCTCCTTGAGCAGGACGGCGCGCGGGTCGGACTTGGTATAGACTGCGTGGCCGATGCCGTAGACGAGTCCGGAGTGGTCGAACGCGCTGCCGGCGAGCAGCTTGCGCACGCAGGATGCGATCTCGGCTTCGCTCGTCCAGTCCTTGATCTCCTTCTTCATGAAGGCGATCATGTCGCAGACCTTGAGGTTGGCGCCGCCGTGCTTGGGGCCCTTCAGGGACCCGATGCCCGCGGCGATGGACGAGAACGTGTCCGTACCGGACGACGAAGTCACGCGCACGGTGAAGGTGGAGTTGTTACCGCCGCCGTGCTCGGAATGCAGGATCAGCAGCACGTCCAGCGTGCGGGCGTCCAGCTCCGTGTAGTCGGAGCCCTTGAGCATATAGAGGAAGTTCTCCGCCAGCGACAGGCCCGGCTGGGCGTCGCGGATATGCAGCGAACGGCCGCGGTGATGGTGGCGGTACATATTGAACGCGTAGGCGATGGTCGTCGGGAACTTGGAGATGAGCTCGATGCTCTGGCGCATCAGGTTCTCGCGCGAGACGCCGTCGGGATTCTCGTCGAAGGTATAGAACTCCAGCACGCTGCGCGCGAGGATGTTCATGATGTCGTCGCCTTCCAGCTCGATGATGTGCAGGATGGTCTTCTGCTCGAGCGGCATGTTGTCGAAGATCAGGTCCTTGAAGGCCTGGAGCTCCTCCGCGTCCGGGAGGCGGCCGGAGAGCAGCAGGAAGCAGATCTCCTCGTAGCCGAAGCGCTTCTCGGCCATCAGGGCGTGCACGAGGTCCTTGACTTCGTAGCCCCGGAAGTAGAGGCGCCCCTCGGTCGGCACGATGGTGCCGTCCTTCTCGCGCTCGTAGCCGACGACGTTGCCGATGTTGGTCAGACCGACCAGCACGCCGGTACCGTCTTCGTTACGCAGGCCGCGCTTGACGTCCAGCTTCTTGAACAGGGCGGCATCGATCCGGGTGCTCGCCTTCATCTCGTCGGAGAGCTTGTAGATCAGGTATTCCTTCTGGGTCTTCGTGGTCATTTCGACAAAGTGTTGAGGGCAGAGCCCGCCCGGAACCAGGCGATCTGCTGCGCTGTATAACTGTGGCGGACCGAGATGCGGTCTTCCGTGCCGTCTTCGTGGTGCAGGATCACCGGGACCGAACGGCCCGGGGTGATCGAGGAGCACAGGATGTCCAGTTTGTCGCCGGCGCGCACCTTGGCGTAGTCCGACGCGTGCATGAAGGTCAGGGCGAGCACGCCCTGCTTCTTGAGGTTGGTCTCGTGGATGCGCGCGAAGCTCTTGGCGAGCACGGCGCGGACGCCCAGGTAGCGGGGCTCCATCGCCGCGTGTTCGCGGCTCGAGCCTTCGCCGTAGTTGTCTTCGGCCACGACCACGCTGCCCGTGCCGGCGTCGCGGAACGCCTTGGCGCGCGGCGCCACGGGGCCGGACTTGCCGGTGAAGGCGTCGACGGCGCCCATCAGCAGGTTGTCGGAGATGTTCTCCAGATGGCCGCGGTATTTGAGCCAGGGACCGGCCATCGAGATGTGGTCCGTGGTGCACTTGCCCTTGACTTTGATCAGCAGCGGCAGGCCGGCGAAATCGTTGCCGTCCCACGGGGCGAACGGCTCCAGGCGCTGCAGGCGCTTGCTGTCCGGCGCGATCACCGGATCGGGGCTGCCCGCCTTCGGCGCCACGTAGCCCGACTCGTCGGGCAGGAAGCCGCGCGGCGGGAGGTCGTCGCCCAGCGGGGCGCGGAGCCAGACGCCGCCCACGGGCTCGATGCGCGGGTCGAAGTCCAGTTCGCCGGCGAACGCCAGCGCCACCGCCATCGACGGAGAAGTGATGAACGCGTGCGTCTGCGGATTGCCGTCGGCGCGCTTCGCGAAATTGCGGTTGAAGCTCGTGATGATGGTGTTCGGACGCTCGTTGTCGTCGGTCTGGCGCTCCCACTGGCCGATGCAGGGGCCGCAGGCGTTGGCCATCACGGACGCGCCCGCCTCGCGAAGCGTGTCCAGGATGCCGTCGCGCTCGGCCGTCGCGCGGATCTGCGCGCTGCCCGGGATGACGAGCAGCTTTGCCTTCGGCTTCAGGCCCGCATCCAGCGCGGCGCGCGCCACGGCGGCCGCCCGGGAGAGGTCCTGGTAGGAGGAATTGGTGCAGGAGCCGATCAGGCTCACCTCCACCTTGTGCGGGAAATGCTCCCGCGCCTGGCGGTCCTTCATCTCGCTGAGCGCGCAGGCCGCGTCCGGCGTGTAGGGACCGTTGATATACGGTTCGAGCTCCGACAGATCGATCTGCAGGACCTCGTCATAATACTTCTCGGGATGGGCCACCACGGCGTCGTCCGCGCGCAGCTCGGCGCAGAGCGCGGAGGCCATCGTGGCCACTTCGCGGCGGCCGGTGGCCATCAGGTACTCGGCGATGTGCACGCCGAAGGGGAAGATGGAACTGGTGGCGCCCACTTCGGCGCCCATATTGCAGATGGTAGCCTTGCCGGTGCAGGAGAGATTCTCCGTGCCGGGGCCGAAATATTCGATGATGGCGTTGGTGCCGCCCTTGACGGTCAGCATCCCGGCGAGCTTGAGGATGACGTCCTTGGGCGAAGCCCAGCCCTTGAGCGAGCCGGTCAGGCGCACGCCGATCAGGCGCGGCATCCGGAGCTCCCAGGGCATCCCCGTCATCACATCCACCGCATCGGCGCCGCCCACGCCGATGGCCAGCATACCCATACCGCCGGCATTGGGCGTATGGGAGTCCGTCCCGACCATCATGCCGCCCGGGAACGCGTAGTTCTCCAGGACGATCTGATGGATGATGCCGGCACCCGGCTTCCAGAACCCGATGCCGTAGCGGGCTGCCGCAGAAGCGAGGAAATCATAGACCTCCTTGTTGGTCTTGAGGGCGTCCGCCAGATCCGCTTCGGCGCCTTGTCTGGCGCAAATGAGATGGTCGCAATGGACGGTTGTCGGCACGCTCACGGCGTCGCGGCCCGTGCTCATGAACTGCAGCAGGGCCATCTGGGCCGTAGCGTCCTGCATCGCCACGCGGTCGGGACGGAACTCGCCGAAATCCTCCAACCGCTTCAGCGGCCGGATGTTGGCGGGGTCGTACACGTGTGCGTACAGGATCTTCTCCGACAAGGTAAGCGGCCGCCCCAGCTCACGCCGGATCGCGGCCACTCTCTCTCCGTAGCCCTGGTAAAAGGCTTTCACGGTCTCCAAATCAAACATACGCGGATCTACTACTAACCAATATACACAACTAACTTAACCTTTGTCGCGGCGCTCCCGTCACCCGGGCGGCGGGCCGGGAATCACCGCACCACAAAGATAGTCAAAAAATTGATTAATAAAACACTTTTTCGTAACTAATTGATATTTAATTGCAAAAATAACGAAGCGCACATTACTCCATTCGATTTATTAACAATTGTAACATTTCGAGTTTTCTCGCTTACAATCTTTAATAAAAAATGACCGCATCGCTTTCGCAATGCGGTCGGAAAAGGGTCGGAAAGATCCGTTAGATGCAGGTATAACCGCCGTCCACGGCGATATTCTGCCCGTTGACATAGGTCGACGCCGGGGAGGCGAGGAAGAGCGCGCAGGTGTCCAGCTCGCCCTGCTTGCCGTAGCGGCCCAGCGGGATGTTGTTCTTGGCGATCGCCTGGAAATAGTCGGAGTCCAGGGTGGCGGTCGTCAGGTCGGTGTAGAAGTAGCCCGGGCAGATGCTGTTGACCGTGATGCCGTGCTTGCCCCACTCGGCCGCGAGGGCGCGGGTCAGGTTGACGACACCGCCCTTGGCGGCGTGGTACGGGGCGGAGCCCACGATGAGGTTGCCCACCAGGCCGTACATCGACGCGATGTTGATGATGCGGCCGTAGCCGGCCTTGATCATCTCCTTGCCGAACTCGCGGGAGCAGTTGAACGTGCCGAACAGGTCGATGTCCAGCTCCTTCTTGAACTGCTCGTCGGTAATCTCCTCGGCCGGCGCCACGGCGCCCGTGCCGGCGTTGTTCATCAGGATGTCCACGCGCCCGAAGCGCTCCATCGTGGCGGCCACGGCCGCCTTGACCTTCTCGGTGTCGGTGATATCGCAGGCAAACGGCAGCACCTCCACGCCAAACTCGGCGGTAATGGCCTTAGCGTTCTCCTCCAGGAGATTCATACGGCGGGCCAGCAGCACCAGGTTGGCGCCCTGGCTCGCAAACGCCTTGGCCATCTGCAGGCCCAGGCCGGTGGACGCTCCCGTCACGACGGCGACGCGTCCCGTGAGATCAAAGTAATTCTTCATTTCAGTCACTGGCAAAATTGTCCTGCAATTTAGCCATTTCCCCGGAAGAAACCAAGCTTCAACCCACCCTCGCGCACCCCGGCACGCCCCCAGGGCACGAAATCGGCCGATTTCGGTCCCAACCCCACCTTCGCAACCGGGGTTTAGCTCGATTTCGCCCATTATCGATCCCGGACGCGCAGGAAACACTTTGCCCGAATCGCAAAAAGAAAGAAGGCGCCCCTCCCGGGACGCCCTCAAAAGCGTTTCGCCTTACGGCATCAACTGCGGGCGTTGATCGTCGGGATCCCCGTTGCCAGTCCCGCCACCATTACCGCCTCCAGGGTAGTTGTCAATAAAAAACAGCGCGTTGCACGACCCTCCATCGGCACACGTTGCAGCAAGTTCCCACGTTCCGAGATACCCAGCGACGGGGACCGTCACGGTCGATGCCGCATAACCGGGAGACACCATATGGTATTCACCCGTGTCGCAGTTCCTGAGGGAAACCCGGACCACGGGCGCGTCAATGAAGCGCAGCGTGACAGCTAAGGGTCCGCTGGTCGCATAAGAGACATTCACACCATACATACCTTCGTTCAGCACGCATACCGTGTTGACCTTGGGGTTGCCGTTTCGCGGTCCGGCATAAGCCATGGACGCCATGGACGCCATAAGGGCAAGAACAAAAAGAATCTTTTTCATTTCTCTAGTGTTTTTAAAAGGTTGAATTTGGTTCCGCAAAGATATGGCGCGTCCTTTCTGCGGGACAAGTTTCCGGATGTCAAAAACTTGATAGGGGGAAACGCGGCGAAAAGCTTGCAACCGATTATAAATCAACACGAAAAGACAACTAAAAGGAGGACTGTTAAATCCGACCAATTTAACAGTCCTCCTTTATCAGCAGCGCAATCCGCTGGCAATCTGCGTTTTACGTCAAGGTCTCAACCGGATTACGCTTTAAACATTTTAAATTGCCGAAAAAGCAAAATCAACGGAGTCTCCGCCAACGACAGTAATCGTCAGCACCCATTCGCCCGCCAATTCAGGCACATATATGCGTGCCATATCCGAGTAGGGCCAGACCGCTTGATAACACACACCCGTCAACTGGTTTCGCAGGGACACGTCCGTAATGTACGAAGCGTCGACAAAACCAACCACAAAATTGGTGGGGCCATATCCCGCTCCAGAAGAAATCGTTGCAAAGATGTCATAGTCCAGCACCGTAGCCATAATCTCACCACCGGGCTTTGTCTTCGGTGGAGGGACCGAAGGGTGCGTCACATCAATGATTGTGGAGAGGATGATATCATCAGCATCCCCAATGAACGGGATAAAGATGAAAACGGACAAAACCTGCATGACTGTCAGAAGCCAGTGCCCTTAATGCAACTCCTGATTGAACAATCAACACATCCCAATGACATTGTGTTAGACCCTTTCATGGGTTCAGGAACGACTGCCTTGGCGTGCCAAATCTGTCAGCGTCACTTTGTGGGCTACGAGATAGACAAAACCTATTATGACATAGCTGTACGACGCATCAAGGAGCAACGTGAAGATCAGGGGATAGAAAATGCCAAAGTCACATCCGTGCCGACCCTCAGATATAGCCAAGTCATAGCTCAGAGGATCAAGAAGCTGATGGATCAGAGGGGCATGCCCATCGGGAGTTAGCTGAAGCTCTGCATAAGACGTCAATCAACCATTGGCTGAACGGACATCACAATTTCACTCTCCGGACATTGGAAAGGCTGTCCGAGATTCTTGGAGAAGATATAATAAGGATATAGTCATGGATCCAAAACAACTCTCTTTCGGTTGCAGTGGAGATTGGATCATCCGTTGGACGAATTTGACATTGTGGACAAGAGACAGAAGGAATATTAAAAAGAGGCTGGCGATATACACCAGCCCCCCTGCATAAAAAAGTGATATTATCAGATTCTTTCTCCTGTCAACTCGTTAAAGATACTCTGTTTATTAT
>ONQP01000076.1 GCA_900319975.1 uncultured Bacteroidales bacterium | reverse complement strand
GATCGTGTAGAGCTTCTTGTACTCAGCGACCAGGGCCTCGACCTCGGCGTCGGTGACCTTCTTGTAGTATTCCATCAAGGACGAGACCGGGTAGTAGTCCACGTGGTAGCCGAGCCGCTGCTCGAACTCCACGCGGTCGCCGTCGGTCACGGCAACGTTGTTCATGTTCATGCCGAACATCAGGCAGCGGACGTCCTTGGCGTCGGCCACGGCCGCGGCCACGCGGGCCCACACGGCGATCTTCTTCTGGGCCTCCTCGCTCTTCCAGTAGCCGACGACGACCTTGCGCGGCACGCGCATGCGGGCGCAGATGTGGCCGTACTCGATGTCGCCGTGGGCGCTCTGGTTGAGGTTCATGAAGTCCATGTCGATCTTGTCCCAGGGAATCTCCGCGTTGTACTGGGTGTGGAAATGCAGGAGCGGCTTCTCCAGGGACTGGAGGCCCTTGATCCACATCTTGGCCGGGGAGAACGTGTGCATCCAGGTGATGACGCCCACGCACTTGGGCTCGTTGTTGGCGGCCTTCATCACGGCCTCCACTTCCTTGCTGCTGTTGGCAGTGCCCTTATAGACAATCTTGACGGGAATGTTGCCGGAGGCGTTGAGGCCGGCGACCATTTCCTTGGAGTGTCCGTCGACGGCGACCACCGCATCTCCGCCATAGAGGAGCTGCGCGCCGGTCACCCACCATAATTCGCAATTTTCAAATGCCATAAAGTAAAGTTTCTGTTTGGATTGGTTATTTCTTTTTCTGGCCGTAGTAGGCGTTGGGGCCGTGCTTGCGGCTGTAGTGCTTCTCGATCAGGAGCTTGTTCATCTTGGGGCCGAAGCCCGGGATGTAGGTCGTCTTGAGCTTCTCGGACGTGCTGAGGTCCACGGAAATCGAAGCCATCTTGGCCACCTGCTCCAGCACGACGGCGTTGTGGACGGCGTTGTCGGCATCCTTGCCCCAGGCGAAGGGGCCGTGGTTGCGGACCAGCACCGCCGGCGTGTCGTCGGGGTTCATGCCCTTGAAGCGCTCCACGATGACGTTGCCGGTCTCCTTCTCATATTCGCCGAAGACCTCGGACCGCTTCATGTTGCGCGTGCAGGGGATGTCGTCGTGGAAGTAGTCCGCGTGCGTGGTGCCGATGCTGGGAATGTCCACGCCGGCCTGCGCCCACGCCGTGGCGTAGGTGGAATGGGTGTGCACCACGCCCCCGATGTTCGGGAAGGCGCGGTACAGCACCAGATGCGTAGGCGTGTCGGAAGAAGGGTTCAACTCCCCTTCCACCACCTTGCCGTCGAGGTCCACCACCACCATGTCGGAGGGCTTCATCGTGTCGTAGTCCACGCCGGAGGGCTTGATGACCACCAGGCCGCTCTTGCGGTCGATGGCGGAGACGTTGCCCCACGTGAAGATGACGAGGCCGTGCTTGACGAGGTCGAGGTTGGCTTTCCAGACTTTTTCTTTCAGTGCTTCAAGCATAGACTACCAGAAATAGATATAGAAAGCGACCGTGAAGGCCAGGATGATACAGGTGTGGATGATGTCCCAGGTGCCCCAGGAAGCGCGGGTCTCGGCTTTCTGCTCGGGCGTGGCCGTGCCAAAGCACAGGCCCTGGATCTGCTTCTCCTCCGGTTTCTTGGTGAAGAGGCTCACCACGATGGCGAGCACCACGCAGAAGAGGAACATCCAGACGCAGAAGGCGTACACGTTCAGCTCGTTGAAGATGAAGGTGAAGACGTTGTGCGCCTGCGGGTTGAGGATCATCGTGATCAGACGCGTGAAGCCGAGGACCAGACCCACGATCAGGGTCCACATACCGGCCTTGGGAGAGGTCTTCTTCCAGCAGATACCGAGGAGGAACACCGCGGCGATGGCCGGAGCGAGGAGGCTCTGTACGCTCTGGATGTAGTTGTAGAGGCTCTTGCCCATGGACTGGATCACGAAGATCCACAGCACGCCGAGCACGACCACCACCACGGTGGCGATACGGCCGATGGTCACGAGCTTGCGCTCATCGGTATCCGGATGCTTGCGCTTGTAGATGTCGATGGTGTAGAGCATGGCGGAAGAGTTGTACAGCGAAGCCAGGGAGCTCATCAGCGCGGCGAGGATACCGCAGATCACGACACCCTTCAGACCCACCGGAAGGAGGGTGTTGACGAGCATCGGGAAGGCGATGTCCGGATTGGCGACGGTGCCGGTCTCGGTCACGCCGAGGGCGGCGGCCAGGGTCTGGCCGATCTGGGAGTCAGGGGTCTTGGTGAGCGCGAAGGCGATCATGCCCGGGATGAGGAACAGGAACACCGGGAGGAGCTTGAGGTAGGCGCCGAAGATGGTACCGCGGCGGGACTCCTTCTGGTTCTTGCCGGAGAGGACACGCTGGACGATGAACTGGTCGGTGCACCAGTACCAGAAGCCGATGATGGCGGAGCCGAACAGGGCGCCGTACCACGGGAATTCAGGATCCTTGCCGGAACGCATCAGGTCGGTCATCGAGTCGCCGAGGTCGTTGACGGGCTGCGCGGCGCAGATGTCCATCATGGCGTTCCAGCCGCCGAGCTCGCGGAGGCCGAGCCAGAGGATGACCAGCGAGCCGACCAGCAGGATCGGGGTCTGGAGGACGGAGGTCTTGAGGACCGACTCCATGCCGCCGATGACGGTGTAGATGGCGGTGATGATCACGAGGGCCAGGGCGGCAACCCAGAAGTTGATGCCCAGGAGGGTATTCAGGGCGAGGCCGCCGGCGAGGACGGTCACGGAGACCTTGGTCAGGACGTAGCTGGCGAGGGACAGCCAGGTGAGGATGCCGCGGCTCTCCTTGTTGTAGCGCTTCTCGAGGAACTCGGGCATGGTGTAGACCATGCTGCGCTCGTAGAACGGCACGAAGACCCAGCCCAGGATGAGGATCATCCAGCCCTGGATCTCCCAGTGGGCCTGGGCCATGCCGGCGGAAGCGCCGGTGCCGGCCAGACCGATGAGGTGTTCGGAGCCGATGTTGGATGCGAAGATGGATGCGCCGATGGCGATCCACGTGGCCGAACGGCCGCTCAGGAAGTAATCACCGGAGGTCTCTTTCTTTTTGCGGGAGACGCTCCAGCAGATCCACACCATCGCCAGGAAGAAGAGTCCGATGACCATCCAGTCCCAGGATGCAAGGGAGATGCGGTTCAGGTCCGCGGCCTGTAAAGGCAGGAAGGATAACATATACACGATTGGATTGGTTATTGATTCACGCTGAAGGCAAAGATGCAGTGGCTGTGGTAGGTCTCACCGGGACGGAGGACCACGGAAGGCCACTGGGGCTTGTTGGGGCTGTCGGGATAGTGCTGCGTCTCCAGGCAGATGCCGGTGCGCTGCTGATAGACCACGCCGCCCTTGCCGGTCACGGTGCCGTCGAGGAAGTTGCCGCTGTAGACCTGGATGCCGGGCTCGTCGGTGTAGACCTGGAGCTTGATGCCCGTCTGCTCGCAGGTGAGCTCGGCGGCGAGCACGTTGATGTCGCAGTCGGTGTCGAGGACCCAGTTGTGGTCGTAGCCGTTGCCGTTCTTGAGCTGCTCGAACTCATACTCGTTGATGCGGTCGCCGATCTTGTGGGCCACGGTGAAGTCCATCGGGGTGTCGGCCACCGGCAGGATCTCGCCGGTCGTCATGTACGTGGCGTCAACCGGGGTGTACTGCGAAGCGTTGATGAAGAGCTCATCCTCGCAGATGCTGTGGTTGGCGGGATCGCCGGAGAGGTTGAAGTAGGAGTGGTTGGTCATATTGATGATCGTCGGGGCCGTGGTCGTGGCCTCGTATGCGATGTCGATCTTGTCGTCGTCCGTGAGCGTGTAGGTCACGAAAGCCGTGACGGCGCCCGGGAAGTTGTTGTCGCCCTCCGGGGAGTCCATGCGCAGCTTGATGTGGCGGGAATCGGCCTCCACGACCTTGTAGGGCTGATACTGCCAGCCGGTCGGACCGCCGTGCAGGCAGTGGCCGAAGTTGTTCTTGGGCAGGTCATACTCCACGCTGTCGATGGAGAAGCGGCCCTGGTTGATGCGGTTGGCGTAGCGACCGATGGAAGCGCCGAAATCCGTCTGGTTGTTCTCGGGATAGTAGTCCTCGACCTTGTCGAAGCCCAGGACCACGTCGCGCTTGATGCCCTCCTTGTCCGGCAGGACGATGGAGGTGATGCGGCCGCCGAAATTGGTCACGGTCACTTCCATCCCGGAAGCGTTGGTCAATTTGTAGAAACGGTTTCCTTGCTCGCTGGCGCAGGAGCAGAGAGCGATGGCGCAGAGCGCCGGCAGAATGGTTTTAACGATTCTCATATCTGAAGATTGTTATTGCTTCGCGTTATCTTTGACAAGATACAAAAATAACAACTTCCGCGCGCACCCGCGCGCAGAAATCCACCTTTTCCTTCAAAAAATCCGTCAAAAACAGGGCTGAAACAGCCCTGGAAGCAGCTAGAGGACAGACATCGGGATATGGGTACCGAAGAAGCGGTCGAGGGTGCCGTCGGCCACCAGGTCGGCCGGCTTTCCGCTCAGCAAGGCGACGCTGGAACTGGTCACCGTGACCTCCGGCAGCAGCCAGAGGAGGTCGGCCGTGCGGATGGCGCTCTCCAGGTCGTGCGTGGTGAGCAGGATGGCCTTCTGCCGGACCCTGGCAAGCAGCTTGAGCGTCTCCCAGGTCTCCAGACGGCTGGGCACGTCCAGGAAGGCCGTCGGCTCGTCGAGGAGGATGACGGGGCACTCCTGGGCCAGCACCTTGGCGATGTAGGCCTTCTGGCGCTCGCCGTCGCTCAGCTCGGCGAGCATGCGGTCGGCCTTGGCGTCGATGCCGACCATCTCCAGGGATTCGCGCACGATGGCGTGGTCTTCCTCTTCCAGGTTGCCGAAGAAATCCGTATGCGGATAGCGGCCCATCGAGACCAGCTCATAGACCGTGATGGCCCCCGGGAAACCGCGGTCCGTGAGCACCACGCCCACCTTGGACGCGCGCTCCTCCGGCGTGTAGGTCTCCAGCGGCCGCCCTTCGAGGATGATTTCGCCGCCGAGCGGCTTCAGCAGGCCGCAGAGGGTCCGCAGGAGCGTGGACTTGCCGGAGCCGTTGCGTCCGAGCAGGCAGGTCACGCCGCCGGCGTAGAGCTGCAGGTCAAGACCGGAATGGACGACACGGTTGAGGCCGCCCCGGAGGGGGTAGCCGATGCTCAGCGAGCGGGTTTCGATGGAAGGGGGAAGGAACACGGTATCAGTTGAAATAATGCTGGTTGCGACGGTTGACGATGACGTACAGGATGATCGGCACGCCGACGACGGGCGTGACGGCGCTCAGCGGCAGGAGGCTGTTGCTGCCCGGCCATACGGTCAGGATGCTGCAGAGCAGCGCGATGCAGGAGCCTGTCAGGAGCGTAATGGGCAGCAGGTAGCGGTGGTTGTCCGTACCGGTCAGCAGGCGCGCGATGTGCGGCACGGCGAGGCCGATGAAGGAGATCGGGCCGCAGAAGGCCGTCACGACGGCCGTCAGGACGCCCGTACAGACCAGGATGAGCACCCGCGTCCGGCGCACGTTGACGCCGAGGTTGGCGGCATAGGACTCGCCCAGCAGCATGGCGTTGAGCGGCTTGACCAGCAGCAGCGAGCAGAAGAGCCCGGCCACCACGAAGCCCGCGAGCCAGGGCAGTTTGGCGAGCGAGACGCCGCTGAAATCGCCCATCCCCCACATCACATATTGATGCACCTTGTCGGCGGAAGCCTGGTAATTGAGGATGGAGATGACCGACGACGCCAGATAGCCCAGCATGATACCGATGATCAGCAGCATCACGTTGCCGGATACCTTGTGCGAGAACCAGAGGAGCAGGATCAGAACCACGGCGGCGCCGATGAGGGCAGCCACGATCGTGGAAAGGTAGCTGGCGGCGCCCAGCCAGATCATCGCGATGGCGACGCCCAGGTTGGCGCCGTCGCTGATGCCCAGGATGGACGGGCCGGCGAGCGGATTCTTGAAGAGGGTCTGGAGCATCAGACCGCTGACCGACAGCGCGGCACCCGCGAGCAGGGCCGTGACCGTCTGCGGCAGGCGCGTCTCCAGGACGATGATCTGCCAGGCATCCCTGCCGTTGAAATTACCGAAAATGATGCGGAGCACATCCGCCAGCGGGATCCGGACGGAACCCCGGATCAGGCCGACGCAGGACAGCGCCAGGACGCCTGCGATCAGCACCACATACAACCAGAAATAACGCCTCTTAGTCATCTAACGGGAAGTAATAGCGCTGCACATGTCCGGGCAGCAGATCCGGGTGGTAAATGGCGATCATGTCCTCCAGCACCCGGTCGGGGTGCAGGGTGATATCGTCGTAATATGTCGTCGTGAGCGTATTGCAGGCGAAGACCTTGTGTTCCTTCCAGGCGCGGAAGCGCGCATAGGGGGCGTATTCCTCCTTCAGCTGGTTGTAGGTCATCGGCGCGCGTACGCCATATTTGAGCAGCCACAGGTCCGCCTCGCCGGCACGATCGAAGACCTCCTCGAAGGAGAGGTGCGTGCTGCCGGTGCCCGGGACGTCGCGGAAAAGGTAGTCGGCCCCCGCGTCGGCATGCAGCGTGGCGATGTAGCTCCCGCCGTCGGGGACGGCCCAGGAGTTGCCGTATTTGCGCTCCAGCACCAGCGTGGGGCGCTCAGGAGCGGACGCGGCCAGCGCGCGGAGCGCGAAATAGCGGTCGCACGTCTGCGCGAAGGCGGCTTCGGCCTCGTCGCGCGCGCCGAAGAGCAGGCCATAGAAAAGGACCCATTCGGTGCGGCCGAGCGGATGGTTCTCCATATAGTCGGCCGCCTCCACGATCGGGATGCCGAGCTTCTCGGCACTGCCGTAGCCGCCGTTCTCGAAGGGCGAAGCGATGATCAGGTCGGCGCCCAGGTCCACGATTTTCTCCACGTTGGGCGAGGTGGACAGGCCCACGTCGGCGATCCGGCCCGCCGCGATGCGGTCCAGGACCTCCTGCGAGGTGATGTATTCCGGCTCGCAGACTCCCACTACACGGTCCAGGGCGCCGAGCTGCTCGGCGATGGCCGTGTGGACGGACGTGTAGACGACGGCCCGCCGGACGGGCGTGCGGATGACGGTGCCGTCCTCCGGCAGCTCCGCGGGAAGCGGCTTGTCGCGGTCCACAAGGACATAGTGCTGGCGCTGCCGGAGCGTATCCCAGGGGTCTC
>ONQP01000089.1 GCA_900319975.1 uncultured Bacteroidales bacterium | reverse complement strand
CGGCGCCCGGAAGCCGGAAACAAAACAACCGCCAGACAGTAGAATGGCGGTTTAAGGGTCGGATTCCAATTCGGCTCTTGCTTAGTCGGTCTCTGCTCCGTCGTAATTGGAGATGATAAGAATGGTGTCTTCAGTGGTCACGTTGATGACCTCCACTGCCGGAGTCTCGTAGGTGTGTTTTTCCATAAGATTTTAAATGATTGAGTTAAGGGAATTAAGTTTAGGAAATATTTTCGAAAATAGCAATAGTTCCCCGCAGAAATCCTTCCGCCCCCTCTCCACTTACACACCATTATCCTCTATTCCCGCAAAGCCCCCGTTTTTGTAAGTGGTTGGGGGTGAGGGGACGGTTAGGAGAGGGAGAGGATGAGGCGGATGACTTCGTTGTAGTTGACTCGGCCGGAGGAGATGCGGTTGCTCTTGAGGAAGAGGTCGTAGAGGCGGCCGTGGATGCGGTTGACGGTGGGGGAGGTGCGGTCGATCCAGTATTGTTTCTCGGCTTTGTAGACCTCGAGGACTTCGGGGCGGAACTTTTCGATGTAGAGATTGTATTCCTCTTCCGGGAGGGCGGTCCAGGCGTTGGTCAGGACATAGGGCAGGATGGACTGGAGGCCGGCGTAGCGGAGCTCCGGGCGGGCGGAGGCCGTGCAGGCGCAGTAGGCCCAGTAGTTCGCCTCGGCCTCGCTGCTCACGCCGAGCAGGTGGGAGAGTTCGTGGGCGAAGAGGAAGGGGTACTGGCGGTTGGGGGCGTCGTTGTTGACCTGGATCTCGGAGAGGAAGGGACCGACGAAGCCCGACACGCCGACAGCGTTATATAACCAGTTGAAAAGCAGCTTCTTGGGACGCTGCCAGGCCTTCGGCCGGGCCAGCCCCCACTGCGCGGGGAGCGTGGTGTAGAACTGCTTGATGTCCTGCTCGACCGACTCTTTGTCGAGATCCTCCCAGGGGACATAGCTCTCGTTGAGCGCCTGCGCGTAGTCGTCCAGGAAACGCTGGAAGCGCTCGGGCTCGAAGCGCTCAGGCTGCCTGCCGGCGCGGGCGAAGATGTCGCTGCGGAAGTAGTTGAGCCCCCAGCCGGCATAGCCCCACGCGACCAGCCACAGCACCAGGCTGACCAGGACTGTCCAGCGCCGGCGGAGCCGGAAAAGGCAGAAGACGATGCCGGCGCAGAAGGCGACGAAGACGACCTCCTCCAGGGAAATGGGCACCCACGAGCTGATCCAGGACGCGACACCCGACCAGGCCGGGTAGAAATGCAACGCGTACCAGTCCGCCCAGGCGGTGCGGCTGCGGACGGCCAGCAGCAGGAGGATCAACAACGCCGGCGGCAGCACATGGTGCAGCAGCCGGCGTCGGAGCGGTGTCTTGTCGGGGGAAGTCTTCACGAAAAAGGTTTTTTCGGCGTAGCGGCGCTCGTCCTCGTCTAGTCGAGCGGCTCGCTCCAGTAATCGGAAGCAGCGAGAATGCTGTCTTCGGCGGCCACATTGACGATTTCCACTTCGGGGGCCTCGTAGGGGTGTTTGATCAGGAGATTTGCTTCCATCCTTTCCAGGTTTTTCGTGTTTATTCTGCGTAGCGCCGCTCGACCTCGTCCCAGTCGATGATGGTCCAGAGGGCCTTGAGATGGTCCGGGCGACGGTTCTGATAATCAAGATAATAGGCGTGTTCCCACACGTCAAAGGTCAATAGCGGACGCAGGCCCTTGGTGACAGGGTTGCCTGCGTTCGGTTCTTGTGTGATGACGAGCCGGCCGTCTTCGTCGGCGGAGAGCCAGACCCAGCCGCTGCCGAACAGGCCGGCGCCCTTGGCGGCGAACTCCGTCTTGAAGGTCTCGAACGAACCGAACTGACGCTCGATCTGCCCCTTCAGCGCGCCGGTGGGTGCGTTGGCCTCGCGCGGGGCGCGGAACTGCGTGAAATAGAGGTTGTGGTTGAGGATCTGGCCGGCGTTGTTGAAGATGCCGCCGTCGGCGTTGCAGACGATCTCTTCCAGGGACATCCCCTCATACGGGCTGCCCGGCAGGGCGGCGTTGAGGTTGTTGACATAGGCCTGCAGGTGCTTGCCGTGGTGGAAACCCAGCGTGGCGGCGCTGATGACAGGCTCCAGCGCGTTCGGAGCATAGGGGAGTTCGATCAAGTTCATATTGGTCGGTTTAATGTGTTATTTCCACAAATATAAGTAAATTTGTGTTTATGAAAAAAGTTGCCCTTGCCCTTTCCAGCGGCGGCCCGCGCGGGTTCGCGTACATCGGCGCCATCGAAGTCCTCCAGGAGCGGGGATACCGCATCACGTCCGTGGCGGGATCCTCCGCCGGCGCGCTGGTCGGCGGCATCTTCGCCGCAGGCGGCCTCGAGCCCTTCAAGGAATGGCTCTACGGCCTCGACCCCGTCCAGGTGGTCTCCCTGATGGATTTCTCGCCCAGCCGCAATTCGCTCGTCAAGGGCGACAAGATCATCCGCGCGATCAAGGAGCGCGTCCCGGACGTGCACATCGAAGACCTGCCCGTCCCGTTCGCGGCGGTCGCGTCCGACCTCTTCACGGGCGAAGAAGTCGTCTTCCGCGAGGGCCCGCTCTTCACGGCCCTTCGCGCCTCCATCTCCATCCCCTCGATGTTCCGGCCCGTCAAGTGGCGCGGCCACACGCTGGTGGACGGCGGCCTGGTCAACACCTTCCCGCTGGACCTCGTGGAGCGCAGCGAGGGAGACATCCTGGTGGGATTCAACGTCAACCGCATCGATGCGGAGGGCATCACCCGCTATATGAAGACCCGCGCGGCGATCACCGAGACGGGCGAGCTGCTGCGCGAGCGCGCGACGGACCGGCTCAAGGACACGCTGGCCGCGGAAGGCGCCCTGCTGGACAAGGTCCGCAAGGCGGGCAGGGCCGGCGGCCGGATGATCCGCGAGCGGATCGACGCCGGCCGGCTCGACCGCCGCCTGGAGGCCGCCGCCCGCGAGAAGAACATCCCCCTGGACGCCGCCGACAGCTACGCCTCCGTCCTGCAGCGCAGCTTCGGCATCATGAACCACACCATCGCGCGCCTGCAGGCCGACCTCTATCAGCCCGACATCCTCGTCAACCTGCCCTTCGACTCCTACCACGGCGTGTACGGCTATTCCCACGCCGAGGAGATCGTCGAGAAAGGCCGCGCCCTGATGAGCGCGGCCCTCGACAGCTACGAAGCGCAGGCGGACTAACGCTTGATCACGTCGATCCGCCAGGTGATGCCGACGTCGAAATTGTCGACGCCGATCGAACTGCTCTTGAAATAGACGGCGTGCAGCCGCAGCCGGTCCCGGTTGGGGAGCGGGAAGAACTCCACGCCGCAGCCGGCGTAGACGTTGCGCGTGCCGGGCGCGACGGCCAGGTCGAGCGCCCGCCCCGCCGCGTCCACGTTGGCGATGTCGTTGCTCTCATAGCCGCCCTTGGCGCACAGGTTCCACTTGCCGACGGTCCAGATGATCTTGGAGATGACGGTATAATCCGAGAAGAAATTGCGCTGCCCCGCGCCCGCGCGGTTCATCCACTCCACGTCGATCGCCAGGTCGCCGAAGACGAGGCGGTTGCCCAGCGCGATGTAGTTGACCGTGCGGTGGAACTCGTCCTGCACGAAGTTGACGCTCCAGAGGGTGCTCCACCAGGGCGCGAAGCGGCCCGTCCAGGCGAAATTGAAGGCGTAGAGGTTCTGGAAGCCCAGCGAGAGGGGAGAGTTGCAGACCTGGAAGCCCAGGGTCTGCTCCTCGGCCAGCGCGTACTCGGCGTTGACGCCGAAGGCGAATCCCTGATAGAGGTTGTTGCAGAAATTGCTGTAGTAGTAGACGTCGATCGGGACGGCGTCGAACTCATAGCCGCCGATCAGCACGGCGTTCTTGCCCACGGTGAACGCCCAGCGCGGCGTGGCCTGCCAGCGCAGATAGAGGAAGTCCGTGGCGTTGAACATGTTGCGCTCGTCGAAGACCTTCTTGTTGAGGCGCTGCCGGATGCGGAAATCCAGCTTGTCCGTGAGCGTGCCGCGGACGTTGAGGTTGAAATGGTCGCCGGTGAACTGGCTCTTGTACTGCCCGTCCGCGACCTCCTGGTGGAAGGACGCACGGGTGTCGAAATAGAGCTGCGTGACGGCCGGCTGCGCCTGCGCGGCGAAGCCGGAAAGCAGCGCAGCGAGGCCGAGCAGGGTTATCGTCTTGCGCATCATAGGTTCATTTTACAGGCGAAAATTAGCAAAAAAAATGCATATCTTTGCAGAAACGAAACCAATAAAAGACTAGCATATGGCCAATACTCCTACTCCCCACATCGGGGCACAGAAAGGCGAAATTGCCGAGACTGTCATCATGGCGGGCGATCCGCTGCGCGTCAAATTCATCGCGGAGAATTTCATCGAGAACCCCGTACAGTTCAACAACGTCCGCGGCATGCTGGGCTTCACCGGCACCTACAAGGGCAAGCGCGTGAGCGTGATGGGCCACGGGATGGGCATCCCGTCCATCGGTATCTATACGTATGAGCTGTTCAACTTCTACGACGTCAAGACCATCATGCGCGTCGGCTCCGCCGGCTCCTACAGCATGGACCTGCACCTGGGCGACCTCGTGATCGCGCAGGGCGCCTGCACCGACTCCAACTACGGCTCCCAGTACGAGCTGCCCGGCACCTTCGCGCCGATCGCCGACTTCGACCTGCTGCGCGCCGCCGCGGCCTCCTGCGAGGCCCACGGCTTCCGCTACAAGGTCGGCAACGTCGTCTCGTCCGACGTCTTCTACTCCGCCAACCCCAAGACGGAGCAGTGGTGCAAGATGGGCGTGCTCGCCGTCGAGATGGAGGCCTCCGCGCTCTATATGAACGCCGCCTACGCCGGCAAGCGTGCGCTGACGATCTGCACGATCTCCGACCACGTCCTCACGGGCGAGAAGACCACCGCCGAGCAGCGCCAGACCACCTTCACCAACATGATCCAGGTCGCCCTCGACCTCATCTAGGATCCGCCGGCCGGACCGGCGGACTTCGGGAAAGAAATGAATATCGAATTGGAAAACAAGCAGTTGCCGGTGCTGCTGATCACCGGCTACCTGGGAAGCGGCAAGACGACGCTCCTGAACCGGATCCTGACCAACCGCCGCGGCATCAAGTTCGCGGTCATCGTCAACGACCTGGGCGAAGTCAACATCGACGCCGACCTGATCGAGAAGGGCGGCGTCGTGGGCCAGACCGACGACAGCCTGGTGGCCCTGCAGAACGGCTGCATCTGCTGCACCCTCAAGATGGACCTCATCGCCCAGCTCGAGGAGATCGCGCGGATGAACCGCTTCGACTACATCGCCATCGAGGCGAGCGGCATCTGCGAGCCGGCCCCGATCGCGCAGACCATCAACTCCTACCCGCAGCTCTCGCATCCGTCCTATCCCGGCGCCTCCGTGCCCACGATGGATTGCATCGTCACGGTCGTGGACGCCCTCCGGATGAAGGACGAATTCGCGTGCGGAGACGCGCTGAAGCGCGAAAACATCGACGAAGAGGACATCGAGAACCTCGTCATCGAGCAGATCGAGTTCTGCAACATCGTCCTGATCAACAAAGCCTCCGAGGTCACGGCCGAGGAGCTCGGGCGCGTCAAGAGCATCGTGCGCGCCCTGCAGCCCAAGGCCGAGATCCTGACCTGCGACTACGGCGACATCGAGCTGGACAAGCTCCTGCACACGGGCCTGTTCGACTTCGACAAGGTGGCGA
>ONQP01000045.1 GCA_900319975.1 uncultured Bacteroidales bacterium | reverse complement strand
ATCTCCGTCCGAGAGTTGGAGCTCTCGGACGGAGTGCCCGTTGCCGACAAGAGCGGTAGCTGCCCGGGAGAGAAAAAGTCGGGGTTGCCGGGCACAAAAATGGGGTCAAACGTGCCCGGGGAGTGAAATTTTGGGTTGCCGGGCACAAAATGGGGCCGAAACGTGCCCGGGAGGCGAGAAATTGGGTCGCCGGGCACAAAATAAGGGGTAAATGTGCCCGGGAGAGGGGCCGGAGGTGGGAGAGGTGCCGGAGGTGGGATTGGGCCCGGAGGTGGGACCGGGCCTGGGAGGGTCCGGGGACGGGACCGGGAGGGTTAGTCGAGGTAGAGGGCGTGGCGGACCTTGTCGGCGACGGCGTCGCCCTTGAGGCCGCGGAGGATCTCCAGGCCGAAGGCGACGGCGTGGCCGGCGGAGCGGCCGGTGATGATCCGGCCGGCAGCGGGGTCAGCGCCGGAGCCGGGGGTAGCGCCGGCAGCGGGGGCAACGCCGGAGCCGGGGGTAGCGTAGGAGCCGGAGCCAGCGCCGGAGCCGGAGCGGACGGCGGGGGCGGGGGTGTAGACGGCGCCCTGCGCGACGGTCGCATCCTGGCAGCCGTCGAAGCAGGTGAACTTGACGCCGGCGAGGACGTCCGGGCCGAGCTGGCTCAGGACGAGGCCCGGCGCGGCGCAGATGGCTGCGACCGTGCCGCCGGCGGCGTAGTGCTCCCGCATCAGCTGGATGAGCGGCGTGCAGGCAGCGAGGTTCTTGGAGCCGGGCATGCCGCCCGGGAATATCATCACGTCCGCGGCCGTCGTGCCGTCGTGCCGCGTGTCGATCTCCGGCAGGAAGGCCTCGGCCGTCACGAAGACGCCGTGCGAAGATTCGACCTGGGGGTCGTCGGTCAGGGCGACCAGTCGCGTGGCGACGCCGCCCCGGCGGAGGACGTCGTTGGTGGCCAGGGCCTCGACATCCTCGAAGCCGTCTGCCAAAAAGATATTCACTCCTTTCATATACTACAAAAGTACAGAAAAAATTCAAAATGAAAGAAAAGATTGCTACCTTTGAGCAGCATAAAAACACTGACAACCAACCACTAGTCTGTTATGAAAAGAACTATTATCCTCTCCCTGGCAGCCCTTTTTCTGTCGGTAAGCGCCGGAGCGCAGGTGTTCGACCACCTTTCCATCGGCCTTGGGGCTGGCACTGACGGCCTCGGCATTGAGCTGGCCGCCCCCCTCGGCAACCACGTCGACGTCCGCGCCGGTTACGGCACCGCTGTCGGTCTGATCGGCTATACCCTCAATGGGATCCATCTGCCCGAGCACCCCGCCAACCCCAACAGCAGCGACGTCCCTGTCCCCATGAAGATGGGATTCGGCATGAACGACGCCCGTCTGCTCTTCAATATCTACCCTTCCGCCACGAAGGGCTTCCACTTCACCGTGGGCGCTTATATGGGCGCGCCCTCCTTTATCCGCGGCAAGCTCATCAACATGCCCTCCGACTACAACACGATGGGCATCGACGTGGACGGCTACCTGGTCAAGGCCAAGAACGGCGTCCTCGCCACCGAGCTCGCCGCGCCGGGCCTCGGCGGCAAGTCCTTCGCCGTCAAGCCGTACGTCGGCATCGGCTTCGGCCGCGCCGTCGACCGCGACCATCGCGTCTCCTTCTGCTTCGACCTGGGCGTCCAGTACCAGGGCAAGGCCGGCCTCTGGGCCGAGGGCGAAAGCGTCACCGGCCGCATCGAGAAGGTGCAGCTGACCGGGGAGCATATCAAGGAGATCGGCGATGTCATGGACGAGGTCTCCAAATACGCCTCCTTCTGGCCGACCCTCTCGTTCCGCCTCAATGTAAGACTCTTTTAAACGTCAACAGATATGAAAAAGATATTGCTCGCAGCCACGGCAGTGGCGCTGTTGCCCCTTCTTTTCGCGTGCAACAAGAACAACGGCGGCGACACGCGTTTCGAGGATCCGCGTTTCGTCCAGTATGCCGGCCAGCTGATCCCCTGCAGTGATCCGACCCCCACGAAGACCGTCCTCATCGAGACCCCGGAGAACACCCTGCACAGCATCGAGCTCACCGAGAGCGGCGTGTATGCCGTCGGCACCCTCACCGAGGGCCGGCTGAGCTACAAGACGGGCACCTACAGCGTCGACGGACAGGCCTACAACCTCGCAGGCTACGGCACGCTCCGCTTCGACAACAGCAGCACCGGCGAGGTGGACGTCCTCATCGACCGTCCCGGCCAGGAGGCGGAAATAATGCGCGCCAACTTCAACCGCGCCAAGGGCTCGGACCAGCTCTATCGCGGCTGGACCGTGGACAAGACCCGCGTCACCATCAAGGGCTGGACGACCGCCAGCGCCGACTTCCAGGGCTGCAACTTCTATGACATCGCGAAATTCATCCGGGACAACGGCCACGACGTCCCCGATGACATCACCCCCGGCATGGCCCTCAGCTCCATCTCCTTCACCGGCACCGAGAAGATCCTCTTCGCCTACACCGACGGCACCGGCGACGCAGGCGAATTCCGCTTCAACGGCAGCAGCTTTACCTACCGTTGGGATGATGAGAAGATGGGATTCACGTTCCTGACGGACCAGGCGACTGTGGAGTACATGGACGGCAAATGCATCCTGACGATCAGCGCCAGCATCCAGGATTCCACCACGAGCGGTTCCGTGACCTTCGTGCTTTCGCCGATGGCTTAGTCCTCCGGCAGGGTCGGCTCCGCGTTCGGATCGATATACGGATCCGCATCCGCGCGCACGACCGTCGTCTCCAGCAGCAGCGTATCCCGCTCCGCCGGCTGCAGCTGGAACTCCAGACATTCGGCGGGGACGAGCATCGTCTCGCCGGCGTGCAGCGCAAAGTCAAGGTGCTGTCCGCCGGCGAGCGGCAATTGTACCGTCGCCGCGCCACGCACGCAGCTGTAGAGCAGGAACGGGCCGCCTTCGCGGCGGATCTCCAGGGTCGCGTTGAGCGGAATGCGGTCCAGCCGCATCTGCGGCAAATCGACGAGGCGCTCGGCGCCCGGCGCGTCGCCGGCCGCGGGCTTCGCCTCCGCCGCAGTGAATTTCTTGTAGTTGATGAAGTCCAGCGCGTCGATGAGCGTCAGCGACGTGTCGAACTCGTCGGGGTGCACCTCCTCGCCCCAGGCGCAGAGGCAGAAGTCCATCGGCGACGCCTCGGCGATCTCGAGGATCTCCACGTCGCCGGCGGCCGCGTGCGGCGTGCCGGCCGGGATGTGCAGGCACTGCCCGGCGTGCGGCGCGATGGCGTTGAGGAGTTCCTCCGCCGTGCCGTCCAGGCACTTGGCGTAGACCTCGGCGGCGTCGGTGTCGCGCCGGAAGCCCGCCAGCAGGCGGGCGTCCTTGCCGGCGCGCAGCACGTACCACACCTTCTCCTTGCCCAGGAAATCATAGCGCTGCGCCGCGGTCTCGTCGTCCGGGTGCACCCGGAGCGGCATCCGCCCCTGGCAGCGCACGAGGCGCACGCACACGGGGAACTGCCGGCCGTAATACTCGTATACATTGTCCCCGACCACGCGGTCGAGGTAGGTGTCCATCACCTCGGAAATGCTGTTGCCCGCCAGCCAGCCCTCGCGGACCAGCGAATCGCGGTAGCCCAGGTCCGCGAGCTTGAACTCCTCGCTGCCCCAGGGGTAATCGTCCTGCAGGGTGCAGAACTTGAAAGGGTAAAGTTTCTTCTCTTCTGACATACGGGACAAAATTACAAAAATTGTGTATATTTGTTGCTACGGTTAGTTTTATCAGTGTAATGGAAAAGAAGCTTCATCCCTCCACGCTTTGCGTCCATGCCGGCTACAGCCCGGCCAATGGCGAACCCCGGCAGATGCCGATCATCCAGAGTACCACTTTCAAGTACACCACCAGCGACGAGATGGGCCGTCTGTTCGACCTCGAGGCCTCCGGTTATTTCTACACCCGCCTTCAGAACCCGACCAACGACCACGTGGCCGCGCGCCTGGCGGCGCTGGAAGGCGGCGTGGCGGGCATGCTGACCTCCTCCGGCCAGGCCGCCAACTTCTTCGCCTGCTTCAACATCTGCGAGGCCGGCAGCCACATGATCACCACCTCGGCGATCTACGGCGGCACCTACAACCTCTTCGGCGTCACCTTCCCCAAGATGGGCATCGAGGTCACCTTCATCGACCAGGACGCCTCCGACGAGGAGATCGAAGCGGCTTTCCGCCCCAACACCAAGCTCCTCTTCGGCGAGACGCTCACCAACCCGGGCGTCCGCGTGCTCGACATCGAGCGTCTCGCACGCATCGCCCACAAGCACGGCGTGCCCCTCATCGTGGACAACACCTTCCCGACGCCGGTCAACCTCCGCCCCATCGAGTTCGGCGCCGACATCGTGACGCACTCCACCACCAAGTACCTCGACGGCCACGGCACCACGGTCGGCGGCGCCATCATCGACAGCGGCAACTTCGACTGGGAGGCCCACGCCGACAAGTTCCCGGGCCTGACCACGCCGGACGAGTCCTACCACGGACTGACCTATACCAAGAAATTCGGCAAACTGGCCTACATCACCAAGGCCACCAGCCAGCTGATGCGCGACCTGGGCTCCATCCAGAGCCCGCAGAACGCCTTCTACCTCAACCTCGGCATCCAGACGCTCGCCGTGCGGATGAAGCACATCTGCGCATCCGCGCAAATGGTGGCGGAATACCTCCACGACCATCCGGCCGTGGAATGGATCCACTTCCCGGGCCTGAAAGACGACTCCGACTACGCGCTGGCGCAGAAATACATGCCGGAGGGCACCTGCGGCGTGATGGCGCTCGCGCTCAAAGGCGACCGCGAGCGCGCCAAGCGCTTCATGGACCACCTCCAGCTGGTCACCATCGAGACCCACGTGGCGGACTGCCACACCTGCATCCTGCACCCGGCGTCCCACACGCACCGGCAGCTCTCCGACCAGCAGCTGCGCGAGGCAGGGGTCGATCCGGGCCTGATGCGTCTGAGCATCGGCCTCGAGGATCCGCGCGACATTATCGCCGACCTTGAGCAGGCGCTGCGAGTAGAGTAATAACGAATCCTACGGCACCTACGCCGAGGACCGTCCAGAGCAGGTCGCTGACCTGCAGGACCACAGGATATGCCTGGAGGAAGAACCCTCCGGGCATTTTTATGATGCCGAAATGCTGCTGGACCAGCGTCAGGGCCACGCCGGCGACCACGCCGACGGCCAGGCCGCAGAGCGACACCAGCCAGCCCTCGAACACGAAGATGCGCCGGACGAGGCGCTCGTTGGCGCCGAGGGCGCGCAGCGTCTCCATGTCCTCGCGCTTGGCGATGGACAGCATCGACAGGGATCCGAAGATGTTGGAAGCGATGATCAGCACCACGAAGAGCAGGATCAGGTAGATCGCCAGCTTCTCGTAGCGCATCATCTTATAGAGCGCGGGCTGCTGCTGGATGCGGTCGCGCACCACGTAGTCCGGGCCCAGGAGCTCCTGGAAGGAGCGGAGGGTCCGGCTGTCGGGCGCGGCCGTCAGGCGCAGCTCCAGGCCGCTGACCTGCCGGTCCGTGAGGCCGAGCAGGGCGCGCATCTGCGCGATGGGGACGAGCACGAGCTCCTCGTCCGCGGTGGCGTTGACGCTCAGCAGGGCCGCCGGGGCGAGCTTGACGCTGCCCAGGGCCGCTCCCGGCCCGGCCAGCGCGACGCGAGCCCCCCGGCGGGGATAATACAGCACCAGCGGGTCGAGGAAACGCGTCCGCAGGCCCAGCTTGCGCGCGAAGGCGACGCCGACGGCCGCCTGCGGCACGTCGCCGTCGTGCAGCGCGAATTCCCCTTCGACCACATAGTCCGCCAGGCGCGAGTCCGCCTCGTAGGCGGCGTCCACGCCCTTGGCGCGGGCCAGCTCCTGCCGCCCGGCGTAGGTCGCGAACACCTGCTCTTCCACGACGCTGTAGGCCTGCGCCACGCGCGCATCGGCCAGCAGCGCCTCGAAAGCAGGCCCTTCGGGCACGAAATACTTGCCCTGCGCGGGCGTGACGAGCACGTCCGGCGCCAGGTCGGACAGGCTCTGCTTAATGATCTTGTCGAATCCGTTGTAGACGGACAGGATGATGATCAGCGCGGCCGTACCGACGGCCATGCCGATGGCGCTGATGACCGAAATCGCGTGGATCACTCCCAGTGACTTCCTGGCCACCAGGTAGCGCCGCGCGATATAAAGGTCGGGCTTCACGGAGGGGAGCGCCTATTTCTTGAGGAGCTCCTCGATGTGCTCCACGTAGTCGAGCGTGGAATCCAGATAGAAATCGATCTCCGGCACGATGCGCAGCTGCGAGCCGACCTGACGGCCCAGCTCGCCGCGCAGCGTGCGCTTCTCCTCGTTGAGGAGTTTCATCACCTGCTCCGCACGGTCGGACGGGAAGATGCTCACGAACACCTTCGCCACGCTCAGGTCGGGGCTGATGCGCACCTCGCTGACGGTGACCATGGCACCGCCGAAGGCGGCCATCCCCCGGCTGCGGATGATCTCGGAGAGGTCGCGCTGCACTTCGCGCGCGACCTTCAACTGACGGGTACTTGCCGGTTTGTCCATAAACTAGATGATCTTGATCAGGAAATAATCCTTCTTGCCCTTCTGGGCCAGGATGTACTTGCCGTCCACGATGTCCGCCTCGGACAGCTGGTAGTTGATGTCCGTCAGCTTGTCCTTGTTGAGGCTGAAGCCGTTCTGCTGGATCATCTTGCGGGCTTCGCCCTTGGACGGGAAGATCTGCGTGTTGACCGCCAGGGCGTCCAGGATGCCCAGCGGCAGCGCGGCGCGCTCGATCTCGAAGGTCGGCACGCCGTCGAACACGGCGAGGAAAGTCCGCTCGTCGAGCTTGCGCAGGTCCTCGGAAGTGGACTTGCCGAAGAGCATCTGCGAAGCGCGCACGGCGTTGTCGTACTCGTCCTGGCCGTGGACCATGATCGTGACCTCGCGGGCCAGCAGGCGCTGCAGCTCGCGGCGCTCGGGGGCCTCGCGGTGCGCGGCGATGGCGTCCTCGATGGTCTTGCGGTCCAGCATCGTGAAGATCTTGATGAAGCGCTCGGCGTCCTCATCGCTCACGTTGAGCCAGAACTGGTAGAACTGGTAGGGGGAAGTGCGGGCCGGATCCAGCCAGACGTTGCCCTTCTCGGTCTTGCCGAACTTGGTGCCGTCGGCCTTGCGGATCAGCGGGCAGGTGAGGGCGAAAGCCTCGCCGCCGTCCATGCGGCGGATGAGCTCGGTGCCCGTGGTGATGTTGCCCCACTGGTCGGAGCCGCCCAGCTGCAGGATGCAGCCGCGGTGCTTCCACAGCCAGTAGAAATCATAGCCCTGCATCAGCTGGTAGCTGAATTCGGTGAAGGACATGCCCTCGGAGGAGTCGCGCGAAAGGCGCTTCTTGACGGAGTCCTTCGCCATCATATAGTTGACGGTGATGTGCTTGCCGATGTCGCGGATGAAGTTGATGAAGGAGTAGTCCTTCATCCAGTCGTAGTTGTTGACGAGCTCCGCCTTGTTGGGGGCGTCGGAGTCGAAGTCGAGGAACTTGCCCAGCTGCGCCTTGATCCCGGCCACGTTGTGCGCCAGCGTCTCCTCGTCCAGCAGGTTGCGCTCCTGGCTCTTCATCGAGGGGTCGCCGATCATGCCGGTGGCGCCGCCGACCAGGGCGTACGGCTTGTGGCCGCAGTTCTGGAAATGCTTGAGGATCATCACGCTCACGAGGTGGCCGATGTGCAGGGAGTCCGCCGTCGGGTCAATGCCGACATAGGCGGCCTGCGGGCCTTCCATCAATTTCTCTTCGGTTCCGGGCATGATATCCTGGATCATGCCTCTCCATTTCAGCTCTTCTACAAAATTCTTCATCGATTCGACACAATTAAGACTGCAAAATTAGTTAATATTTCGTAAATTTGCGACCCGAAATCAATCTATACAACACAATATGAGAAAGAAAATCGTTGCAGGCAACTGGAAGATGAATACGACCAGACCTGATGGTATCGAGCTGGCGAAGGCCGTGGCTGCCCGCGCCGCCGAAATCCCGGCCGGCGTCGGCCTCATCATCGCCCCGCCTTTCACCCACCTCTGCTGCTGCGGCAAGCAGCTCGAGGGCACCAAGGTGGAGCTCTCCGCCCAGAACTGCGCCGACCACAAGAGCGGCGCCTACACCGGCGAGATCTCCGTGGACATGCTGAAGGCCGTCGGCTGCCAGTGGACCATCCTGGGCCACTCCGAGCGCCGTCAGTACTACGGCGAGACCGACGAGAAGCTGGTCGAGAAGACCAAGCTCGCCCTCGAGGCCGGTCTCGGCGTCATCCTCTGCGTCGGCGAGAACCTCGACGAGCGTGAGGCCGGCAAGCACTTCGACGTGTGCTCCGCCCAGATCAAGAACGTCCTCTACAACTTCACCGCCGAGGATATGAAGAAGGTCATCGTGGCCTACGAGCCCGTCTGGGCCATCGGCACCGGCAAGACCGCTACCGCCGAGCAGGCCGAGGAGATCCACGCCCACATCCGCAAGGACCTCGCCGCCAAGTTCGGCCAGGCCGTCGCCGACGACGTGACCATCCTCTACGGTGGTTCCTGCAAGCCGTCCAACGCCAAGGAGCTCTTCGCCCAGCCGGACATCGACGGTGGTCTGATCGGTGGCGCCGCCCTCAAGGCCGACGACTTCATCCAGATCGCCCTGTCGTTCTAAGTCTATTCAAGGATACGCACCGTCACGCCGATCCGGCCGGCGGTGCTCCAGAGCCAGAATTCTTCACCCTCGAGTCGTGCGACTTCGAGGGTGAGGTTTTTTCTGGTCAATACCTCCCGCTCGGTGGTCCAGGTCACGTTGGCCGTCAGGCGCTGGCCCAGCTGCGCGGGGATGTCGGAGAGCTCGACCACGAAGAAGTCGGACATCGCGTCGTTGCACGCGCGGAACACCCGCCGGTCGCGGCTGAACGACAGCTGGCAGGTGTTGGGCTCATACGCGAACACGGTCGAGCTGCCCACCTGCAGGCGGATGTCCTCGCGCTCGCAGAACGCGCTGCACATCCGCTCGTCGTTGCAGCCCGCCAGCAGCGGGAGCAGCGCCAGCAGCAGGAGCGGAAGGATATGGCGGGCGGTTTTCATTGCACGATGATTTCTTTGAGAAGGGTTTCGGACGTGCCGTCCAGGTACAGGATCCGGGCGACGAGCGTGCCGCTGCGGCGGAGCGTGTACCAGCCGTTGGCGTCCGTCTTGATGGGCGTGCCGTCCAGGGTCCACTGGACCTCCAGGACGTCGCTGGCGTTGAAGACGCGCAGCGGGATCCGGCTGCCCGCCGGGAAGCTGCCGTCGTTGTTGCGCGTGACGCCGCCCAGGTAGATGTAGGGGAAGGTGCCCTTGCGCAGGACCTTGGTGACGAAGCGCCCGCCGGCCGAGTAGCGCTCGGCGCCGGCGCAGCGCGCCTGCACGTTGTAGGTGTATTCCGTCATCGGCTGCAGGCCCTCGACCGTGTAGCTCACGGCGCTGCCGGGCAGTTCGGCGCTGCCGGTGCGGGTGCCGTCGGTCCAGGACACCTCGTAGCTCTGGACGCTGAGGGTCGGGGACACCGACCAGCGGACGAGCGCAGCGTCCTGGTAGACCACCAGGCCATCGACCGTGACGGGGCGGATGACCTCGAAGGCCACGGAGCCGTTGTCGGCCGGGCGGATGCCCGTCAGGGCCAGCCCGGACGCGGCGCCGCTCCAGGCGCGGAACGCCGCAGGCGTGTCGGAGCCGAAGCTCGTGGCGGCGCCGTTGGGGAAGGGGACCCCGGCGGCATCCGTCGCCTCCGGGTCGGCGGCGACCAGCCGCGCGCAGGGGTGCGCGGGGTTGTTGTTGATCTCGCCGGAGGCCCAGCGCTCGCGCGCCGTCAGGTCTTTCTCCTGGCGCGCCGAGTAGCCGGCCGGATTGTCCGAAAGGTCAATGTGATAGATGTAAAGCTTGCTGTCGCGCGCTTCGAACAGGAAGAATTCGTCCTCCTGGTCCGTCCCGGCTTTGAGATAGCGTCGGGTGGTGGCCAGCGGCCCGAGGACGTAGGTGCCCTCCTTCAGCGTCTCGGCGGTGCCCATTCCGAGCAGGTGGTATTCGAGTACGCCGAAATCGGGAATCCCGGCAGTGCGGCAGCCGTTGTCCATCAGGGACGTGCCCCAGAGGCCGGGGCAGTCGCCGCCGCTCTCAGCGCCGTCGGTGTCGTAGAAGTCGGGCAGCCCGAGAATGTGGCCGAATTCGTGGCACCACACGCCCGGCTCGCCCTCCGGCGCCACGGCGAAGTTGCCGACGCCCTTGCCGTCCAGCAGCAGCGCGGGGCCGTCGGGCGCCATCCGCCCCTGTTGGGGGTAGATGTCGCTCTCCTCGCCGCTGGCGTGCTCGCCGGGTCCGGCGTAGAGCAGGAAGACGTTGTCGACCTGGCCGTCGCCGTCGTTGTCCGTGACGGAGAAATCTACCTGGTCATTGGCCAGCAGGCAGGCCTCCCGCACGGCATCCTGCAGGCGGATGTCCTTGCGGTCGGGATAATTGGTGCCGTACCACGCGACCGGGTGCGCGAGCGTGACCGGCTGGGCCAGCTCGAAGACGAAAGTCTTCCCGGTCCCGGCGAACTGCCGGTTGAAATACTCCTGGGCCTGCAGCACCAGCGCTTGCTGCTGCTCGCGCGTGGTGCCCAGCTCCCGGTCCTGGAACTGGACCGGCAGCACGACCATCCGGAATACGGTGAGCAGCGTCAGCAAATGCATACCACCAAGGTACGCAAAATGCCTGAAATAAGCAAAGACGCTGAATGTCTTGCAGTTTGGCGAAAAATGACTATCTTTGCGCGCTATTTAAAACCGGCTTACGGTTTTGGTGCAATGGGATTCGGGCCCTGACCCGAGTTGAGTAACACATTTTAAACAAAAGCAATGAAGCATTTTGAACTGAAAGGCACGACCCGCCAGGTCGGCAACAAGGCCGTCATCAAGGCTTTCCGCCGCGAGGGTCTCGTCCCGTGCAATCTGTACGGACTTGGGATGGAGAACATCCTCTTCACCGTTAACGCCAAGGAGCTGAAGGCTCTCACCGACACGCCCAACTCTTACATCGTGGACCTCTTCCTCGATGGTGCCAAGAAGGGCCAGACCTGTGTCCTGCACGAGCTGCAGTGGCACCCCGTCACGGACGAGTGCCTGCACGTCGACTTCCTCGCCGTTGGCGACAAGAAGCCCGTCACCATCAGCGTTCCTCTCGTGATCGAGGGCCACGCCAAGGGTGTGCAGCAGGGTGGTAAGTTCTACCAGAACGTCCGCAGCCTCAAGATCAGCGCCCTGATGAAGGACCTGCCCGACGAGCTGACCATCGACATCACCAGCCTCGGTCTGGACAAGCGCATCAAGGCTTCTGACGTGCAGGTGAAGAACGTCACCATCGTCTCCGACAAGGACACGATCATCTGCGGCGTCAAGACCACGCGCAATGTTACTGCGGCTGCTTCGGAGGAGTAAACCCGACCCCGCCGTGGCAGAGAAGTGTTATCTGGTGGTCGGACTCGGCAACATCGGTGCCGAATACGCCGCCACGCGACACAACATCGGCTTTATGATATTGGATGCCTGGGCTCAGGCATCCAATGTCGTTTTCGAGCCCGGCCGCTACGGCGACCAGGCCGTCGTCCACGACAAAGGACGCGAATTCCACCTCCTCAAGCCCTCCACGTATATGAACCTGTCCGGCAACGCCGTGCGTTACTGGCAGCAGAAGCTGGGCCTGGAGCTGGACCATATTTTGGTAATCTGCGACGACATCAACCTGCCTTTCGGCACCCTGCGCCTGCGCGCCTCCGGCAGCGACGGCGGCCACAACGGCCTCAAGAACATCCAGGAGATGCTCGAGAGCCAGTCCTGGGCCCGCCTCCGCGTCGGCGTCGGCCACGAGTTCGCCCAGGGGCGGCAGGTGGATTTCGTGCTGGGCGAGTTTGACGAGGCCCAGCGCGAGGCGATCCCGGAGATCGCGAAGAAGATCATTTCGGGCGCCCGGACCTGGGCGTTCGTCGGCATCGGACCTGCTATGAATCAGGTTAATATCCGCCCAAAAACTTTAAATAATGCCGACTAGGAGCGGATTTTTTCCGAAAACGCTTGTTTTTTAATCTTTTCTTTTTTATCTTGCCATCACTTAAGCAGTTACCATATTAACATTAATTAATACACCATTAAATCCATCATCATGAAAAATCTTGTTAAGAAAATCGAAGAGAACATCGAGCTCTTCAAGGCTAACGCTGAAGCTCAGGTCGTCAAAGGCAACAAGGCTGCTGGTGCTCGCGCCCGCAAGGCTGCTCTGGATCTGATGAAGGATCTCAAGGAGTTCCGCAAAGTTTCTGTTGCTGAGGCGAAGAAATAATTTTTCCGTTTTTCTTGCAACGTTTTTAAAACCCCCTGCATCTATGTTGTAGGTTTAGGTTTTAGTACACGTCTAAGAGTCGGTGAGCCGTGAGGTTGCCGGCTCTTTGCTTTAAGGGCCAAAAGGCCCAGACGCAAAGAGCCCTATCCCCACCGGACTGCTTCAGACACAAAACCAACCCCCACAATATACACATACCCCAACGCCCCCGTCCCCGGGGGCGTTTTTCATTGTGTCTCTCGCTTTCGGGCAGCTACCGCTCTTGTCGGCAACGGGCGTGGTCTTCTCGCTTCCGGGCAGCTACCTTGCTTGCCGACAACGGGCGTCCGTCCCGAGCATCCAGAGCTCGGGGCGGACATCGCCCGTAACCGCCGGACGCGATGTCCGGCGGTGGTGCCAGGTCCTGCCCGACCCCACCGGTCCTGCCCGACCTGATCGGGCATCTTCTGGAAGGGCCGTTTTTGTAAGTGTTTGTCGGTGAGGAGATTATGATTTTGCTTAGGGGAATTTTCCCCAAAGCAAAGTTGGAAATGACTGGCAATCAGCAATATGCAAAAACGGGGCGCGGCCGGTGAGGATGAGGGGAAGAGGGGTGTTTGGTATGGGGAGGGTGTGAGATGGGGTGATGT
>ONQP01000115.1:498-2875 GCA_900319975.1 uncultured Bacteroidales bacterium | reverse complement strand
CCGACGCCGGCTTCATCAGCTCCAAGAGTTTCCAGGGCCGCGAGCTCAAGGCCCTCGAACTTCCGGGCTTGTGGAACGGCGCGATGAGCGACTGGAACACCCTCTTCGTGGAGGTTCCGCTCGAGACCTTCAACCCGGTCAAGGTCGTGCTCGACCTGCTCCGCGAAGCACATCAGTAAAAGTTTTTTCGGAAAGGGGTAACTTTTCCGAAAATTTAACTATCTTTGCAATCCCTTTCGAGGGCATCTGGGTGTGGCGCAGTTGGTAGCGCACCTGGTTAGGGACCAGGAGGTCGCTCGTTCAAGTCGAGTCACCCAGACAGCGAAAGCCGCAGGAATGCATCCTGCGGCTTTTTTTGCTGTCTGGGCGACTCCGCTCCGCTTCATGAACGAGGGGGCGTTCCCTCTTCACCAGTACCATCTCGTCACCCTGTTTCCGGTAATGAACGCGGATACTATAGGCAAAAAAGTAATTTGTTTATAACTTTGAAGAGGTGTTATAATATCGAGCATGTTTCATAGAGAGCGAAAGGTTTGATGAAACAAGACAATTTTCGATTCTTATGAAGAAGTGGCTGGTTCCCATATTGTTTTGCGTACTCGGCCTGGGCGGGTGCGGGACAGGATACGATGATTCTGCCATCGACGAATCGTCCATCGTGATCACGCAAGGGGTTGCCAGGGCGGATTTCGTCGTCATTCACGTCGACGCCAAGGCAACCGGACTCAAAGGATACGACTCCGTACTTCCCGACAAGGGAACAGGATTACGGAGAATCCACGAAATGGGCTATACGATGGTCTACGAAGTATATGACCCACAAGGGGCCCTTGTAGAAAAAAGGGCCCAGGACCTCGGGAAGGATGGGGATTTCACCTCCTTTTCAACGATGGAACTGACCATCCCCAACCCCCAATGGCCAAGTGACGACGATTCCCGGAGTTACACGCTCATCCTGCGTCTGAAGATCGTCAACAAACCCTTGTCGACGGTCTCCCGACAATTCCAGCTCAGCTCCGCCGAGTAGTCTGCGACAAAAAAGAGGCACTTGCATATGCAGGTGCCTCTTTTTTGTGTCCAGGTGACTCGCCGCGGCTTACTCGCCGTCGAGGAAGCTCTGGAGGTACTCCCGGAGGTCGCCGCCGAAGTCGTCGACGAACCAGTCGCCGGACTCATAGACGAGCTGGAGGGTGAGCTGGCCGGCGTAGCCGAAATTCTCCGTGGCCAGTGTGACGGTGGCGGTGGAGTCGGTGATGGCGTCCACGGACTTGACCGAGCAGGTGAATTCCACGTCGTCCTGCGACTGGGTCCAGGGATCGCAGTCCAGGACGATATAATCCTCGCCCGCCGCATCCTGCGCCTGGGCCAGCAGAGACTTGAAGCCCGTGGAGCAGTAGGTATCCGTCAGGTCGGTATTGTCCTTGAACACCCGCATGCCGTTCTCGTCGAGTTCTTTCGTCAGATAGCGGCTGTAGATGGTCTCGACGCGCTCACGGATGTAGGCGTCGGTGTGCTTGGCGGCGTCGGCCTTCTTCGCCCCGCCGTTGCAGGCCGTCAGCAGCAGGACTGCTGCGGCAAAAACAAATACGCGATTTTTCATATTACAAAAATAGCATTATTCGCGGATAAGTGTTTGAAGTCCAAACCGGAATTTGTACTTTTACGAGTTCAATTAAACCAAAACGACGATTTAAGCGATGAAAAAAATCCTTTCTGCAGCGATCCTGCTGCTTGCCTCCCTCTCCGTGGCTTTTGCGCAGACCGGCACCTGGTCCGGCGACGTCGAGGTCCAGGGGATGAAACTCGGTATCGTTTTCCACTTTGAAGAAGAGAATCCCACGATGGACGTCCCCGACCAGGGCGCCAAGGGGCTTCCCATCCAGCTCACCCGGCCCGAAGAGGGCAAGGTGAGCGTCAAGATCCCGTCTATCGCCGCCTCCTACGAGGGGCAGCTCCAGGACGGCAAGGTCGTGGGCACCTTCTCGCAGATGGGCGCTTCCCTGCCCCTCACCCTCACGCAGGGCCTGCGGAAGCTGAACCGGCCGCAGACCCCCGTCGGGCCGTTCCCCTACGCACAGGAGGAGGTGACTTTCAACAACGGCGATGTCGTCCTGAGCGGCACGCTGACGCTGCCGGAAGGCTATTCCCGCAAGACCCTCGCCCTCGTCATGGTGACGGGCAGCGGCCAGCAGAACCGGGACGAGGAGGTGTTCGAACATAAACCCTTCGCGGTCATCGCGGATGCCCTCGCCCGCGCCGGCTACGCCACGCTCCGCTTCGACGACCGCGGCGTCGGCGGCTCCACCGGCGATCCCAATACCATCACGACGGACGACGTCCGTGACGACGCCCTGGCCGCCGTCAAGCTCCTCCGGGA
>ONQP01000115.1:0-487 GCA_900319975.1 uncultured Bacteroidales bacterium | reverse complement strand
AGCTCCTCCGGGAGCGCTTCGACATGGTCGGCGTCATCGGTCACAGCGAAGGCGGCACCGTCGCGCTGATGCTGGCCGAGGACAAGCTGATCGACTGCGCCGTCAGCCTGGCCGGCATGGTGGTCTCCGGCGAGGAGACGCTGATCTGGCAGACCGCGCAGGCGCTCGCCGGCGCCGGCGTCGACCAGGACGGCGTCGACAAATACAGCCAGCTGCTCCGCGAGGCCTATGCCGCGCTGCGCGAAGGCGGCGAGATTCCCTCGCCCGAAGGACGCGGCCTTCCGGACATGCTGAAGCAGTCCTACTACGGCGTCCAGCAGCAGCTGCGGACCCCGTTCCTCAAGCGCTTCGTCACGCTGGACGTGCGTCCCCGGCTCGCCGACATCAAGTGCCCCGTCCTCGCCCTCAACGGCACGAAGGACCAGCAGGTCGAACCGGAGAGCAACCTGAATGCGCTGCGCGAAGGCCTGAAGAACTACGACCATAA
>ONQP01000083.1 GCA_900319975.1 uncultured Bacteroidales bacterium | reverse complement strand
ATGGCGTCCGCGCCCTGGCCGCACTTCTCGCCGATCATCTGGGCGAGGGAGACTTCCAGCCCGGCGATCAGGTCCGCGCACTTGCGCATGTCCTCCACGCCGCCGCTGCAGCTGCCGCTGACCTGGTGGAGCATCAGGCGGGAGAAGCGCGACATATACATCGGCTTGCCGCACAGGGCGATGATGCCGGCGATGGAGGCGGCGATGCCGTCCACGAAGATCTTGATGTCGGCGGAAGAGGCGCGGAGCGCGTTGTAGATGGCGATGCCGGCGAAGACCTCGCCGCCCTGGGAGTTGATATGCACGTCGATCTGCGGGAAGTCCTGCTCGAGGTACATGAGCTCGGCGGCGACCCGCTCCGGGTCCACGCCGTCCTTCTGCGCGCCGATCTGGCCGTAGAGCATCAGCGAGGCGCGGCCTCCGGAGGTCGCGACCACGTTGAGAAATTTGTACTCATTCATAAGTTATACCTATCGGCCGACTTGTGTCGTCCTCGTCGCAAATATGCGCATACGGTTGACAATTTCAAAATTAAAATATTAATACACAATTATTTAAGAGGTCGCAAACGGCCCGCGAAAGGGTTGCGTAAAATTCACATAGTGCGAAATCCATAATTAAAAGCAATATTTGCGAAAAAGATTTGCTTATGGCAGCAGCACTCAAGAACACGCAGAAGAAGACCATCGCCAAGGAGCTCTACCTGAACGGCGACTTCACGCTCGAGGAGATCGCCGAGAAGGTGGGCGCCGTCCGGCAGACGGTGGCCCGCTGGGCCAAGGACGAGAACTGGAAGGACATCAAGGCCTCCATGACCGTCGGCAAGGACAAGATCCTGAAGAACCTCTACGCCCACGTCCAGACCATCAACGACACCATCACGATGCGGCCGGACGGTGAGCGCATCCCCACGCCCAAGGAGGCGGACACGCTGGCCAAGCTGGCCGCCGCCATCGACAAGATCGAGAGCGAGAGCGGCATCCGCGAATACGTCAACGCCGGCATCGCCTTCCTGACCTTCGTGCGCTCCACTGCGCCGCAGAAGGCCGTCGAGATCAGCTACCTCTGGGACTCCTTCATCAAAGACAAGCTCCGCTAGCCTATGAAAGAGATCGACAAGAGGGCGCTACAGGAGTGGGAAGCCTTCCGGGACAATATCCGACGGGAGACGCCCACGGAGCTGCTCAGCGACGCCGAGCTGGTGCGGAAGCGCGCCTACCTCGAGGCGCATCCGGTCGAGTGGATGCAGTATTTCTTCCCGAACTACGCCAGCTGCGACTTCGCGCCCTTCCAGACGGCCGCCATCGGCCGCATCGTCAGGAACGACGAGTGGTTCGAGGTGTGGAGCTGGGCCCGTGAGCTCGCGAAGTCCACGGTGGCCATGATGCTCGAGCTCTTCCTGATGCTCACCGGCCGCAAGCACTACCTGCTGATGGTCAGCGCCACGCAGGACGCTGCCGTCCGCCTGCTGGCCCCCTACCGGGCCAACCTCGAGGCGAACCAGCGCATCAAGCAGTTCTACGGCGAGCAGCCCTCGCCGACCAAGTGGGAGGAGGACCACTTCGTCACCAAGGGCGGGCTGTCCTTCCTGGCCGTCGGCTTCGGCAACGCGCCCCGAGGCACCCGCAACGAGGCCATCCGTCCGGACATCATCGACATCGACGACTACGACACCGACAAGGACTGCCGCAACCCCGTCACCCTGGAAAAGAAGACCGAGTTCATCGAGCGGGCCGTCATCCCGACGCGCTCCGTCAACAAGGCCACGCTCATCCTCGCCAAGGGCAACCTCATCGCCAAGGACACCGTCATCGGCCGCCTGGGCAAGAAGGCGGACAAGCACTCCGTCGTGAACATCGTCGACAAGGACGGCAACAGCAGCTGGCCGCAGAAGAACACCCTCGAGCACATCGAGCGCATCAAGGCGACCATCTCCTCCGGAGCCTTCCAGGCGGAGTACATGAACAACCCCATCCAGGAGGGCAAGATCTTCAAGAACCTCCCCCTGGGCAAGATGCCGCCCATGCGCAGCTTCAAGTTCCTGGTCTGCTACGGCGACCCGTCCACCTCCAACAAGGGCAAGGCGGGCAGCTCCACCAAGGCCGTGTGCCTGGTGGGCCGCGCCGGCACCACGTACTACGTCCTCAAGGCCTTCGTCGACCACTGCACCAACGCCACGTTCATCGACTGGTACTACCAGATGCAGGAGTGGGTCGCCGGCCGCGTGCCGGTGTTCTACCTCATCGAGAACAACAGCCTGCAGGATCCTTTCTACGAGCAGGTCTTCCTGCCGCTCATCCGCGAGGAGAACGCCCGCCGCGGCGACAGCCTCTTCATCACCGGCGACGCCCGGCCGAAGACCGACAAGGCCGCCCGTATCGAGGCGAACCTGGAGCCCATCGACCGAAACGGAGCCTGGCTCTTCAACGAGGACGAGGCCGACAATCCGCACATGGTCGAGCTGCTGGACCAGTTCAAGCTCTTCGAGCCCACGATGCCCTACCCTGCCGACGGCCCGGACTGCCTGGAGGGCGCCATCGCCGAGCTCAAGCGCCGCCTGCAGCTGGAGGTCTACCACGTCGACGTATTCACCCGCGGCGACCTGATCGACCGCGACTCGAGGATGTAATGAAACGCCATTTAATTGTCATTAAACGCAAATAACATATCATTTTATGAGCCGATTTATCCAAGAGACAGACTACGACGCCTCCATCCACCGGGAGATCCTGGACGCGCTGCTCAGGCACGACAGCGACACTTCCGACGAGGCCATCGTGCACATCTGCGAGGACCGCGCCATCGAGGAGATGCGCGGATACCTGGACAAGTTCTACGACACCGACGCGATCTTCAACGCCACCGGCGAAGAGCGCAACCAGCTGGTGCTGATGATGGCGGTGGACATCGCCGTCTACCACATCTTCTGCCAGCATAACCCGTACAAGATCTCGGAGATCCGCAAGGAGAGGTACAACCGCGCCATCGACTGGCTGAAGGCCGTCGCCGCCGGCAAGATCACCATCGCGAACGCCCCGAGGCTCCCGGAGGAGGAAGCGGCCGCGGCATCCCCCTGGAGGCTTGAATCCAACGAGCTGCGCGGCTGTCACTTTTAATTTCGCGAATTATGGCTGAAGCAGCAAAACGCGGCCGCCCGGCGGCCAAGAAGACCATCACCCAGGGAGGCATCACCCAGCTCTCCCCGTCGCAGCAGAACCTCACCGTCATCCTGCAGAGCCCCGAGCTCTTCCACTTCGACATCAGGCGCTACATGGACAGCCTGCAGTCCGCCAGCGCCATCGACTTCTACAACCGGACGCAGCTCTACGACATCTACCACTCCGTGATCACCACGGACGGCCACCTCTCCGGCATCATCAACAAGCGCCTGAGCGCCGTGTCCCGCGAGCGGTTCGAGTTCCAGCGCGACGGCAAGCCCGTCGACGAGATCAACGCGCAGATCCGCTCGCCCTGGTTCCGCCGGTTCGTCCGCGAAGCGGTCAACTCCAAGCTGTGGGGGTTCTCGCTCTTCCAGTTCATGCGCGACGCCCAGGGATGGATCACCTTCGACCTGATCGACCGCAAGCACTTCGACCCTGTCAAGAAGGAGGTCATGCTGTACGAGCGCGACGTCAACGGCGTGCCGCTCGACCGCTTCTCCAACTGCCTGGTCGTGTGTGACGACCCGCGCGGGCTCGGCCTGCTGGCCACCTGCGCGCCGTACGCCCTCTACAAGCGCGGCAACTTCGGAGACTGGGCCCAGTTCTGCCAGATCTTCGGCATGCCCATCCGGGAGTACACCTACGCCGCCGGCGACGAGGAGGCGCGCAAGCGGCTCCTGCAGGACGCCCGCAAGCAGGGCGCCAACGCCGTCTACATCCACCCGGAAGGCTCCAGCATGACGCTGCACGAGAGCGGCCAGAAGTCCGGCACCAACGACCTCTACGAGCGCTTCACCGGCGCCTGCAACGACGAGATGTCCATCGCCGTCCTGGGCAACACGCTCACCACCAAGAGCGACACCAACGGCACGCAGGCCCTGGGCACCGTGCAGGCCAAGGAGCAGATGAAGATCACCGAGGACGACGTGCAGTTCATCCTCGACCTGCTCAACTACGACATGACGGAGATCTTCTCCAACCTCGGCATCAACACCGCCGGCGGCGAGTTCGTCCACGTGCAGCCGAAGTACGTCGACAAGCAGGTGCAGATCAACGTCGTCTCCAAGCTCAAGGAGCTCGGCCTGCCGATGTCGGACGACTTCCTCTACGAGACCTTCGACATCGAGAAGCCGGAGGACTACGACGCCCTCAAGCGCGACATCGACGCCACGCGGCTGGCCGCCGAGGAGCGCTCCCGCCAGATAGCCGACCGGCTCAACCGGCCGGGCGGCGAAGAGCCCACCAACGAGGACAAGGTCCGCTTCTTCGACCGGTTCAGGCGTTTTTTCGGACTAGCCCCGCAGGGCGGGGCGCCCGCGGATCCCTTGCCGTTCTGATCGACAGCCAGTACGGCTGCAGCTGCCCGGCCTGCAGCGGAGCCGCGGAAGGATTCCGCAACGAGCAGGCGCAGCAGCTGCTGGAGTTCAGCGCCAAGGCCCTGATCCAAGGCCTGCGCGTCATCTATGAGCAGGAGATAGACGTCCGGACGGAGATCGAGCTGAACATCTTCTACGAGACCCTCCGCCTGTTCAACGAGGCGACGGCAAAAGGCCTCGGCGAGAGCGTCGACCCGGCCGTCATCACCGACGAGTTCCTGGAGGAGATCCGGACCAGCAACGCCGTGTTCTCGGCCTTCAAGACGCACCGGATGCAGAACGACATCGCCGGCCAGCTGCTGGACCCGACGACCGGCCAGCTCAAGAGCTTCGACCGGTGGCGCGAGGACATCCAGGGGATGACCGACCACTACTGCCACTCCTGGATGCAGACCGAGTACGACACCGCCGTCATCCGGGCGCACCAGGCTGCAGACTGGAAGCACTTCATCGACGAGGCAGACGTCCTTCCGAACGTCCGCTGGATGCCGACCACCTCCATCACGCCCGACCCGATACACGAGCACTACTGGACCACGAAGCTCACGCTGCCGGTGGGGCATCCCTTCTGGAAGGAGCACCGCCCTGGTGACCGCTGGAACTGCAAATGCTCCCTGCAGCAGACCGACGAGCCGGCGAACGACTCCGGACTCGCCGGATGGACGCCTCCGCTGCCCATGCCCGGCCTCGATAACAACCCCGCCGAGGACGGCCGCATCTTCAGCAGGACGCACCCTTACTACACAGAAGCCTACCCCGGCGCCGAAGCGGCGACCGACAAGCTGATGCGTGACCTCAAGATCTAGACGATGCCGGCACCGGATTTCAGAAAGATGGTCCAGGAGGATCTGAAGGAGCTGCAGAGGCTGCAGCGCCGGGTTCTGCCTGTCAAGGTGGGCCGGGCGGTGCAGGCGTCCGTGCGGGAGAACTTCCGCCGCGGCGACTTCTACGGCAGCCAGGACTGGGAGCAGCCGCTGCGCTCCAAGCTGGGCTTCAGCGGTGCCGGCGGACAGTACGGCCCGCTGCTCTCAGGAAGCAACCACCTGATGATGTCCAACGACTACGTCCCCATGGACGGGCGGGTGCTCATCCGCAACCTGGTGCAGTATGCCTCCGTACACAACGACGGCGACCAGATCCCGGTGACGCAGCGGATGAAGAAGTTCTTCTGGGCGAAGCACTACGAGGCCGAGGAGATCCGCGGCAAGGGCTCCGTCGAGGCGGACTTCTGGCGCAACATGGCGCTCAAGAAGCCGGGCGGGCGCATCAAGATCCCGCGGCGCCACTTCCTGGGCCAGGACAAGGCCGTCAACAAGATAGTCAAGGGTGTCATCGACACCGAGCTCCGAAACTTTGTAAATCAGCACTCAAATGGAAAAATTACTGCAAGATCTCATTAACCTCTTCGGGCAGATGATGCCCGAGCTCTCCACCATCGACGAGGACTACGGCCAGCTCGAGATGATCAACCAGGAGAACCGCGACACCTACCCGCTCACCTACCCGGCGCTGCTCATCGACGCGCCGGACGTGAGCTGGAGCAACATCGAGGGACTCTCCCAGAAGGGCACCGCGACCATCCGGGCGCGCCTGATCATCGACTGCTACGACGACACGCATCACGGCTCCGGTACCACGCACTACATCGCAGAGCGAGCGGCGCTGCGCGCCAAGGTGCACAAGCTGCTGCAGGGGCACTGCGTCGACGGACAGGGCCCGCTCACCCGGAGCGGCAGCCGGTTCTACACGTGGGACCACGGGATCAAGGTCTACGAGCAGGCCTACAGCTGCGTGGTCACCGAGATGCTGGAGCCGGAGACCGAAGCGGTCCAGGCACGGCCCAGGGTCACGGTCCAGCTGATGAACCAGGAATAAAAGAAGCGCCCAGGCTAATCACCTGGGCGCCTCCATTATGCTGTCATCAATACCTACAGATAGCCTCTATCTTCGAGCTCTTTTGCGAGCATCTCGGCGTCATCGACGACTTTCGAATACATTAAATTATCTCTCGCGGTCGCGAATCTCACCGCGGTCTCGCGGATGAAGGCAGCTTTTCTTTCGGCGCGAAGGACGCTGGTCTCCTCTTCGTAGTTACGAGGAAACGGTAATGATGATTTTCCGGTTGCAGGCATGGCTACTTCTCCTTTTTGATGATGATTACTCTAACCTCGTCTCCTTCCTTGAAGTTGGAGCGCAAATAATCGGTCAGCGCTTTCTGCGGAAGCACCACCCAAGCAGAGACGCCACACATATCGACGTGGCCGCAGAGGGCTCCGCTCACACGGCCGCCTGGATGTCAGCGGGGATTCTCTTGAACTTGTCCATATTTCTATACCTTTTCAAATGTACTTATTTGCTTTACGTCGATGCTGCCGCTCTCGATATTCCATCCGCCTATCTCCTGGCGCTCGCGCTCGATTAGGAATACCTCTCCGCGATAGCTATATTCGTACTTCGCAGCGCCTTCTTCCGTTCCCTTATACTCTCGAAGAAGCGTCTCCGGAGCTGTTAGTCTTTCCGGATGATTTAGGGACAGGTGGAAATGCGAGTAAAATGCTCCGGCGATTATCTCGTCGCGTTTAGTCTGGATCTCAAGCAAGCATTTCATCCAGACCCGTTCTAACTCACTCATGTTTTAATTGTTTTCTGAAGGCCTCGTAACGTCGGATCCATTCCATGTTCTGCAGGACGGCAGCGCGGTACTGGGGCGCTCTGTTGTGTAATGCGATGGCGCGCTCGAGGTCGCGCCCTTCGTTGTAGTGGGCCTGCATGAGGTCCCACAT
>ONQP01000074.1 GCA_900319975.1 uncultured Bacteroidales bacterium | reverse complement strand
CCCACGCGGGTCGGGGTGTTGGTCTTGGGATCAAGAAGATTGAGATTGGAAATGTGAATGGGAGCCTCCTGCTTGATGATGCCGCCCTGAGGCTGCTTGGAATTGGGCTTGGTGTGCTTGCTCACCATATTGATGCCCTCGACCACGGCGCGATCGGCTTTCGGATCGACGGAAAGGACCTTGCCGGTCTTTCCCTTGTCGTTACCGGCATTTACATACACGGTGTCACCTTTCTTAATATGTAACTTTTTCATAACTCTTATTAATTAAAGGACCTCCGGTGCCAGTGAAACGATTTTCATGAAGTTCTCGCGGAGCTCGCGGGCCACGGGACCGAAAATACGGGTACCGCGGAGTTCGCCTGCATTGTTCAGAAGAACACAGGCATTGTCGTCGAAACGGATATAGGAACCGTCGGCGCGACGGATCTCTTTCTTGGTGCGAACCACGACGGCGCGAGAAACGGTGCCCTTCTTGGCGTCAGCGCCAGGAATAGCACTCTTGATGGCGACGACGATGGTGTCGCCGACGGTCGCATAACGGTGGTGGGTACCGCCAAGGACGCGGATGCAGAGGACTTCCTTTGCACCGCTGTTGTCGGCCACCTGTAAACGTGTTTCCTGCTGTATCATACTATGCTATTTTGCTTTTTCAACGATTTCAACTAATCTCCAGTTCTTGGTCTTGCTCAGCGGGCGGGTCTCCATGATGCGGACGGTATCACCCTCACCGCACTCATTCTTGTCGTCCTGGGCAACGAACTTGGTGGTCTTCTTGACGAACTTGCCGTACAAGGGATGTTTCTCTTTGATCTCAACGGCAACGATGATGGTTTTGTCCATCTTGTTGCTGACCACCACTCCGATTCTTTCCTTACGAAGATTTCTTTCCATGATTGTCTGATTTAATTCTGTTTTTCTTTCTCAGCAAGGATCGTGATCATGAGGGCGATGTCCCTTCTGGTCTTACTGATTTTGGAAGTGTCCTCCAGCGGAGAAATCGTGTGATTGATTTTCATGGTGTCGAGATTGTTCTTCTCGATCTGGATGCGGTCGCGCAGGTCTGCTACAGACATTTCGCGTGCTTCAGCTGCTTTCATTACTCTTTCTCCAATAAATTATTCGACATAGTCTCTGCGAACGACGAACTTGGTCGCGATCGGGAGTTTGTTGGCGCCAAGGCGCATGGCCTCTTTGGCGGTCTCGAGGGAAACGCCCTCGGCTTCGAAGATGATGCGGCCCGGGGTGATCGGAGCGACGAATGCATACGGATCGCCCTTACCCTTACCCATACGGGTATCGAGCGGCTTCTTGGTGATCGGCTTGACAGGGAAGACGCGGATCCAGATCTGGCCTTCACGGTTCATCCGGCGAGAAATTGCCTGACGGGCAGCTTCGATCTGCTGGGCGGTCAGCCAGCAATTCTCAAGGGTCTTGATGCCGAAGGAGCCGAAAGCGAGCTGGTTGCCACGCTGGGCGTTGCCCTTCATGCGATTCTTCTGTTCCCTTCTAAACTTTGTTCTCTTAGGTTGTAACATCTCAGTATTACTTTTAAAATAATTTTCTACTAAAGTCCCTGAAAATCAACTCCTTACGCGGCAAGAAGCCATTTTTTGGGACTGCAAATTTAGTAAAAAATATTGAAATAACACTATATTTTCCAAAATATTTCAAACTTTTTCGACACGGAATCCATATAGTCAACTCCACTCACTTCAGCGACTTACAGACTTGGACAAAAAGTTTTTTTCTGCATTTTCGACCGCGACGAAACCGGGCTAACTACAGACAAAAAACGCCCCGCTCGGAAAAGCGGGGCGCGTATGGTTTTCGGGATCCTTCCCTTTATTCTTCGTTGGGCAGGGCGAACGTGATCCGGAGCGTCGGGACCTTGGAGTCCGCCTGCGGGCCCCGGAGGGCGCTGCAGTAGAAGCGGTCGACATCCAGCTTGACGACGACGGACGTGGACGTCTGGGCCGTCATGGCCTGCTGGGCCCACATGGCATAGTTCAGATAGTTGTTGTAGTAGCTGCCATATCCACCATAGCCACCGTAGCCGTAGCCACCGTAGCCATAACCGCCGTAGCCGCCATAGCCGCCATACATGCTGTTATAGTAGCTGGAATAGGCGAGGTAGTTCAACATCTCCTGTTCCTCCTTGCTGGCGGACTTGACGGTGGTCTTCTCCTCCTGGGCGTTCACCAGCAGCCAGATGTCGTAGTTGCCGGCGAGGAAATTCTTGGTCTGCACCTTATCCGTCGCATCCAGGTCGATCTTGAGGATCTCCTGCAGATGGTAGGTGATGTCCGGCGCGTAGCGGAGCAGGGAACGGTCCACGTCGCCCTGGTTCTCGCTGCTGGAGCTGGCGTCGGTCAGGCCCATGTAGGTCGTGACCGTCGTGCCGTCCTCCTCGTCTTTCGAAACGAAACGGCAGGTCGGCGAGAGCCGGTACGGCCAGCGGTCCAGCTCCGTGACGTCCTCGGGGAGGTCGAACGGGAAGATCAGCGACGCCTTGTTGATGACGGCCTCGCGCGGATTGCCGCCGGCCTGCAGGATGGCCTGCTCGACCTGCTGCTTGAGGCTGCTGGCGGCGATGACGGGCTTGAGTCCGCCGCCGCCCTCGACCCAGATCGTCTCGCCCGCTTCGCCGACGCGGTCGCGGGTCTGCTGGCCCGTATAGTTGAGCGCGTACTGCGGGAAGTATCCGCTATAGTTCTCGAACAGGGAGTCGAGGTCGAAGAAGTCCGTGGTGCCGTAGTAGAACAGGAGGGACGTATCCCGGCGCACGCCCTTGAACTCGGCGGAGTAGTCGAGCACGGCGCAGTTGCCGATGGCGTAGGTATTCTTGTTGAAGGCCATCTGGACGTCGAACATGTCGATGCGGCCGCCTTCGCCGTCAGGCTCTTCGGTCTCCACATAGATGCCCGGGAACTTCTTCAGATAGGCTTTCATATCCTTGACGTCCTCGGCGGTGAGCCGGAGGAAGCGGCTGCCGAATTCGGGCGTGAAGTCGAACGACAGGGAATCGGTGCCGTTGACGACCGGGGTGCCCAGCACGACGCTCTCAGAGCCGTGTGCGATGGGTTTGTTGGTGTCGTAATCGGTGCTCGGGTCGAGCGGCTCGGACACCTCATAGACGCGGACGCGCCGCAGGACGTTCTCCTGCGAAGGGTCGAGCGCATAGGTGGTGTCCCGCGAGGCCGCGAAATGGAAACGCTTGAAGACAGGGTTCTCGCCCAGGTCGAAATCGCCGCTGAACAGCGGGACGAGCGTGACGGCGGTGGCGCGGGTGGTCAGGCCGTATTCGGGCTCGCGGATGGCGCCGACGGTCATGCGGGTGTTGGAGTAGCCGGACAGGTTGTCGGCCATCTGGACGGAAATGCCCTCGAGAGGCACCTCGACGGTATGGAACGTATATGTCTCCGTGATGGGAACGAGCCCGCCGCCGAGCCGGGAGTTCGTCTCCACGCAGGAAAGGCAGCAGAGCGAAGCTGCCGCCAGGACGAAAAATCGTGTCTTCATCTTAAAGTTCATCGTAAAAACCGCAGTACGCATCCATGTAGCTGCCATCCTCCAGGGCCTTGCGGTCGAAGGGAAGGATCGGGAGCCCGAGCGCCTTGCAGTGTGCCACAATCTCCGGCTCGACCTTCTCTGCACCGAGAATGACGCCATCGGCGTACTGGACGGCCAATTTAGCAAGATTTATGCCAGTGGGGGTCTCGAGCACGGCGAGATCCTCCTGCGTCAGACCGCCGAAACGGGCCTTCTGCGCGAAGGCGGGATGGAACGGCGTCGTGGGCGTGTCGTCATACAGGGAAAGGACCACCTTGCTCGAAGAGAAAATGGGGTCGTCGCGATAGGCCTTCTTCAGGTATGCGGGCAGCAGGTGCGAAATCCAGCCCTGGCAGTGGATCACGTCCGGGGCCCAGCGGAGCTTCTTGACCGTCTCGAGGACGCCGCGGGCGAAGAAGATCGCACGCTCGTCGTTGTCCTCGAAAGGCTTGCCGGAAGCGTCGCAGAACGGCTGCTTGCGGCGGAAGTAGTCTTCGTTGTCGATGAAATAGACCTGGATGCGCGCAGAGGAGATGGAAGCCACCTTGATGATCAGCGGGCGGTCCACCTCGGCGATGATGATGTTCATGCCGGACAGGCGGATGACCTCGTGGAGCTGGTTCTTCCTCTCATTGATGCAGCCGAACCGGGGCATGAAAGAACGGATTTCCCGTCTGCGCTCCTGGATGCCCTGCGGCAGATAACGGCCGACATTGGCGATATCCGACTCCGGGAGATACGGGTAGATCTCGGAGTTGACGAAAAGGATTCTTTGCTTCATATCGCTCATAACTACAAAGATAAGAAAATTTTTTCAATTCTTCGTCTTTTCACTATCTTTGAGGTCTAATTTGGAGGAATATGGCCCGACCGGAGAAAAAGTTGATGAGGAAGCGCATCGTCAATGCCTACCTTTCCAGCGTGATCAGCATCAGCCTGGTGTTGCTGCTGACCGGAATCGCCGCCCTGCTGGTCCTGAACGCACGAAGCGTGTCCAGATACCTCAAGGAGAACGTACACGTTTCCGTCCTTCTCCACGACGAAGTCACGGACGCGCAGGCCAACACCCTGAGCACCAGCCTCTCCTCCCGTCCCTTTGTACATAGTGCGCGCGTAGTCACGCGCGAGGAAGGCGCCGAGGAGCTCAAGCAGACGCTGGGAGAGGATTTCCTCGACGTGTTCGAGTCCTCGCCCGTCCCCCTCTGCGTGGACGTCACCCTCAACGCCGCCTACGTGCATCCGGACAGCCTCTCGCAAGTGATTTCCGTCCTGTCGGAGTCGCCGCTGGTCGACGAGGTCGAGGCCAGGCAGACGGAGGTGGAGGCCCTGACCTCCAACCTGGCGCGGATCTCCATCGTATTCGGCGTCGTCATCCTCCTGCTGCTCTTCATCTCGTTCGTGCTGATCAACAACACGGTCCGCGCGAGCGTCTTCGCCCGCCGCTTCACCATCCACACGATGAAGCTGGTCGGCGCCACGCGCGCCTTCATCCGGGCCCCGTTCGTCCGGGCGGCCGCGCTGCAGGGCCTCGTCTCCTCGATCCTGGCCGTCGGCATGCTCTGGGGCGTGCTGGAGGCGCTGCGCCGCTCCTTCCCGGAGCTGGCCTCCATCGTGGACCTGAAGCAGCTCCTGATGGTCTGCGGCGGGGTGATCGTGCTCGGCATCCTGCTCTGCGTGATCTCCACCTGGCTGGTGGTCAACCGCCTCGTAGAGGCGTCCAAAGATGATCTGTACTATTGATTCATATGGAAGAAAAAGATAAGATGGCCCTCGGGCCGAAAGGGATTAGACTGATGCTCACGGGCGTCATCGTGATGATCGCCGGCTACATCCTGATGATGGGCGGCGGCTCCAAGGACCCGCAGGTCTTCAACTACGCGATGTTCGACTTCCGGCGGCTCGTCGCCGCCCCCGTCGTGATCATCGCGGGCATCGTCATCGAGATCGTCGCCATCGTGGGCGCGACGCGCAAGAATAAAGACAAATAAGAGATATGGAGTGGTTTGAATCGATGCTCCTGGGTCTGGTCCAGGGGCTGACGGAATTCCTGCCGGTCAGCAGCAGCGGCCATCTGGCCATCGGCAAGGCGCTGCTCGGCGTGGAGCCTTCGGGCGACCTCGTGTTCGAGGTGACGGTCCACGCAGCGACCGTCCTGGCGACGATCGTCGTCTTCCGCAAGGAGATCTGGAAGCTGCTGTGCGGCCTGTTCAAATGGAAATACAACGACGAGACCGACTACATCGCCAAGCTCTGCCTGTCGATGGTCCCCGTGTTCGTGGTCGGCATGTTCTTCAAGGACAAGGTGGAGGCCGCCTTCAGCTCGATGCGGGTGGTGGGCCTGTCGCTGCTCGCCACCGCGATCCTGCTGACGCTCTCCGACTGGCTGTCCGGCCGCGTGGCCGCCGCCAGGAAGGAGGCGCGCAACGGCATCTCGTTCTGGCAGGCCCTCGTGGTCGGCGTCGGCCAGGCCTGCGCCGTCCTGCCCGGCCTGTCCCGCTCCGGCACGACCATCTCCACCGGCCTGCTGTGCGGCGTGAAGCGCGAGAAGATGGCCCAGTTCTCCTTCCTGATGGTCCTGGTGCCCATCCTGGGCGAGACCTTCCTCGACCTGGTGGGCGGCGAGATGAGCGCCTCGACGGTCGGCACGCTCCCCCTGCTCATCGGCTTCGTGGCCGCTTTCGTCTCCGGCCTCTTCGCCTGCAAGGTGATGATCGCCCTGGTGCGCAAGGCCCAGCTCAAGTGGTTCGGCCTCTACTGCGCGCTGGTCGGCCTGGCCGTCCTGATCTGGCTGGCATGATGGCGGAGCGCAATCTGATCTATTTCGTCGCCGACGTGCACCTCGGCCTGCGCCTGCGGGATCCCGCGGAGCGCGAGGCCCGTTTCATCGATTTCCTGAAGGGACTCCCGGTCGAATCCATGCGGGCGCTCTACCTGCTGGGCGACATCTGGGATTTCTGGTACGAATACCGCGACGTGGTCCCGCGCTCGAGCGCACGGGTCGTCGCGCAGTTCATCCGCCTGATGGACGCGGGCGTGGAGGTCTGGTTCTGCCCCGGCAACCACGACATCTGGACCTATTCCTATTTCGAAGAGCTCGGCATGAAGCGCTTCGACCAGCCGTACCACATCTCCATCGACGGCAAGGATTTCTGCCTCGGGCACGGCGACCTGCTGGGCGGCGCGCCGTTTGGCTATACGCTGATGCTCAAGGTCTTCCGCTGCCGCCTGGCGCAGCGGCTCTTCAGCGCGCTCCATCCCTGGCTGGGCTACCGCATCGGGCTCGGCTGGTCCAACTCCAGCCGCCGGCAGCACACGGGCTACCAGTTCCCGGGCGAGCGGGCGCCCATCTACCGCTTCGCGCTGGCGGAGGCGGAGAAGCGGCACGTGGACATCTTCGTCTTCGGCCACTACCACGCCAACGTCGACATGACGCTCCCCTCGGGAGCGCGGTTCTGCATCCTGAAAGACTGGCTGAGCGGGGGGACCCCCCACGCCGTATTCAACGGCGTTTCTTTTGAACTTCACTCTCCAGCGTCTCCCGCCGAATGACCGTCCGGGGCGGCGGCTCCATGAAGATGGAGTAGTAGAACGGATCCCACTGCCCCGAATCCCAGATCTTGCAGAGTTCCTCGATCTTGGCGTCCTCGCCCGACCGGGGGTCATAGCGTGTCTTGAGGTTCTGGGAGAAAAGGCGCGCGACGAGCTGCCAGAAGTTGGCGGCGAGGCCGTTTTCGTATTCCTTGATGATGTTGAAGGCGCTCATTCCGCATTCCCGGTCCACCAGGCGCATCAGCACGAGGCCCTGGTTGATGGTCATGTGGCGGATGTCCTGCTCGAACAGGCGGAAAAGTTCCCGTTCC
>ONQP01000047.1 GCA_900319975.1 uncultured Bacteroidales bacterium | reverse complement strand
GGGAACAATCTGAAAATTCGATATATAATTATTGGAAAACAATAATTAATTATTATTTTTGCGAAAGAGTCGCAAACCTGAAAAAATTATGAAAAATTTTGTCAGGGTTCTTGCGGATATGAAAAATATATGTACCTTTGCAGTGTAATAGTTCAATAGGACACTATATGCTCATCGAACTCAAAGACGTCAACAAGACTTACAACAACGGGCAGCCGCTGCATGTGCTGAAGGGAATCGACCTCTCGATCGACCGCGGCGAATTCGTTTCCGTCATGGGAGCCTCAGGCTCCGGCAAATCCACCCTGCTCAACATCCTGGGCATCCTGGACAACTATGATACCGGCGAATACTACATCGACGGCAAACTGATCAAGGGCCTGTCGGAGAGTCAGGCTGCGGACTACCGCAACCGGATGATCGGCTTCATCTTCCAGTCCTTCAACCTGATCGGCTTCAAGACCGCGGTGGAGAACGTCGAACTTCCGCTCTTCTACCAGGGCGTGAGCCGCCACAAGCGCCACGAACTGGCGATGCAGTATCTCGACAAACTCGGCCTGACCGCCTGGGCGAAGCACTATCCCAACGAGATGTCCGGCGGACAGAAGCAGCGCGTGGCCATCGCCCGCGCCCTGATCACCAATCCCAAGATCCTCCTGGCGGACGAGCCTACGGGCGCGCTCGATTCCAAGACTTCCGAGGAGGTGATGCAGCTGCTCTCCAAGCTCAACCGCGAAGAGGGCGTGACCATCATCGTGGTCACGCACGAGAGCGGCGTCGCCAACTGCACCGACAAGATCATCCACATCAAGGACGGCATCATCGGTGAGATCGAAGACAATCGCCAGCATCGCGCCTCGATGTTCGGCGTCAACAGCATCATGAAATGAGAGACGTCTTTGCAGAGATATGGGCGAGCCTCCGCCGCAACAAGCTCCGGACCTGTCTCACGGGCTTCGCGGTGTCGTGGGGCATCTTCATCGTCATCCTCCTGCTGGGCGCGGGCAATGGCCTGATCAACTCCTTCGAGGAGAATCGGGAGGGAATCGCCACCAATGTGATGGACGTGTACGGCAGCTGGACCTCCAAGCCTTACGCGGGCATGAAGGAAGGCCGGCGCATCCAACTGGACAACCGGGATGTCGACCTGACGGCCAGCGAGATCTTCACGGAGCACATCGACGATGTAGTCGGCTCCGTGAGTACGAGAACCCGGTTCGTCTATGGGAAGAACGGTATCAACGGATGGCTTGTCGGCAATTACCCGGAGCGCCAGAAGATGGACCATCTCGACATCCTGTACGGCCGTTTCATCGACGACAAAGACATCGCCGACAAGCGTAAGGTGGTGGTCCTGCCGGAGAATGTGGCGAATGAACTGCTCGGCATCCTGTCGGAGGAGGAAGAAGAGCTTGCCGGCGTCTCCGGCCGCAAGAACATTGCGGTGGAGAGCATCATCGGAGAGTATGTCAAGGTCGGCAACTCCCCCTTCCGGGTGGTCGGCATCTGCGAGACCAACTATGGGAGCAGCAGCAACGATTGCTATGCCCCATTCACGACGGTCCAGGCCATCTTCGCCAGGGGCAACATGGTAGACATGGTCTCGTTTACCTTCCATGGCCTGCCGACGGAAGCGGCGAACGAAGAATTTGAGAAAGAATACCGCGCGGTGCTCAACAGCCACCACAACGTGGCCCCGAACGATTCCCGTGCCATCCGGATTGACAATCAGTTCACTTCGAACCTGCAGATGAACAAGGCGCAGAAGGCCCTCCATTATGCTTTCTGGTTCGTCGGCATCCTGACCCTGCTCGGCGGCATCGTGGGCGTGAGCAACATCATGCTCATCACGGTCAAGGAGCGCACGCGCGAATTCGGTATCCGCAAGGCCATCGGCGCGCGTCCCTGGGCCATCACGCGGCTGATCCTGGCGGAGAGTGTCGCAATCACGGCTGCTTTCGGCTATGCGGGCATGCTGCTCGGCATGATCGGTTGCCAGATCCTGGACAAGACCGTCGGGCGGACCGTCATGGAAGTGGCCAACCAGAAGATTGCGGTCCTGGTCGATCCGCTCGTCGGTTTGGGCGAAGCGATCGAGGTGACCGTCGTCCTGATCGTAGCCGGCACGCTGGCCGGCCTGTTCCCGGCCCACCGGGCCGCCAAAGTTGCACCTATTGAAGCCCTTAGAGCAGAATGAGACTAGACAGAGACAATATCCGGGAGATTCTGGACTCCCTGACCCGCAACAAGAGCAGGAGCCTGCTCACCGGCTTCGGTGTGTTCTGGGGCGTGTTCATGCTCCTGATCATGCTGGGTGGCGGTCAGGGCTTCAAACAGGTAATCAGCAGTGTCTTCAGCGGCTTCGCCACGAATACCAGCATGCTGTTCAGTTCTACGACCTCCAAGCCCTATGGCGGCTTCCGGGAGGGACGCTACTGGCAGCTGGACTTCACTGACATCGAGCGGCTCCGGCAGTGGATACCGGAACTGGAGACCGTGACCCCCATGGTTTTCGCCCCTTATTCACGGGTGATTCATGGCGAGTATTCCTCCGACGCTTCCGTCCAGGGCGTGTACCCGGACTATGTGAAGATCGAAGAACCGCGCCTCAAATACGGACGCTTCCTCAACGATGCAGACTTGCTGCAGTCGCGGCGGGTATGCGTGATCGGAAAGCAGGTCTACAAAGAGCTTTTCCCTGACGGCGGCGATCCTTGCGGCGAATTCATCAAGGTCGGACCGTCCTACTACCAGATCGTCGGCGTGGACGTCAGCAGCTCCCAGGTCGCCGTCGGCGAAGCCCCTGCTTACCGCATCTCCATCCCGCTGCCTGTTGCGCAGGCCCTCTACAACCGGGGCAACGGCGTGGACGTGATCTGTGCGACGGGTATTTCCGGCATCAAGATGTCCGACCTGGAAACGCAAATGCGCCAGATCATCGCTCCCCGGCACAAAATCGATCCGACGGACAAGCAGGCGCTCGAGATCTTCAATACCGAACAGATCTTCACCATCATCGACAACCTCTTCAACGGCGTTGCCTTCCTGGTCTGGCTGGTCGGTCTGGGTACCATCTTCGGAGGCGTGATCGGCGTGAGCAACATCATGATGGTCACGGTCAAGGAGCGCACGACCGAGATCGGCATCCGCCGCGCCATCGGCGCCACGCCGCGCAACATCCTTTCACAGATCATTTCGGAGAGCATCGCGCTGACTCTGGCGGCAGGCTCATTCGGCATCGTGCTCTCCGTGTACGTGCTGCGCCTCCTGGAAATCATCGTCGCGCATTCGGACGAATTCCCGCCGGCCGACTTCCAGATCGGCTTCTGGGTAGCCATCGGCGCCGCCCTGATGCTGACCCTGCTCGGCATCGTGGCCGGCCTGGCTCCCGCGAGCCGCGCGATGGCCATCAAGCCCGTGGATGCCATGAGAGATGAATAATAAATAAAAAACAACACATATGAAACGCTTTACCAAGTACATCATTTTCGCCCTCGTCGGGCTGTTCATCCTCGGTACCTTCGTGTACCTCTACAAGAATTCCCGCCCGGAGAAGGTCCGCTACAAGGAACTGGAGACCGCGGTGATGGACATCCACCGGACCACCGTCGTCACCGGCAAGATCACGCCGCGCAACGAGGTCAACGTCAAACCGCAGATCAACGGCATCATCGCCGAGCTCTACAAGGAGGCCGGCCAGATGGTCAAGGAGGGCGAGGTGATCGCCAAGCTCCGCGTCATCCCCGACATGAACTCCCTGAGCGCCGCCCAGTCCCGCGTGCGCCTGGCCGAGATCAACCTCAAGCAGGCCAAGACCAACTACGAGCGCGAGAAGGCCCTCTACGACAAGAAACTCGTCAGCGACGACGAGTACGACAGAGTCTTCCAGGCCTACAACCAGGCCAAGGAGGAGCATGCGGCCGCCCAGGAGTCCCTGGAGGTCATCCGCGACGGCGTGTCCTCGTCCAACAAGACGGGCAGCTCGACCCTGATCCGCTCCACCATCACGGGCCTCATCCTCGACATTCCCGTCAAGGTGGGCAACTCCGTGATCCAGGCCAACACGATGAATGACGGTACGACCGTCGCCGTCGTGGCCAACATGTCCGACCTGATCTTCGACGGCAACGTCGACGAGACGGAAGTCGGTTCCCTGGTGGAAGGCATGCCGATCAACATCAAGATCGGCGCCCTGCCCGACTACAGCTGCGAGGCGTCCCTGGAGTACATTTCGCCGAAGGCGGTCGAAGTGAACGGCGCCAACCAGTTCGAGATCAAGGCGGCCGTCAAGGTGAGCGGCGACAAGATGATCCGCTCCGGCTACAGCGCCAACGCGGAGCTCGTCCTGCAGTCCGCGAACCAGGTCCTTTCCGTCCCGGAAAGCGCCCTTGAGTTCATCAAGGACAGCACTTATGTCTACCGGCAGAACGCCGACGGCACCTACGAGCGCGTCAAGGTCACGACCGGCATGAGCGACGGTATCAACATCGAGATCAAGGACGGTCTGAATCAGGGCGACAAGGTCCGCGGACCGCGTATCATCAAGGATGAAACGAAATAACATACTGCTATGAAACACTTTCTGATTGTCACCGCTTGTCTTTGCGCCGGCGTCGCGGCCCAGGCGCAGCAGGGCCCCTGGAGCCTCTCGCAGTGCATCGACTATGCGCTCGAGCACAATCTGTCGGTCCAGCAGAGCGCGCTCGCCGTGGAGCAGCGCGAAGTGGACCTGAGCACGGCGAAAGGCCGGCGCCTGCCCGGCCTCTCCGCCTCTGCGTCGGAGAACCTCTCGTTCGGCCGCGGTCTGACTGAGGACAACACGTATTCCGACAATACGAATACGTCCTCGACCAGCTTCACCATCGGCGGTGAGATCCCCATCTTCCAGGGCTTCGACATCACGAACGGGATCAAGATCGGCGAGCTGAACCTGGCTGCGGCGACCGCCGACCTGGAGAAGGCCCGCGACGACATCCGCGTGGCCGTGGCGCAGGCTTACGTGCAGATCCTCTACAACCAGGAGCTGGCGCGCGTGGCCGCGGAACAGGCGTCCCACGACGCCCAGCTGCTCGAGCAGGTCCGCGAGCGGCGGCTGGCCGGGCTGGTCAGCGACGCGGAGGTCTCCGCGCAGCAGGCCACCCTGGCCCAGAGCCGCCAGTCGCAGATCCAGGCCGAAGGCAACCTGCGCGTCGCCGTGCTGGAGCTCACGCAGCTGCTGGAGCTCCCTTCGCCGGAGGGCTTCGACATCGTGGTCCCGGAAGTCGGGGATCCTTCCCGCGCCCTTCTGATGAGGCCGGAGGCCATCTATGAAGACGCCGTCGCCATCAAGCCGGTCGTCGAGGCCGCCCGGATCAATGCGGACGCGGCGGCGGTGGGCGTCGACCGCGCCAAGGGTGCCTACCTGCCCCGCCTCTCCCTCAACGGCGGCATCGGCACCAACTACTACACCAACTCCAGCTCGCCGATTCCGCTCCCGAACTTCGGCACGCAGCTGAAGAAGAATTTCAGCCAGTCGCTGGGCCTGTCGCTGAGCATCCCCATCTTCCAGCGGATGTCGGCCCGCAATGGTGTCCGCACGGCCGAGATCAACCTCAAGGGGCAGCAGATCCAGCTGGAGAACGTCAAGAAGGCGCTCTACAAGGAGATCCAGCAGGCTTACTACAACGCCGTCACCGCGCAGGCCCGTTATGAGGGCAGCCAGGAAGCGGCCGCCAGCGCCCGCCAGCACTACGAGCTGACCGAGGAGAAGTACAAGGTCGGCAAGGCCGGCGTGACGGACTACAACGACGCCCGCAACAACTGGCTCCGCGCCGAGTCCGAGCACATCCAGGCCCGCTATCAGTGTCTGTATCAGACCAAACTGCTTGACTTCTACCGCGGCGTGGCGCTGGAGTTTTAGGCGGAGGCCTATTGACTTTTTACCTTTACTGGCTAACTTTGTATTATGAAAAAACTTTGTCTCCTCTTTGTGGGTCTGGCGCTGGCCGCCACTTCCGGCTTTGCCCAGACCCGCTACTATGAATTCAACTACGACTCGTGGGACAATCTCAACAAGGTTGAGATCTCCCGCGCCGGAGACCATATAGAGACCAGCCTTGGCTTCGCTTTCCCGATGTACTTCGGGTGGAGCACGCTGACCGGGGCCGAAGCCAATCCCGGCGGACCGTGGGCCCGGATCAATTCCATCTACCCCGGCAGGGAGTATGACCAGGTGGGCCAGAACTTCGTCTTCGAGCTGCAGCTGGTGGACCTGCGCATCCGCTACGACATGTTGTATCTGTCGGCCGGCCTGCGCTGGACCTTCATGGATTACGCTTTCAGCAATCCGGCCCGGACGCTTGCCCGGATAGACGACGCCTACTGGCCCGTCGTCATTTCGGATCCGGCCTATGATTTCAAGAAGTCGAAGATCCACGCCTCCTATTTCGGCGTTCCGGTCCGGGTCGGCGTGGAAGTCGGCAAGGCCACGGTCTATGCCGGCGGCAGCATCGAGATGCTGACGGAAGGCTACACCAAATACCGGCGCCCCAAGACGAGTTCGAACATCAAGCAGGTCTTCAACCCCATCCGCGCCACGCTGGAGGGCGGCTTCTCCTATGCCAACTTCGGCGTGTTCGTCCAGTGTGGCCTGACTCCGTTCTTCGATCCGGAGTACAGCCCCGCCAGGACGTTGACCTTCGGCTTGACGCTGGGCCTGTAAAGGATAAATTGATATGAGCAAAACAGTACTTGTCTCCGGCGGTGCCGGATTCATCGGCAGCCACGTGACCGTGGAGCTGACCCAGGCGGGCTACGACGTAGTCATCGCCGACAACTTCTCCAACTGCGACGAGACCAACTACAAGGGTGTCTGCGCCATTCTCGGCAAGGAGCTGCCGCTGGTCCGGATGGACTTCTGCGACAAGGCTGCGGTGGACGCGCTGTTCGCGAAGTACCCCATCGACGCAGTCATCCATTTCGCCGCGTTCAAGGCCGTGGGCGAGTCCGTGGACGAGCCGCTCAAGTACTACCACAACAATCTGCTTTCCTTCATCAACATCCTCGAGGTGGCGAAGGAGAAGGGCTGCAACGTCCTCTTCTCTTCGTCCGCGACGGTCTACGGACAGACGGACGTGCTCCCGGTCACGGAGCAGAGTCCGCGTCAGCCCGCCACCTCACCTTATGGCAACACCAAGACGATGTGCGAAGACATCCTGCGCGACAGCGTGAAGGCCTATCCGGGTCTCCGCGGCATCGCGCTCCGTTATTTCAACCCCATCGGCGCCCACCCGTCCGCGCTGATCGGCGAGCTGCCGCGCGGCGTGCCCAACAACCTGGTGCCGTTCATTACGCAGACCGCCATCGGCAAGCGCGCCTGCCTCTCCGTGTTCGGCAACGACTATCCGACCCCGGACGGGACCTGTCTGCGCGACTTCATCGACATCGTGGATCTGGCCAAGGCGCACGTGTGCGCGGTCACGCGCATGGTCGAGGGCCGGATGAAGGAGGAATACGAGATCTTCAACGTCGGCACCGGCCGTCCGGTGTCCGTGCTCGAGCTGATCAACTCCTTCGAGCGTGTCAACGGCGTCAAGCTCAACTGGAAATTCGCCCCGCGCCGCCCCGGCGACGTGGTGGCCATCTGGGCCGACCCGACCCTGGCCGAGAAGGAACTCGGCTGGAAGGCGGAGCGCAGCGTGGACGACACGCTGAAGTCCGCCTGGGCCTGGGAGCTGCATCTCGCCGGCAAATAAGATGTATATCGGCCTCATCAGCGACACCCACGGCGTCTTCTCCGACGGCTTCAGGAAGTTTCTGGAGCCGGTGGACGTGATCTGGCACGCCGGCGACTTCGGCGGCGGCATCTCGTTTGTCGACAGCATTGCCGCGTTCAAGCCGCTGGTCGGCGTGAGCGGCAACTGCGACGGCCAGGACATCCGCCGCGAATATCCGGCTTTCCAGTATCTGGAGGTGCAGGGGCTCAAGGTCCTGATGACCCACATCGGCGGCAGCCCCGGCCACTACGACCTGCGCGCCGCCGCGTTGATCGACCAGTACAAGCCCGACGTGTTCATCTGCGGGCATTCCCACATCCTCAAGGTGATGCAGGACCATCAGCACAAGATGCTGTACATCAATCCCGGCGCCGCCGGCATCCAGGGCTGGCACATCGTGCGCACGGCCCTGCGCTTCAAGATCGAAGCGGGCGAGGTCAAGGAGATGGAAGTCTTCGAGCTTCCCAGGAATTAATCGGAGATGTTTGCGAGATAGACCGCTGTCACGGCCGTGACGGCGGCGGTCTCCGTGCGCAGGCGGCTGGGGCCGAGCTGCACCGGGATCCATCCGTGTTCGCGCGCCAGCGCCGCCTCCTCGGGGCTGAAGTCCCCTTCAGGCCCGATTAAAATCAGCACAGGCCGTCCTGCATAGCCAGAGGCAGTGCTCCCGGCAAACCCGTGGCCACCCATGGCCTCGTAAATGGGGGGGACCCAACCGTCAGGTTGGGGGGGATGAGCGAAGCGAAGGTTTGCGGGAGCAGCTGCCTCTGGCTGCAGGACGACAGTGATGGGGATGCGTTCGACGTCGTCGAAGCAGTAGCAGATGAGTTTGAGGGCGTCGGCGGGCGCGGCGGCGATGAAATCGCGGACCGGGACCGGCTCGGCCACCTCCGGCATCGCGGCCTTGAGCGACTGCTTCGTCGCCGAGAGCACGAGCCGGCGCAGGCGCTCGGTCTTGAGGACCTTGCGCTCCGACCGCTCGCCGATCACCGGCGCGATCACGTCCACGCCGATCTCCGTGGCCTTCTCCACGAACCACTCATAGCGGTCGATGTTCTTGGTCGGGCAGACCGCCATCGTCAGATGGTAGGGGTGCGCCCCGAAACCGGGCTCCGCCGACAGCACGCGCGCTTCTGCGCCTTTGGCGTCGGCGATCTCCAGCGCGCAGCGATAGAGCGTGCCGCGCCCGTCGATCACCGAGATCTCGTCGCCCGCGCGGTGCCGCAGCACCCGGACGCAATGCGCCGACTCCTCCTGGTCCAGCCGGACCCGGGAATCGCAGATATCGTCGGAGAAAAAGAGTTCCATCCTACTTGAACAAAGCTTTGACCAGGGCCGGCACGTCGGCCACCTTGATGACGCGCAGCCCCTCCGGCTTCACCTCCACCTTGGAGAACGAAGACACGAAGAAGCGCTTGAAGCCCAGGCGGGCCGCCTCCTGCACGCGGCGGTCGATCTGCCCCACGGGGCGGATCTCGCCGCTCAGGCCCACCTCGCCCGCGAAACAGACGTCGGACGGGATGGCGAAATCGAAATTGGACGACAGCACCGCGCAGATGACCGCCAGGTCGCACGCCGGGTCGCTCACCTTGAGGCCGCCGGCCATGTTGAGGAAGACGTCCTTGGCGCTCAGGTGGAAGCCCGCGCGCTTCTCCAGCACCGCCAGCAACATGTTGAGCCGGCGGGCGTCGAAGCCCGTGGCGCTGCGCTGCGCCGTGCCGTAGACGGCGCTGCTGACCAGCGCCTGCACCTCGAAGAGGAGGGGGCGCGTGCCGTCCAGCATCGCCGCGATGGCCGTGCCGCTGAGCCCCTGCTCGTGCATCGGGATCAGCATTTCCGAAGGATTGGCCACCTCGCGCAGGCCCGTCCCCGTCATCTCGAAGACGGCCAGCTCGGCGGTGGAGCCGAAACGGTTCTTGATGCTCCGCAGGATGCGGTAGGAACCGCGGTTCTCGCCCTCGAACTGCAGGACCACGTCCACGATGTGCTCGAGGATCTTGGGGCCGGCGATGAAGCCGTCCTTGGTGATATGTCCGATCAGGATCACGGGCACGCCGCTCTCCTTGGCGAAGCGCAGCAGCGCCGCGGCCACCTCCTTGATCTGGGAGACCGAGCCGGGCGCCGACTCCACCGTGTCGGTATACATCGTCTGTACGGAATCCACGATCATCAGGTCGGGCATCAGGGCCCGGGCCTCCTCGATCACGGTCCCGATCAGCGTCTCGCAAAAAATCTGGCAGTTGGAATCGTCGCCGCCCAGGCGTTTGGCGCGCATGCCGACCTGCTTCGCGCTCTCCTCACCCGTGACGTAGAGCGTCCGCAGGTTCGGGCAGCTCAGCGGAATCTGCAGGCTGAGCGTGGACTTGCCGATGCCCGGCTCGCCGCCGATCAGCACCAGCGATCCCGGCACCATGCCGCCGCCCAGGATCCGGTCCACCTCCCCCAGGCCGAGGGAGATGCGCGCATCCTGCGAATAGTCGATCTCGCGCAGCGGCTGGGGCCGCCGGTCGGAGCGCGCTCCGCCGCGGCCGGCGAGCGCCGCCGGACCCTTCTTCGGCTCCACGGGAGCCTCCACCATCGTGTTCCACTCCCCGCAGGCCGGGCAGCGGCCCATCCACTTGGGGCTTTCGTTTCCGCACGAGGTGCAGTAGAAAAGGGTCTTCGCTTTCGTTGCCATAACGATACAAAAATACGAAAAATGCCGGTTCGCGGCAAGCCGGGCTTCCCGTTATTTTCCGGAGGATTTCTGATGCGGTCTCGCCAGCAGGTGTTCCCGCACCGCGGTCCGGTAGGAGGAGGGAGACATCCCGACACGCTGTCTGAAATACCGGCCGAAAAGGGACTGGGACGGGAAATTCAGGTCGAATGCGATTTGTTGGATCGTGTTCACGGTGGAGGCCAGCTGCGCTTTGGCCTCCAGGATGACATAGTCCTCGATCCACCGGATGGCGGATTTCCCGCTGGCGTTCTTGATCAGCGCGGACATATATTTGGCGGACATATTCATCTTGTCGGCATAATAACGCACCTCGCGGTGCTCGCGGCAGTGGTCTTTCACCAGCTGCAGGAACCGCATCATCACCTCGCCCTGCCGGTGCTGCGCGTCATCTTCCGCGGAAGTCGGATGGGAGATCCGGCCCACCATCAGGAAAAACAGGTTCACGAGCGCGCCGAGCGCGTCCTCCTTGTTGGGGCACGTGTCCTCCATCAGATTGTGAAGCAAGTCGAAATAGGAGCGGAAGGTGGCCGCCGTCTTCTCGTCCAGCTGGTAGAGGGGATTGCTCTCCACGCGCGAGTGGAGCAGGTAGGCGTTGCCGAGTCCGATGCGGGACAGGAAGTGGTCCGACAGGAGAAGGAAGGTCCCTTTGAAGTCTTCGCTGATCTCGTAGGATTCAATGATCTGGGAGGACAGCACGATCAGGAAGGAGTTTCTCCGGAGGCGGAGCGAGCGCAGGTTGACGGCGCCGGAACCGCTGCCCTCGTCGCAGATGACGGCGAAGAGAGACTTCATCCTGTAGGGTTCCCAGTTGACTTTGAATACGGGGTTGTGCAGGATCAGGATGTCGTCCTGGAACCGCGCCATCCATCCATCTGTCTGAGACAGAACGATGTTGGACATCTGGAGGTCTTCCAGGCGCTCGCGGTTTGTACTATAATCCTTGTGCGATTTTCCCATAATAGTATGCAGTTTTCCCTCTTTAATATAAATAAAAGGGAAAATCGACCAAAATATAGGAATAATTGAGAACATTAGTACCTGAATATTAGCTATTTTTGCCTCCTTTTTTAAAATGTACCGTTCTATGAAGAATTCTTTCTTACCGTGTGTCCTGCTTCTTTGCATGCTGGCGGGATGCACCGCGGAGGGCCCCGGCGGATTGACGCCCGGGGAGGGCGCTGTCCGTCTTTCCCTTTCGCAGGAAGATCCGGGAACAAAATCAAGTCTGGAAGAACTTCCTTCCCTGGATGACTTTGAGGTGGAAATCTATAACGCGAAAGCCCTTCGGCTGTATCGCGACACATACGCCCGGACCAAAGACGCTACCATTAAACTGAACGCCGGCGAATTCAGGCTGGTCGCCCATCATGGCGATACGCTGGGAGCCGGTTTCAATGTACCCTATTTCCTGGCCGACCAGCCGTTTACCGTACATGGCTTCGTGGAGAACGGGGGCCAGCCGGACCAGGTGTCGGCGACAGCCCGCCTGGCCAACGTCCGCATGAAGGTGCTGCAGGGAAACAACCTGCGCTCTTCCTATCAAGATGCGTACGTGGTGGTCCGGCACGGGCGCTATCCCAAGAAGCAGGTGAAGTTCGTGCAGAACGAAAGCCGCTACGGCTACATGCCCGGCGGCGACCTTTATCTTGAGGTATATGCGCAACTTTTCTCCGGTGAATGGAAGTACTACAAGAGCGAAGCGGTTTCCTATCTCCCCAACGACAACGTCACTTTCAACGTGGACGCTGCCGGCCGTGAGGGTAGTCTTACCGTGAGCATCGACGTGGACCGCAGCGTGGAGACCGTCACCGTGGAAGAGCTCATCGGCGAGAAGGCCCTGCCCGCGCGCGAACCGTATTTTGTCTTCAATGGCGACAAGGACGGCTCGTTCGTCTATCGTTGCAACACCGGCTTCACCAAGACCGTGAGCGATGCCATCCTCACCCTCAACGCCGGGGCCAGCACCCACATCGAGCGCTTGGAGATGCATACGGAATCGGCCTTCGTGAGCCTGCCGGACGTGGATCTGGTGTCCG
>ONQP01000072.1 GCA_900319975.1 uncultured Bacteroidales bacterium | reverse complement strand
TTACCATTTGCTGGCCGCGTCCATCAGCGCGGCTATCTTGTCGTTGCATAAGTTGCCCAGGCTTCCCAGGTGCGTGTGGCCGAGGTCGGAGGCTTTGAGCGTGGCCTTGTCGCCGCCGCCGTAGCGGAAGCGGCCCTCGTTGACCTCGATGCCCACCTGCTTGTAGGCCTCGCGGAAAGGCGTGCCCGCGAGCGTGCGCCGGTTGACCTCTTCAACGGTGAAGAGGTAGTCGTAGAGCTTGTTGTCGAGGATCTTTTCGTTGATCTCGATGTGCTGCAGCATGTAGTCGGTCATCTGCAGGCACTCGTGCATCAGCTCCAGGGCGGGGAAGAGCACGTCCTTGAGGAGCTGGTAGTCGCGGTGGTAGCCGTGGGGCATGTTGCTGCACATCAGCGCGATCTCGTTCTCGCAGGCCATGATGCGGTTGCATTTGCCGCGCAGGATCTCCCACACGTCGGGATTCTTCTTGTGCGGCATGATGCTGGAGCCCGTGGTCAGCTCGTCCGGGAAGTGGATGAAGCCGAAGTTGGGGCACATATACTGGCAGCAGTCTGGGCACATATACTGGCAGCAGTCTGCCGCGAACTTATTGAGCGTCAGCGCGATGCTTCCCATCGCGGAAGCCACGGCGCGCTCGGTGCGGCCGCGCTGCATCTGGGCGGCGACGCTGTTGTAGACGGGGGAGGCGAAGCCCAGCAGGTCCGTGGTCATCTGGCGGTCGAGCGGGAAGGAATTGCCGTAGCCCGCGGCAGAGCCGAGCGGGTTGCGGTCGACCACCTTGTAGGCGCCGCCCAGCAGGTACATGTCGTCCACGAGGGCTTCGGCGTAGGCGCCGAACCACAGGCCGAAGGACGAGGGCATCGCCACCTGCGCGTGCGTATAGCCGGGCAGGAGCACCTCTTTGTGCTTCTCGCTGAGGGCCTGGAGCGTGCGGAAGACGGTCAGCACCTCGTCGCGCAGCGTGCGGAGCTCGTCGCGCAGGAAGAGCTTGAGGTCCACGAGCACCTGGTCGTTGCGGGAACGGCCGGAGTGGATCTTCTTGCCGACCTCGCCCAGCTCGCGGGTGAGCAGGAGTTCGACCTGGGAGTGGATGTCCTCGACGTCGGGCTCGAGCGTGAAGTCGCCGGCCTCGATGCGCTCCGCGATGCGGGCCAGGGCGGCGTCCAGCGTGGACAGCTCGTCCGCCGTCAGCAGGCCGATGCTTTCCAGCATCTTGATGTGCGCCCGGGAGCCCTGCACGTCGTAGCGCGCCAGCCGGAGGTCCAGCACGCGGTCGTTGCCGACCGTGAAGCGGTCGACGGCCTCGGTTGCAGAAGTGCCTTTATTCCAAAGAGTTGCCATATAAATTCTCAATAAAAGCTATATATCCGTCAATGCCTTCCGCGATCTCGCGCGTCAGGATGTATTCGTCCGCCTTGTGCGAACGGGAGGAGTCGCCGGGACCCATCTTGAGCGCATCCAGCGGGAAGGGCCGCGGCCGTGCGCAGCAGCGCCGAGCCGGGCTGCGTGGCCGACGAGCGGTTCAGGAGGTTGCGCGGCGTGAGCCGGCTGCGGCACAGGGCCTGCAGCTCGTCCACGATCTCCTGGTTGTCGTATTGTTCCGTCGGGCGGATGTCCACCACGAAGCGGCAGCGGTCGGGGATGACGTTGTGCGCCTGTCCGGCCTGGATCTGCGTGACGCTGAGATGGACGTCGCCCATCAGGGGAGAATGCTTCGCGAAAACGTGTGCGCGCAGCGCGTTGATGTCGTCCAGGGCGATGTAGAGCGCGTTGACGCCTTCGTTGCGGGCGGCGTGCCCGCTGACGCCCTGCGCCTCGCCGTCCAGCACCAGCAGGCCGCGCTCGCTCGTGGCGGCGCGCATGCAGGTGGGCTCGCCGACGAGCACCCACTTCGGCCAGGGATAGACGCCGGTGGCGAAGATGCCCTCCGGGCCGAAGAGCCAGCGCGTCCCGTCGGGGCCGCTGACCTCCTCCTGGCGCACGAGCAGGAGCATCAGGTTGATGGGGAGCTCACGCTCAAAAAAATGGCGGAATGCAGCAATCATCGACACTACACTTCCGCCATCGTCATTGGAACCAAGGCCATAAATGATATCGGGATCGTTGCCCGAATCATACGGGTCGCGGGTATATCCGTTGTTGACGGGGACCGTGTCGAGATGCGCATCGAGGGCGAGGGTCGGCTTGGAGGGATCGAAATGGCGGTTGACGGCGACGATATTGCCGTTGAACCGCTCGCAGCGGATGCCGGCCGACTCCAGGAAAGAAGCAACGCAGGCGGCGACGTCCGATTCTTGCCCGGAGAGGGAAGGGATACGGACCATCTGCCGCAGAAGCTCTATGGATTGTTCGTGCAAACTCATATCTTCAATTCCGTGCCGCCTGGCTCCAACAGGCGCGCTGCGTTGCGGATGACTACGCCGGCGGCACCATCCCGCAGTGCCTGGAACGCATTGTCGAGTTTGGGAATCATCCCTTCGACGACGCGTCCTTCGGCTTTCAGACGCCCGTAGGCGTCCGGATCTAGGAGGGGGATCACGCTCTGCTCGTCATTCCGGTCACAAAGTACGCCATTTTTCTCGAAACAATAAAATAATTTTGCACCCAAAGCGACAGAAATTGCAGAAGCCATCGTGTCGGCATTGGTATTGAGCAGCTGTCCGGCGCCGTCGTGGTTGATGGCGCAGAAGACCGGCGTCAGTCCAGCGTCCAGCAACTGCTTGACGAAAGGCACGTTGACGCTCTCGGCCGTGACGTCGCCCACGAAACCGAAGTCCACTTTGGTGACACCGTCGGAGAGGGTTTTGGGCGCGCGCTTGCGGGCCGTGACCACGCTGCCGTCGCAGCCGGCCAGGCCGATGGCGTTGCAGCCGTGCTTCTGGAGGCGCGCCACGATGTCCTTGTTGCACAGGCCGGCATAGACCATCGTCACGACCTCGAGCGTGGCCGCGTCGGTGACGCGGCGCCCCTCGATCTTGACGGGCTCCTGGCCCAGCGCCTTCTGCATCTGGCTGGCCTTCACGCCGCCGCCGTGCACGATGACCTTCGGGCCCGGCAGGGCCGCGAATTCGGCGCAGAACTGCTCCAGCGCCACCGGGTCGTCCACGACGTTGCCGCCTATCTTATAGAGTGCGATCATAAGCTTTCGAGCATCCGTTTCATCACGACCTGGGCGGACACCGTGCGGTTGGCCGCCTCGGGGATCACCAGGCTCGTCGGCGCGTCGATCACCTCGTCGGAGACGATCATGTTGCGCCGCACGGGCAGGCAGTGCATGAAGTAGGCGTTGTTGGTGACCGCCATATGTTTGGCGTCCACGGTCCAGCCCATGTCCTTGCTCAGGATCTGGCCGTACTGCGCGGGGTCGGTGACGCCCGGGCAGCTCCAGTTCTTGGCGTAGACGAAGTCGGCGCCTTCCAGGGCCTTCATCTGGTCGTATTCGACGGGGGCATTGCCCGCGAAGGCGGGATCCAGCTCGTAGCCGTGCGGGTGGGTGATCACGAAGTCGACGTCGGCCGCGTTCATCCATTCCGCGAAGGAGTTGGGCACGGCCTGGGGCAGGGCCCGCGGGTGCGGGGCCCAGGTCAGGACCACCTTGGGGCGCTTCTTCTTGCGGTATTCTTCGATCGTGATCAGGTCGGCGAAGGCCTGGCAGGGGTGCACGGTGGCGGACTCCAGGCTGATCACGGGCTTGCCGCCGAATTCGATGAACTGCTTCAGGACGGTCTCGCTGTAGTCGTATTCGCGGTCTTTCAGGCCCGCGAAGGAGCGGATGCCGATCAGGTCGCAGTAGCTCGTCATCACGGGGATGGCCTCGCGCAGGTGCTCGGACTTGTCGCCGTCCATCACCACGCCCATCTCGGTCTCCAGCTTCCAGCTGTCCTGGCCGATGTTGAGCACGATGGGGCTCATGCCGAGGTTGATCGCGGCCTTCTGGCTGCTCAGGCGCGTGCGCAGGCTGCTGTTGAAGAAGACCAGCATAATGGTCTTGTTCTCGCCCAGGTGCTTCCAGGCATAGGGCGTGGCCTTCACCTGCTTGGCTTCCTCGAGCGCTGCGCCGAGGTCGCCGATGTCGCTGACGTGGAAGAATGTTTTCATCCGAGTACTTCTTTGAATGCGGTGAGGAACTCGTCGGCCTCCGCCTTGGTGAGGCAGAGCGGCGCGAGGAGCCGGATCATGTTCTGGCCGGCGACGCCGGTGAAGATGTGCTTGTCGTAGAGGAGCGCCTGGCGCAGGGGAGCGACGGGCTCGTTGAACTCGATGCCGAGCATCAGGCCCTTGCCGCGCACTTCCTTGATGCGCGGGCTCTTGGGGAGGTTCTCCTTGATGTATTCGCCCACGGCGAGGGCGTTCTCCACGAGGTGCTCCCGCTCGATGATGTCGAGCACGGCGATGGCGCCGGCGCAGGCGAGGTAGTTGCCGCCGAAGGTGGTGCCGAGCATGCCCTTGCGCGCCTGGAATTCGGGCGCGATGAGGATGCCGCCGCAGGGGAAGCCGTTGGCGATGCCCTTGCCCATCGTGATGATGCCCGGACGGATGCCGGCCCACTGGTGGGCGAAGAACTTGCCCGTGCGGCCGTAGCCGCTTTGGACCTCGTCCAGGATCAGGACGGCGCCGTATTTCTTGCAGAGGCGGTCGAGCTCCGGCAGGAAGCCGGGCGCGGGCACGTGGATGCCGCCGCAGCCTTGGATGCCCTCCACGATGACGCCCGCGACGTCGCCCTTGGCGAGTTCGGCCTCCACGGCCGCCGCGTCGTTGAGCTCGCAGAACGTCACCTTGTGGTGCGCGTTGAAGGGGGAGACGATGGCCGGGTTGTCCGTCATCGCCACGGCGCCGGAGGTGCGGCCGTGGAAGCTGCGCTTGAACGCGACGATGCGGTCGCGTCCGGTATGGAAGGACGCCAGCTTGGCGGCGTTCTCGTTGGACTCCGCGCCGCTGTTGTCCAGGAAGAGGGAATAATCTTCATAGCCGCTGGCGATGCCGATGCGGCGGGCGAGCTCCTCCTGCAGCGGGTTGCGCACGCTGTTGGAGTAGAAGCCGATCTTGCCGAGCTGGTCGGTGAGCACTTCGTTGTAGTGCGGGTGGCAATGCCCCACGGAAATCACCGCGTGGCCGCCGTAGAGGTCCAGGTATTCCTGGCCCTTGTCGTCCCAGACCTTGCAACCCTTCGCCCGGACGGGCGTCACGTTGAAGAGGGAGTATACGTCGAACAATTCCATAGTCTGCTAGAATGCTGATGCCTTCAGCTTCAGGCCGGTAGTCTCCGGAATTCCGAAAATCAGGTTCATGTTCTGGACCGCCTGTCCGGACGCGCCCTTGAGGAGCAGCGTGCCGCCGTGGACCTCGGGGGCCACGATGGCTTTGTTGGTATTGACGACCTGCTTGAGGTCCACCGGGCGGTCGGACACGAAGGTGAACGCCGCGCCGGCATAGTAGTCCTGGTAGAGCTTGAGCGCCGCTTCGCCCGTCAGGGTCGTCTCCACGGTCACGGAGGCGAAGATGCCGCGGGCGAAGTCGCCGCGCATCGGGACGAACTGGATGTCGATGCCGTCCGCGCCCTGGAGGATGCCCAGGTTGCGGCCGATTTCCTTGAGGTGCTGGTGCTCGAAGACCTTGTAGGTCGAGAGGTTGTCCGTCCGCCAGCTGAAATGCGTGGTCGCGGAGGGCTTGACGCCGGCGCCGGTGGAGCCGGTGATGGCCGTCACGTGGACCGTGGACTTCAGCAGGCCGGCGGCGGCCAGCGGCAGGAGCGCCAGCTGGATGGCCGTGGCGAAGCAGCCGGGGTTGGCGATCTTGTCGGCACCGAGGATCTTGTCGCGCTGCCACTCGGGCAGGCCGTACACATAGCCCTCGGATTCGTCGCGGTAGTCCTGCGCCAGGTCCACCACCTTCAGGCCGGCGGGCCGGGCGTTCTCCGCCCAGAATTCACGGCTCTTGCCGTGGGCCGAGCAGAGGAAGAGCACGTCGACGGCATCGAGATCGTAGCTGTCGCTGAAGCGCAGCTGCGTGTCCCCGAACAGGCCGCCGTGGACGTCGTACAGGAAATTGCCGGCGTTGCTGGTCGAGTGCACGAAGACGATCTCCACCTCCGGATGGTTGACCAGGATGCGGAGCAGTTCGCCTGCCGTGTAGCCGGCGCCGCCGATGATGCCGACCTTAATCATTGCCCTTGAATTCGTCTTTGTGGTTGCCGTAGTAGACGCGCAGCGGGGTGGAGGTCACCTTGATGAAGCCCTTGGCCTCTTCGGCCGTCCAGCCCTTCTGCGTCTCGCCGTACTCGCCGAGCTTGCTCTTGACGAGGTCGTCGGGGGAGTCCACGCCCACGGTGGAGAAGCCGTAGGGGCGCAGCTCGAGGGTCACGGTGCCGTTGACGTTGCGCTGGCTGCTCTCGAGCATCGCCTCGATGTCCCGCATCACGGGCTCGAGATACTGGCTCTCGTGCAGGAACATGCCGTACCAGTTGGCCACCTGGTCCTTCCAGTACTGCTGCCACTTGGAGAGGGTGAATTTCTCCAGGAACTTGTGGGCGCCGATGATGAGCATCGGGGCGGCCGCCTCGAAGCCTACGCGGCCCTTGATGCCGATGATGGTGTCGCCGACGTGCATGTCGCGGCCGATGCCGTAGGGCGCGCCGACGGCCTCCACGGCCTGGATGGCCGCGATCTTGTCGGCGTATTCCACGCCGTTGACGCTCTTGAGCTCGCCCTTCTCGAAGCCGAGGCTCAGGATCTCGGAGCCGGTCTTGCTGACCTGCTTGAGGTAGGCGGACTCGGGCAGACCCTGCCTGGAGTCGAGGATCTCGCCGCCGCAGATGGAGGTGCCCCAGATGCCGACGTTGTAGGAATATTTGAGCTTCGCGAAATCGGCCTTGAAGCCGTGCGCGTTGAGATAGTCGACTTCGTCCTTGCGGGAGAGGTTGCCGTCGCGGGTGAGGGTGATGATCTCCATGTTGGGGCACATCACCAGGAAGGTCATGTCGAAACGGACCTGGTCGTTGCCGGCGCCGGTGGAGCCGTGGGCGATGGCGTCCGCGCCGATCTCATTGGCGTAGCGGGCGATGGCCATGCCCTGGAAAATGCGCTCGGAAGACACGGAAATGGGGTAGGTGCCGTTGCGCAGGACGTTGCCGTACACCATATATTTGAGGCTCTTGGCGTAGTATTCCTGCGTGACGTCGAGGGTCACGTACTTGGTGGCGCCCAGCTTGTAGGCGTTCTCCTCGTTGGTCTTGAGCTGCTCGGCGCTGAAACCGCCGGTGTTGGCGCAGGCGGCGTGCACTTCGTAGCCCTTCTCCTTGGCGAGATACATCACGGTGTAGGAGGTGTCGAGACCTCCGCTGAACGCGACGACGACTTTCTTTTTCTTCTCCATATCTGTTTCGGTTTTATTCGTTTTTATTCCCCCGGGTGGTGGATCTCCAGGTGCTCCTTGGGGTCGAAGAGCAGGCCGGTGCAGATGCACATCTTGTAGTCGTGGCTCTGCAGGATGTCGAAATGGCGGCAGCCCTCGCAGCCCTTCCAGAACTCCGGGTCGTCCGTGAGCTCGGTGTAGGGGACCGGGCGGAAGCCGAATTCGTAGTTCATCTTCATCACGGCGGCGCCGGTGGTGATCGAGAAGATCTTGGCGTCCGGGAAGAGCGTGCGCGACAGGATGAAGGTCTGCTCCTTGATGCGCTTGGCGATGCCCATGCCGCGGAACTTGTGCGCGACGATCAGACCGGAGTTGGCGACAAAGCTCTTGCCGCCCCAGGATTCGATGTAGGAGAATCCGGCGAATTCGCCCTCGTCGGAAATGGCGATCACGGCCTTGCCGGCGCGGATCTTTTCATTGATGTACTCCGGCGTACGTTTGGCGATACCGGTCTTGCGTTCGAGGGAAGAGACGTATATTTCGCGACAGATCTCTTCCGCAAAGCGGGTGTGGCTCTCGTCGGCCACCATGACTTGGATGTTCATTTCTATACAATAAAGCCCCTAATGGCAAGACAAACCGAGATTGTCAATTGCAATTATTGAGCGAAAATTCATATTGTTTTTTGTTGTTTTGTCATTCCCGGCCCGACCGGCCGGCAGACGCTGAATTTCCGAGGATGTGGGAGGGTTCTACGCCTCCTATCTTCGGTCTCGTCGGGATATCTGGCAATACACTTGCAACATAACTTCGCAAATGTAATAAAATATTTTAATATCTCCAAAACTTTCTGAGTCAGAGCGCGCGGACGGCTGCGGCGAGCGATTCGAGCGCGGCCTGCAGGTTCGCGCGCGGACAGCCGATGTTGAGCCGCATGAAGCCCGTGCCCTCGGCGCCGAAGACGGTGCCGTCGTTGAGCGCGAGGCGGGCCTTGTTGACGAACAGGTCCACGAGCGCGGGCTGGGGGAGGCCCAGCTTGCGGCAGTCCAGCCACACGAGGAAGGACGCCTGCGGGCGTACGGCGCGCACCTGCGGGAGGTTGGCGCGCAGCCAGCCGTCCACGAAATCGACGTTGCCCTGCACGTACTCCAGCATCTCGGCGCGCCAGGCCTTGCCGGCTTCGGTGTAGGCCGCGCGCGTGGCCTCGGCCGAGAAGATGGGCGGATAGTCGGTCTCGTTGGACTCCAGGTATTTGAAGAAGGGACCCGCGAGCGCCGGGTTCTGCACGATGGCATAGGAGCTGACCACGCCCGCTATATTAAAGGTCTTGGACGGGGCCATGAAGGTGATGGCGCAGCGCGCCGCGGCCTCGCTGACGGAGGCGAAGGGGACGTGGCGCCGCCCGCCGAGGACCATCTCCGCGTGGATCTCGTCCGACAGGACGATGATCCCGTGGCGGTCGCAGATGTCCGCCAGGCGGCGCAGCGTCTCCGCCGGGAAACAGACGCCGCCGGGGTTGTGCGGATTGCACAGCAGGAGGATCTTCGTGCGGGCGTCGATCTTGCGCTCCAGGTCCTCCAGGTCCATTTCGTAGGTCTGCAGGAATCCCTCGGCGTCATAGACGGGGCGCAGGGGATTGTTGACCACCTCGAAGCCGCTCTCCTCCGCCACGATGCGGAAAGGATGGTAGACCGGCTTCTGGATGATCACCTTGTCGCCGGGCTGCAGGAAGCAGCGCTCCGCGAAACCGAATCCCTTGACGATGCCGGGCACGTAGCGGAAACACGACGCGGGGACCTTCCAGCCGTGCAGGTCCGCCACCCACTGCGAGACGATCTCGAAATAGTCGTCACCCGTGGAAGGGTAGCCCAGGACGGGATGGTCCAGGCGGCGCCGGAGCGCATCCAGGATGAAGTCCGGCGTGCGGAAGTCCATGTCAGCCACCCACAAAGGATTCAGGTCCGGACGGCCGAAATGTTCCTGCAAGGTGTCATATTTGATGCAGCGGGTACCCCGCCGGGGAATGATTTCATCGAAATTGTACATACGCTACGAGAAATTGTCAGTCAGAAAACAAATTTATAAAATTTTTTAATACCTTTGCGCCGAAGTTTCACCAACCCCTTTTTTATGGTTAGAAATGAAGAAATACCTTTTATCGATCGCAGCGCTGCTGCTCGGCTTGCTTGCGCACTCGCAAGAGGCTGACGATCTCGGTAACTACGCCGAGGTCAGTATCATCCCGCGTGTGGATGTGAACCCGATTTTCGGAAGTGAACCGGAATTCTCCCTCGGCAATTCTTCCCTTTACACCTTATTTGAAGGCTCCGCCTCGGAGCATTTTTCCTGGACCGTTGCTGCCCACCTTTTCTCCGCATCCTCTTTCACGGGTTGCCTCGAGGAGAGCGGCGACCTGTACCGTATGCTGGGTCATTCCGACTCCAACAACGTGTTCGACCTGGCCTATGTGGACCTGACCTTCGGCTCCTGGACTTTCAACCTGGGCAAGAATTGCATCATGACCGGAGGACACGAGTATGACGACTATGACTGGATGGTCCATCCCCAGCTGGCCTCGCCGCTGTGGAACGACCTGGCCTGCTACCAGTGGGGTGGCAAGGTTTCCTACACGACGCCGTCCGAAATGTCCACCTTCAGTCTCCAGATGACCACCTCTCCGTTCGGCGAGCGTCCCTTCGCGAGCGGCCTCTGGACCTATTCTGCCCAGTGGAGCGGCGAATACGGCTGGTATTCTCCGCTCTGGAGCGTCACCGCCTTCGGCCTCGACCACGGCACCTACGCCTGGATCTACAGCCTGGGCAACCAGTTCAGCTTCGGCGACTGGACCGTCTCCCTGGATTACACCAATACCGCCGGCATGACGGAAGAGTATGACGACTTCCTGCTGGGCGGCACCCTGCACGGCGTCGTCAGCTACGCTCCGTCCGAGCGCTGGGACTTCGCCCTGCGCGGCAATTATTCCTCGCAGTTCAACTTCTTCAACGGCCGCATCGTCACGTCCGACGAGCCGGCCCGCTGGAACCTCGGTGCCGTGGCGCAGTTCTATCCGCTCTTCGACTCCCAGGACCTCCGTCTCCACGCCTTCGCAGCGTATGACAACCTCCTCGGCGGTTTCCAGCTCTGCGTCGGCGCCCTCTACAACCTCAGTTTCAAGCTCTGGTAGAAGATGGCAGACGATCATATCATTGACCTCAAGCACGTCAGCAAGAGGTACGGCGACAAGGTCGTCCTCGATGATATCAGCCTCTATATCCGCAAGGGTGAGTTCGTGACCTTGCTGGGCCCTTCGGGGTGCGGCAAGACCACGACCTTGCGGTTGATTTCCGGCTTCCTCGCCCCCGACGAGGGCGAAATCCTGCTCGACGGCAAGGACATCTCCGGCATTCCGCCCTACAAGCGCCCGTTCAACACGGTCTTCCAGCGCTATGCCCTTTTCCCGCACCTCGACGTCTATGACAACATCGCCTTCGGCCTCAAGCTGCAGGGCGTGGAGGAGAAGGAGATCGAGAAGCGCGTCAAGCGCGTCCTCAAGCTCGTGAGCATGTCGGACTACGAAGACCGCGACGTGGAGTCGCTGTCCGGCGGTCAGCAGCAGCGCGTGGCCATCGCCCGCGCCCTGGTGAACCAGCCCAAGATCCTGCTCCTGGACGAGCCGCTCGCCGCGCTCGACCTCAAGATGCGCAAGGACATGCAGATCGAGCTGAAGGAGATGCACAAGAAACTCGGCATCACCTTCATCTACGTCACCCACGACCAGGAGGAGGCCCTGACCCTCTCCGACACCATCGTGGTGATGAACGAAGGCAAGATCCAGCAGATCGGCACCCCGATCGACATCTACAACGAGCCGGTCAACTGCTTCGTCGCCGACTTCATCGGCGAGAGCAACATCCTGAAAGGCAAGATGATGCGCGACCGCCGCGTGGCCTTCATCAAGCACGAGTTCGACTGCGTGGACGAAGGCTTCGGCGAGATGGTCCCGGTCGACGTGGTGGTCCGTCCGGAAGACATCTACTTTACCACGGACCCGGCCAAGTGCCAGTTCAAGGCCACCGTCAATTCCTGCACCTTCAAGGGCGTCCACTACGAGATGTGGGTGGACACCGACACCGGATACGAACTGATGATCCAGGACTACGATCCCTACGAGGTGGGCACCGAAGTGATGCTCTACATCGATCCGGACGACATCCAGGTCATGCATAAGGAACGCACGCGCAACGTCTTCCACGGCAAGATGGTGGATGAGACGCACGTGGAGATGCTCGGCACCACCTTCGAGTGCCTGCCCCAGGAAGGCCTCGCGGCCGGGGACAAGGTCCGGGTGGAAGTCCGCTTCGAGAACGTGGACCTGCTGGACCACCAGGAGGACGGCGTGCTCGCGGGCGAGGTGCATTTCCTGCTCTACAAGGGTGATCATTACCACCTGACCATCCTCACCGAAGACGGCGACCATATCTGGGTGGACACGAACGACATCTGGGACAAGGGCGACCTGGTGGGTATCAACATTCTTCCGAAGGACCTCAAGATCGACAAGGAAAATGAAGCGTAGCCGCTGGAGTATCCCTTATGTGGTCTTCATGGCCATCTTCGTGGTGCTGCCGTTGCTGCTCATCCTGGTGTATGCGTTCCAGGACGGCAACGGACACTTCACCTTGTCCAACATCACGCGCTTCTTCTCCGACTCCGACGCGCTCGGCACCTTCGCCGTGTCCATCGAGGTCGCGATCGAGAACACGCTGATCTGCATCCTGCTCGGCTACCCGGCCGCGTGGATCCTGGCCAACAAGGATCTCAACAAGAGCGCCGTGACGATCATCCTGTTCATCATGCCGATGTGGATCAACGCCCTGATGCGGACCCTGGCGACGGCCGAGCTCTTCAACACGCTCGGCGTCACCCTGGGCAAGGGGACCCTGCTCTTCGGTATGGTCTACGACTACCTGCCGTTCATGATCTACCCGATCTACAACGTGCTCAACAAGATGGACAAGTCCTACTCGGAGGCGGCCCAGGACCTGGGCGCGACGCCCTGGCAGGTCTTCTGGAAGGTCACCGTCCCCCTCTCGATGCCCGGCGTGTCCAGCGGCATCCTGATGGTCTTCATGCCGACGGTGAGCACCTTCGCCATCTCGGAGTTCCTGACCAACAACAAGATCAAGCTCTTCGGTACCATCATCCAGGAGAACATCAACTCCTCGATGTGGAACTACGGAGCTGCACTGGCATTCATCATGCTCATCATCATCGGTATCAGCACGCTGTTTACCGGCGATGAGGAGAAAGAGGCTGAAGGAGGGCTGATCTAGTATGAAGAAATTCCTTGCACAAGCCTACCTGTGGTTCCTGCTGGTCCTGCTGTATTCACCGCTGGTCTTCATCGCGATCTTCTCCTTCACGGAGAGCCGCGTGCTCGGCAACTGGACGGGCTTCTCCACGAAGCTGTATGCCAACCTGTTCTCGGGTGACATGCAGGGGAGCAGCTCGCTGATCTCCGCCGTCGAGAACACGTTGCTGATCGCCCTGGTCTCCGCCTTCGTCTCGATGGTGCTCGGCACCGTCGCCGCCGTGGGCATCCACAACCTGCGCGGCCGC
>ONQP01000055.1:20786-30974 GCA_900319975.1 uncultured Bacteroidales bacterium | reverse complement strand
CGTCACGCTGCATGTCCCGCTTTCCCGGGAAGGGGAGGACGCTACCTGGCACCTCTTCGACGCGGCGCGCCTGGCGGCGATGCGTCCGGACCAGATCCTGATCAATTCTTCCCGCGGCCCGGTCGTGGACAACGCCGCGCTGAAGGCCGCGCTGGCGGCGAAAGCGCTGCGCGGTGCGGTGCTGGACGTGTGGGAAGGGGAGCCGGCGCCGGACGGCGGCCTGCTGGACCTGGTGGACATCGCCACGCCGCACATCGCCGGCTACAGCGCTGACGGCAAGGCGGCCGGGACGACGGCGGCCGTGCAGACGGTGGCCGCGCGCCTGGGCCTGCCCTTGACGGACTGGCGTCCGGCGGGCATCCCCGCCCCGGCGCAGCCCCTCGGATTCGAACTTGACGCCGCTGGCAAATCCCTGCAGGAAGCGCTCTCTGAGGCGCTTCTGTACACCTACGACATCCTCGCGGACGACCGCGCGCTCCGGGCGCATCCGGACCGTTTCGAGCAGCTGCGCGGCGACTATCCGGTCCGCCGCGAGCCTTCCGCCTTCACCGTCCGCCTGCGGGGCGGCACGGCCGGAATGGCCGCACGCCTGCGGGCGCTCGGATTCCACGTCGAAGAATAAAAATGGGAGAGGCGATCGCCTCTCCCTGCTGTTTTTTTATTGGATGGTGATGTCCTCTGCGCCGACCGCTGCCGCGATGCGCTTGACGAGGCCCTGGAGCACGGCGCCGGGGCCGAGCTCGCGGAACTCCGTTGCGCCGTCCGCCAGCATGTTCTTGACGGACTGGGTCCAGCGGACCGGGGAGGTCAGTTGCTGCAGGAGATTATCCTTGATGCGCTGCGGGTCGGTTTCCGGCAGCGCGGTGACATTCTGGTAGATAGGACACTTCGGTGCGTGCACTTCTGTGCGCTCGATGGCCTTGGCCAGCTCGATGCGGGCGGGCTCCATCAGCGGGGAGTGGAACGCGCCGCCGACGCTCAGCGGCAGGGCGCGCTTGGCGCCTGCAGCCTTCATCGCCTCGCACGCGGCGGCGATGGCTTCTTTCTCGCCGGAGATGACCACCTGGCCGTCGCAGTTGTAGTTGGCGGGAATGACGACGCCGGGGATGCCGGCGCAGATCTCCTCGACCTTCTCGTTGGGCAGCGCGATCACGGCAGCCATGCCGCCGGGGACCTTCTCGCAGCACTTCTGCATCTCGTTGGCGCGGACCGCCACGAGGCGCAGCGCGTCCTCGAAGTCGACGGCGCCCGCTGCCACGAGGGCGGAGAATTCACCGAGGGAGTGGCCGCCGACCATGTCGGGGGCGGGGAGGCCTTCGGTGCAGAGGGCCGTCACGACGGAATGCAGGAAGATGGCCGGCTGCGTGACGTTCGTCGCGCGCAGGTCCTCGTCCGTTCCTTCGAACATGATGTCGGTAATGCGGAAGCCAAGAATCTCGTTGGCTTTCTCCATCATCTCACGCGCTTTGGCGTTGTTCTCGTAGAGATCTTTGCCCATTCCCGTGAACTGGGAACCCTGGCCGGGGAACACGTATGCTCTTTTCATAACAGTCTCTTTTTGGTTTTCGGTTTTACTTACGTTTAAAATTTTAGTCAAGTTAAACGCCGCAAATTTACAAAATTTCCCTATATTTGCATTCCCAACGGCAGACCCGTAGGTATGCCCCTGTAGTTTAATGGATAAAATTTCGGATTCCGGTTCCGACGATAGGCGTTCGATTCGCCTCGGGGGTACTCGAAAGGCTCGTAAGTTTCTTACGGGCCTTTTTTGTGTTCTTGGGGCCCTTCTTGCCCTGCGCACGGCTTCTCGTCCTCGTTTTCGGCTTTTTTTGAGGACGAAACGTTCAATTTCCCCATCTCATCCTCGATATCGCCCGTTTTTGAGGATGAACTGCTCATTTTGATCATCTCGTCCTTGATTTAGGCCGTTTTTGAGGATGTAGAGCGGGGACCCGGGCCCCCGACTGTCAGTTTATCCAGAGACTAGATGGAAGTCGATTTAATCTATACACAAAATCGTTGCTTCTTGGAACGAGCCGTCGGCATTGAAGTCAATTGCCAAGGCATAGACGCCCAGGAACCCTTTGCTCATCAGCCAATAAATGAGCTGATCACTGTTTGATGAAGGGGATATTTCATCGAGTTTTCCGTCCCCCAGTTTATCCATGACAGCTTCACGGGAAGGCTTCTCCTTATTCAGCCATTCTAGGATCGAATCGGACATATAGTACCTGACCTTTTGCACGGGGTGATGCTTCCATGCCCATTCATTGAAAGGGACTTGCCTTCCAAAAGTCGGTGAAATCACCATCGTCAAACAAGCGGCAGCTAAAATCAGGAACGTTATGATTAGATATCTGACAGGCTTTTTCATAGCTCTTGTCCTATAAACTGGCCATGATTCTTTCCATGTTTTTATAAAACAAAGGTAACTCTAGCCCATGTTTCTTGCCTTCATCATATACGCATTTGCAACCATAGAGAATATCATTGACATCACTATGGAGTGTCATGATTCTTGAAGTAAGTTCATTGGAAGCGAAAAGCATTTTCATGGCAATTCCTGCTATTCCGGAAGGTATTCTATATGGCAGTAACTCATTTTTGTACAGTCTAAGATTTACACCTCTGGCTTCTACTGTCTTTATGGTCTCGCGTATGGACTTTACTGCTAGACTAAGAGCTTTTGAATCGGCCATTAATTCTCTGGCCAACTGATTGGGATTATCAATCTTACCATTTCTGCCGGCAGTTGAAGTCACCCCGGCATTAATCGCCATGTGAATCCAAATCCACTCGAACATATCATGAGGTATCTCTTGCTTTATGTCGGATGAATTCAGAAGTGATTCCAGATCTGAATAATTGGCAATATTCGCCTTTTCTCGACTCTCGAGCATGATATGATCGAATAAGGCACAATTCAATGAACCATCATCGTTCATATGACCTCCGGCGGTCGGGAAAGCCGTAATATATTCAAAGCCGGCTATTATTCTTTCGATATCACTACGCTCATTCCAAAAATTGCAGAACAGGACAATAGTCCCTTTTATGTTTCTCTCTTTTATTGTCCTGATAGCTGCGTCGAGCTTTCCACTGGCTACACTGACAATGATAAAGTCATATTCCTCGTTATTCTCAGCTATGGAAACTTTATACTTATCCTGTTTCTCTTCACCTTTGGCGTTATAGCGTCCATCCAACAGCTGAACTGATATTACAGAAGGAATATCTTTTTTCCCTTCTCGAATAATATGAAAAGTCTCATGCCCTGCTTTTTGAAAAGCGTAGGCATATGTGGTGCCAATAACTCCTAATCCCAATATGGCAACTCTCATGGTGTCTCTCCTATGGAAAACGATTTATCTTTGTGAAGATAGGCACATTTGTCTATATCTCCAAAAACTGTCATTAAAGGTTGGGGTCTTGAATCGCTGGAATAACATCTTTGAGCGCCCAAATCCTCTCCAGGTCTTCGAGAAATTGATTCGATATTACTCCGGTTGCGGGTACGAAATAGGCAAGCACGTCGTGCTTGCCTTTTCTCGTACCCGGTCCCCTCGTACGGGCTCCCGGGCGCAAAATTGTGAATCCTTCTGTTTTAGTCATCCAGCCGGACGCGGCTGATGAACGCATCGGCACGCTGGTTTTCGCGTTCGTACAGAGCACCAGGCCTGTCTCCCTCGAAGTAGCTATAGAGATCGATGATTATTTCGGAATTCCGGCGGACTGTCCGGTAGCAGATATTGACACAGCCTATATCATCGCTGATTCCTGCATATTTGAGCCATTGGGCGCCACCCAACTCCACCATCTGCGGTTTCAAAAGGAAACCGTCAGGGAAGTAGGCTTCCACCTCATCCATACCCTCATTCAGCCAATCCGCCATCGCCTGCGCCCCCAATGCCACCAAACTGTCAGGGTAGCAGACTAAAACAGCCGTGGTATGAAACAGACGGGTATCAGACGCTGCTTCCCAATCTATTCTTGCATAGGTAGAGTCGGTTTCTTCCTTAACGACAGCCTTCATTGCTTCATATCCCGCCGGAATGGTCACATGCAGCCCCACGCCATCATAGTCCAGCTTTTGCTCCACGCTCAGCGGCCGGAAGTCATCCTTGTGCGAGAACTTCCATCCTCCGATGCCAAGGCCAATGACAGCCAGAATGCCGAGGATGCCCAAGGCCAATCCCTTGCCGAAACGCTCACGGTCGGACTTCACCTCCGACAGGTAAGCCCATAATCCTCGCAGCCCTTGAAAGCCACCAAGGACGATCGCACCGGAGGCGATTCTGTACGATGCACCCGGCTTGGCGAAATAGTAGGACAGATAGGTTACGGCCAATCCGCCGATGCACCAAAGTGCGCCGGCAATGATGTTCTTCTTGGCAGACCGAAGGGCATCGGTGTCCTGCGGTTCGATGAGGTTATTTTCTTCTTGCATAGATTCTTTTAGTTTTGGAAAAAACTCGGCAAATATACGCAATTTAGCAATACGGGGAAGAAACGCCTCGGTCTTTCGACGGCCCCGGGGTGCAGGATCACCTCGGCGCGGGTAATTTCCAACACCTGGTTCAGGAAGCGGGAAATCCGTCCTTGTATGCGATGAGGTAATTGTTGACGACCCGGTTGCGAATTCAGGGCCAGATATCGCTTAGTTGCTCAAACACAGCCGGGATGGTGGCCCAGCCGTTGTTGTGCAGGCCGATCCGGACCATGATCAGGTTCTTGTGCGGGTTGACGTAAAGGATCTGGTTACAGATCCCCAGGGCGTAAAAGCCGGGATACTGTCCTGTCTTATGGTTTTCATACCGCACGTCATACCAGCTGTACTTGTAGCATGTTTCCGGGTAATAATCGGTGGTCAGGTGCACCCATTCCTCGCTCACAATGCGTTTGCCGTCCCACATGCCATCGTTCAGGTAGAGGCGGCCGATCTTGGCCAGGTCTTTCAGGGTGCAGGTGACGCCGCCGAATGCGTGGCCCACATGATGCCTGGGGCTGTCGATATTGACCAGCGCCACCGATTCCATCTGCAGCGGTTTCCAGACTTTCTCGCTGAGATACTCGGCATAGTGCCTGCCCGTAGCACGTTCGATGACCACGCCGAGGATGGCCGTCGTCATGCTTTCGTAGCGGTATGACGTGCCCGGGTCGCAGCGGAATTTCAAGCCCCGGATCTGCTTCACCAGATTGTGCCCGTAATTCAGTCTTGCGATGGCGTTGACCGTCTTCAATTCCTTGATATTGAACTCATACTCGTCATCGAAATCCAACCCGCTGAACATGCTCAACAGATAGCGGATGGTGAGCATCTCCCACCTGGGATCTCTCCCTTTCAGTTCCGGCAGGTACTTGGTGACCGGATCGTCGATGCTCTCTATATAACCCTCATCCAAAGCGATGCCGCACAGCAGCGACGTTATGGATTTGGACACGGAGAAGACGGTCGCCAGCCGGTCCGCCGTAAAATCGCCCCGGTACATCTCGTAAACGATCGTGTCGTTCTGGATGATCATGACCCCTTGCGTCGTGCTTTTGTCGGCTATCGCTTCCGGGAAGGTCTGGTTAATACAATGAGGCGGATCATTGAAGAAATGAAGCGTGTCGATCCAATCAGCCCTGGATTCGGCCACTTTGAACCGGAACACCTGGTCGCCGTTGGGGACGGTGTCGTGGACGTGGCGTTCAAAGCTGAAAATGTTCGGGCCATTCAGGCCATCTGCACGGTATCCTCTTATCATCGAACACGACGACAAGACAATCCCGAATGCGACGAGAAATACAGGACAGATTGCGCGATTCATACTCACTTCAACGGATTCTTCTTTGCCTTCGGCTTCGGGAGCGCCGGGATCGTAGCTGTGATGAGCTCTGCCAGATAATCCCGGTCATCCACGTCGCTGATGTAGAAATAGTCCTTGGCGCCGTCATACGGCGGCCGCAGGACGACTTCCTTCAGGACGGCCCTGCCCGGCTCCGTCACCTTGACGTACAGGTTGTTGTCGCAGATAAGACCGAAGAGAATGCCGTCGCAATACGCGCAGTAGTCTCCCATCATCTTCCTCGCGGCAATCTCCCCGGCGCCTGAGCACTGGTCGATGACGTATTGTACAAAGTCTGGATTGCTGGCCATAAATTCCGATTTATTGAATCAAATATACGCAAATTAGCAATATGGTGAAGCATTGGGTTGCCAAGGTGTGCGGTTGCGTCGTGGAGGGCGAAGCAATCCCAGCGTGTCTATTCGCTGTAGTTGTGGTCGATGACGATGGAGACCTGCAGGTCGGGCACCAGCGCCTGGATTTCCTCCGTCAGGCGCCCGCACAGGGTCGCGTCGCGGTCGCTCGCGACGTCCGGGACCACGTCCACGGTCAGCAGGCGCTCCTTCTCCGCATAATAGAATCCATGGACCTGGACGATCTCCTTGTGGGCGCCGAGCGCCTGCATCACCTTCGCCTGCAGCTCGGCGTGGCGGTCCTCGCCGGTGGCCACGGCATAGATGCCGACGGTCACGATGATCCCGTGGTTCGCGAGCATCAGGCCGGCTATCCGGCGGGAAAGCCCGTGGATCTCGCGCGCCGACATCGTGTCGGGCACGCTCACGTGCAACGAGCCGATCATCACGTCCGGGCCGTAGTTGTGCAGGATGATGTCATACACGCCGCGGACGCCCTCGCAGGACATGACGTCCTGCCGGATTGCCTTGACCAGTTCCGGCGACACCCGGGCTCCCAGCAGCTCGTTGACGGGGGAGGCGAGCATCTCGATGCCGGCCTTGATGATCAGGGCGGAAATCAGGGCGCCCAGGATGCCGTCCAGGGAGAATCCCCAGAGCAGCATGACGCCGGCCGATACGAGCGTGGCGGTGGTGATGACGGCGTCGAACAGGGCGTCCGAGCCGGAGGCGACCAGGGCGTCGCTCCTGAGCTGCCGCCCCTTCTTCCGGACATACCAGCCCAGGACCAGCTTGACCGCGATGGCCACGACAATGACGATGAGCGTCGCCGTCGTATAGCTCGGCGCGGTGGGCTCGATGATCTTCTTGACCGACTCGATGAGGGAGGTGACGCCCGCCGACAGGACGATGACGGCGATGATGATGGCGCTGAAGTATTCGACGCGCCCGAAACCGAAAGGATGCGCCCGGTCCGCCGGCCGCTGCGAGAGCTTCGTGCCGATGATGGTGATGACGCTCGACAGGGCGTCGCTGAGGTTGTTGACGGCGTCCATCACGATGGCCACGCTGCTGGCAATAAGGCCCACGGCGGCCTTGAAAGCCGCCAGGAGCACATTGGCCACGATGCCGATGACGCTGGTCCGGATGATCTGTGAGCTGCGGTCCATGGGCGAATTCGATTTATCTCCAGTGCTTGAGCTGGGAGAGGTGGCTGTCGTAGAGCGCGCGCCGCGCGTCGTCAGGCTGATTCTCCGGATTGGGCATGTGCTGGACGAGGAAGTCCAGCAGGGAATCCTTGGTCTTATAGGCGAACTGCCCGTCGGCGTAGCACCACTTGCAGTAGTCTTCGTTGAAGCTCCCGTCCTTCTCCCGGCTGATCATCGAATCGTCGGACAGGGGCATCCCGCAGCATTGGCAATAAAGCGTCTGCGGGGAGCCCAGCAGGGTGTTGATGGAGACACCGAATTCGCGGGAAAGGACTTTGAGCAATTCGGGGTTGGGCTGCGTCAGGCCGGTCTCCCAGCGGCTCACGGCCTGCCGGGTCACGTTGATGCGTTCTGCCATCTGCTCCTGCGTCAGGTTGTTCCGCTCGCGCAGGTTTTTCAAGATTTCTTTGACTTCCATGTTCGTTTCTTTTTGGTTGACAGTGCAAAGGTAGCGCGCCCTTCAACGCGTGTCAAGAAACATGTTGTTGCTTTTAGAAGAAGAAACGCGGAACGCGCTTTTTATAAGCGATATACGCATCGCCGAAATCCGCTTCGAGGCGCTTCTCTTCCGAACGGACCTGCAGGGTGAGCAGAATGACCTGGACGGCGAAGACGGCCAGCGAGTACCAGTTCTGCTGGAGCCATAAAAGCACGCCGATGTCGTAGATGTAGATGCCCACCAGCATGGGGTTGCGGGAAAAACTGTAAGGCCCGTCCGTCATCAGGTGCTTGGTCCGGGGTGCCACTTCGTGGTTGTATGCGTCGAAGGGGTTGCCTTCGCCCTTCTTCTTCATGTGGACGATGGCCCAGATGCTGAGTGCCAGTCCGGCGACCGCCAGGACGGCGGCGACGATGGGCCAGGGCATCGCGGGCGCCCAGAGGAGCGGCCTGCCCGACGCCCACCACATCAGCGCGGGAATCCCGGCCACGAAGACCAGGAATCCGAGGATATATCCCAATGCATTTCTCATATCGTGTCCGGAATCCGTTTGCCGAAGATTTCGCAGAGCTGGAACTTCTCGCCGTTTTCTTTGATCCGTACGTTCTCCCAGCGGAAGCTGTCCGCGGTGATGTCTGAGAAGATCCAGTAGGCATTCTCCTCCGCCAGGACCTTGCCGACCAGCCGGTCTCCCTGCTTGGTGAAGCACAGCCGCTTCATGGCGTGGTCGCAGGTATAGACGACGTCATAGCACTTGGCAGTCTTGTTGAACATCCGGAACGACGAACCGTATTCGCCGTCAGGCTGCGGCTCGGCTTCTTTCGTGGCCCGCGACGGGAAAATGAAGATGTCCTGGATGCCCGTGCCTTCGAGGATCCGGCGGAAGATCCATTCGCCCTTGACGTGGCGTTTGCGGCCCGGCTCGGGCTCGTCGTAATAGTCGCAGTCCCAGTCGCCGAGCAGCGGGGAGAACCAGTCATATTCGTCCGGAATCCTGTCGGTCTTGCCGCTCAGCAGTGCGTCGATGAAACGGTCCATGTTCAGTGTCTTTTTTTCTGTGTAAGCCGGATGAGCAGAGCCCATAACGCCACGATGATCAGCGTCGCGAGGGCATGCCGGAGCGGCTCTTCTATCTTGTGCGCCTCTTTCATTGACCGGGTGAAAAACTCTTCCGGGGCCAGGGCGGTGTCCGGATCGAGATTCCGCTCCTGCAGGACTTCCGCATAGCGCAGGGAATCAGCCCTGAACAAAAGTGTATCCACCTCGCTGTCCTGGGCGTGGAAGGCGTATATCGAATATTGGTCTGCGGTGGAACAGGCCGCGTAAATGCGGTCGTCTATCCACAGATGCCGGACGAATCCGTCGTATTCCCGGTCGGTTTCGCGGCTGCTGATCGTCGCCGCTTCCGGCATGTCGACGGCGCTCAGATAATAACTCTCCGTCAGCGGCGCCTTCCAATGATCTCCAAATCCCAGGTCCACGCCTTTCTTCTCAGAAACATAGACGCTTCCGATCAGCCCGAACACGATCTCCATCCCGATGAACAGGGCGGGGGTGACGGCGGCAGCAATGACGATCAGCTGCCGGTGCTTCAACGCTTTTCTGCGCGCGATCCGCGAAGCCAGCAGGGCAAACGGGATGGCGAGCAGGACGGAAACGATCAGGGCGACGATGCCCAGAAGGAGGAAAGAAAAAATCATCATAGCGTTCAGGTATTCTATTGGACTTTCCAGCGGACGCGCCAGCGGCCGTCCTCGAAGTCGTGGCTCAGGATGCGGAAGGTGCCGATCTCGGCGGTGTTGCTGACGTGCGCGCCGATGCAGGCACAGGCGTCGTAATCGCCGACGCGCACGATCCGGAGCGTCTCCGAGACGTCCTCCGGGAGCTTGCTCAGGTCCACGATGGTGGCGGCCTGCTCGCGCGTCATATAATCGATGGTCACGTCCAGGTGGCGGCCGATGACTTCGTTGACCGTGGCCTCGATCTGCGCCACCTGCGCGTCGGTGGGGCAGCAGGGGAGGAGGTAGTCGCACTTGGACTTCTTGCGTTCGATGTGCGCGTTGCGCGAACGGGGGCAGCCGAACAGGCGGACCATCGTCCCGTTCAGGATGTGCTCCGCCGTGTGCATCGGCGGATATTCTTCTTTATTGTGGGCGTTGAGGACAGGTTCTTCCATCTCTTCTTGAACGGATCAAAGATAGCATTTTTCCGTTACAAGTAGGGGCGGACGATGACATTTTTGGTCTTGACCATCGACCATTTGGGGACGGACCGGTCGGCTCCGTCGGAGAGGCCCATCCAATAGTAGGCGGCAACGCCGGTTTCGAAGGCCTTCTGGGAGAAGTATTTGGCGAAATTGG
>ONQP01000055.1:6816-20746 GCA_900319975.1 uncultured Bacteroidales bacterium | reverse complement strand
GGTGCCGCCGCCCCATTCGCCGATGATGGCCGGGACGCCCAGGCGGTCGACAATCTGCGCCTGCAGGTCGCGGAAGAACTTGTCGATGTCGGCCTTTTCGGAGGCGAACTTGTCGGCGTTCCAGTAGCTGTGGACCTGCACGGCGATGTGGCCGGGCTTCTCCGGGAGCTGGAACTGCGTGAGCGGCTCGAGCAGGTGGCCGTTCCACGAGCCGGCGCCGCTGCAGCTGCCGTAGGTGTTGACGACGAGGTTGCGCTGGCCGTTGTTGCCGCCGCTGGCGCGCACCGTCTCCACGAAGAGCTTCGCGTAGCTGTTGATGCCCTTGTAGGCGGATGCGGCCACGGCCGCGTCGTAGCGGGCCGGCTGGACGTTGAAGGATGCGAAGCACCAGGAATCATAGGGGTCCAGCATCTCGTTGTAGGACTCGAACCACAGTTTCTCGCCATAATCCTTGAAAACGTCGGCAATCTGCTGCCAGAGCGCCTTGTAGCGGCCCTTGGCCGCCTCGAACTCCCGCTCGCCGGCCACCAGCCAGGCGGCGCTCTCGGCGCCCGTGTCGTGGTGGACGTTGAGGATGCAGTACATCCCCTCGTCGATCACGTAGTCCACCACTTCCTTGACCCGGGCCATCCAGGCCGGGTCCACGTCCGTGCCCGTCCAGGTGGAACGGTCCCACTTGGTCTGGTCGTGGAGGGTGATGGTGCCCATGTGCGGATACCAGGTCACCGGCACGCGGATGGCGCCGAAGCCGGCTTCCTTGAACATGTGGATCAGCGCGCGGGTGGCCTGCGGCTGCCCCCAGGCGGTCTCATAGTCCGCCGGGGTGCGCTTGGTCCACGCCTCGATCCACATATTGTCGAGGTCGTTGCTGTTGCTGTCGAGGGTGTTGCCGAGGTTCCAGCCGGCGCCCATTTTGGGGATGGCGTCGGCGGCCAGCTCGAAGATGCCGGGCGTCCCCGGATCCTCCTGCTCCTGTTCCTCCTCCTGCTCTTCTTCTTCCCGCGCCGGATCGTCCAGGCGATGGCATCCCGCCGCCAGGAAACCGAGGGTCAGAAAGGCGGCGGCATACATTATTATATAGGTTGTTTTTTTCATGATTCCGGTTGTTGTCTGTGGTATTTGTCCGGGTGTAAAATTAGTCAATTTTTTCATTTTTCAATACTTTCTCTCATTGGGGTGAAAAGGGAACAGTTTGCGGAAAAATCATTGTGCAAATATGTAAATTCGGCTATACAAATGCGTTAGAGCATAATTTGAATTGTTTTTCCCCGTCTTGTTACGCAGTTATTAAGGGTGTTTTTGAAAACTTGTGGAAATATTTTATAATAGTATGTAGGAATAATCTAAAATTTTGGTTTTCTTTGATGATTAGAATTCACCCACAAATTAATTTCTAACATGATGAAAAGGAGAAAACTATCTCGTCTGTCCGGACTGCTGGGGCTTCTGCTCCTGTTGCCCGGACATTCTTTCGCCCAAAATCTGCGTGTAGAAGGTCAGGTTCTTGACGAACAAGGTGAAGGGTTGATTGGAGCCGGAGTGCTCATCCAAGGGACCCAGAACGGCACCGTCACCGACCTGTCCGGAAATTTCGTCCTCACGTCGGTTCCCCGCGGCACTACACTGGAGATCTCTTGCATCGGTTATCTGACGCAACTGGTCGAGGTGACAGGTCCGCGCATGACCGTCACGATGCAGGTCGATTCCAAAGCGCTTGACGAGGCCGTGGTCGTTGCCTACGGCCAGCAGAAGAAGGTGACCATTACTGGCGCTGTGTCCGCTGTCAGTGGTGAAGGCCTTCTGAAGGCTCCTGTCGCGAACGTCGCGAACGCCCTCCAGGGAAATCTCCCCGGCGTTTCCGCCGTTCAGGCTTCAGGTATGCCTGGCGCTGACGAACCGGTCATCCGCATCCGTGGCGTCGGCTCGCTCAACAGCGCCGAGCCGCTGGTCCTGGTCGACGGTGTCGAACGTCCGTTCTCCCAGCTGGATGCCAACGAAATCGAGAGCATCTCGGTCCTGAAGGACGCTTCGGCGACGGCCGTGTTCGGTGTGCGTGGCGCCAACGGCGTCATCCTCGTGACCACGAAGCGTGGTACGACCGGCAAGGCTTCCGTCACCGCCTCGGTCAACACCGCCGTGCAGTCGATCTCGAAGTTCATCGACTTCGCCGACTCCTACACCTACGGCCAGATGTGGAACTACGCCCAGATCACCGATGTGCTCCCGATGAGCCAGTGGCCCGGATCCAGGGTTATTTCCGACTACAACCAATTCGCTTCCTATATAGATCCCGCCACAGGAGAAGAGGCCACGACCGGCCTCCGTTTCAGCCAGGACGTGATGGAGCATTTCCGCCTGAAGGACATGCCTACCACCTTCCCGAGCATGGACTGGATCAAATATATCATGAACGATACCGCCTGGCAGGAACAGGCCAACGTCAACGTCAACGGCGGTACCGACCGGGTCCGCTACTTCGTGTCCGCCGGCTTCCTGAACCAGGATTCCCTGTTCAAGACGTTCTCCGACAACAAGAACGAGACGTTCAACTTCAAGCGTCTGAACTATCGCGCCAACCTCGATATCGACGTCACCAAGCACAGCCAGCTGTCCCTTACCCTGGGCGGCCGCATGCAGAACCGCAACACGATGGGTAGCGGCGAGGGCTTCCTCTTCCGTTACCTGCAGGGTGCCACGCCGTACGCCGGCAGCGGTATCGACGCGCAGGGCCGTCACATCGTCTCGGACTCGAACCTCGTCGGTCCGTTCGACCGTGACGCGCTCTCCAACTACTACGACCTGGGTTATAAGAACGAGAGCACCAATGCGCTCAACTTCGACCTCCAGTACAAGCTCGACATGGGCTTCCTCACCGAGGGCCTCAGTTTCAAGGTCAAGGCTTCCTACAACTCCCAGTACGTAGCCACGAAGAACCGCCAGAACGGTTATGGTACCGGCCTTATCTACGTGGCCACCCTCGTGGACGGTCAGGAGGCGCTCCGCAAGGAGAACATCACCTGGCCGATTCCCTACAGCGAGTCGAGATCGGGCAGCCGCAACTGGTACGCGGAGGCGAGTTTCGACTACGCCCGCCGTTTCGGCAACCACAACGTCGGCGCCCTGCTCCTTTACAACCAGAGCAAGACCTATTATCCCTGGGATTCCGACGGTAGTATCCACACGTCCATCCCGAAGGGTTATGTCGGTCTGGTCGGCCGTATCACCTACGACTACGCCACCAAGTACCTGCTCGACCTCAACATCGGTTACAACGGTTCCGAGAACTTCGCCCCCGGCAAGCGCTACGGCTTCTTCCCGTCCGTGTCCGTGGGTTGGATCCCGTCCAGCGAACCCTGGTGGGAACCCATCAAGGACGTGTTCGGCTACCTGAAGATCCGCGGTTCGTGGGGTCTGGTCGGCAACGACAACACCAACGGCCATCGCTTCCTCTATCTGCCGGGCGCCTGGATGTTCTACAATGGCGCCACGACGGTCAACCCGCAGAAGCGCGGCGCCAACTTCGGTACCAGCCCCTCTTGGCTGATGGCTGTCCGTGAGCTGACTTCCGGCAACCCCAACGTGACCTGGGAGACCGCCAGCAAGATCAATATCGGTTTGGACGCCGGCTTCTTCAAGGACCGTCTCCACGCTTATGTCGACTTCTTCTGGGAGGACCGCAAGGACATCCTCGTGTCCAATGCCTCCACGCTGTCGGCCGTCACGTCGCTGCCTGCCAGCAACGTAAACGACGGCCGCGTGAAGAACCGCGGTTATGAGATCACCCTCAACTGGGAGGATCGCCACGGCGATTTCCGCTATTCCATCTCCCCGAACTTCTCGTTTGCCCGCAATACGGTCATCGAGATGCTCGAGGTCCCGCCTATGTATGATTACCTGCGCCACACCGGCCTGCCGGTCGGCCAGCGCTTCGGCTACGACCTCTTCGAGTTCTACCAGCCGGGTTCCGAGGAGCGCTACAAGGCTGCGTACGGTGTGGACATGCCGCAGCAGATGGCCAAGCCCGACAACAGCGACCTCAAGTATGGTGACGCCGTCTATGTGGACCTCAACGGCGACGGCCTCATCGACACCAACGACCGCAAGCCGCTCGGTTACACCGATACGCCGGAAATCACCTTCTCCCTCAACGCCAGCTTCCACTGGAAGGGTCTCGACTTCTCCATGCTGTGGACGGGCGCCGACCACGTGAGCCGTACGCTGAACGGATACTTCCGCGACCAGTTCGGTTCCACCGACACCTCGGCCCTGGCGCAGTGGGTTGCCGACAACTCCTGGACGGAGGACAACCCCAACGCCATCCTGCCGCGTATCTCCTTCACCCATCGCGTGCACAACAACCGCGACTCCCAGGCCTGGATGATCAACTCCCGCTACATTCGACTGAAGAACGTGGAGATCGGCTACACCTTCGGCAAGGGGAAGCACCTGCCGTTCTTCAACTACATCCGCGTCTTCGCGTCCGCCCAGAACCTGCTGACCTTCTCCCGCTTCGACGGCAACGACCCCGAAGCTCCGGGACAGGGCCTCGACTTCGGTGTGCGTTACCCGATGACCCGTGTCTGCAACATCGGCGCACAGTTCAACTTCTAATGGAGCTACGAATATGAAAAAGATATCCAACATTATACTTGCGCTGGGACTCGGAGCCGCTATGTCCCTCTCTTCCTGCGTCGACCCGTTCGCTGTCGGTGACGCTTTCCTGGAGAAGGCGCCGGGCATCGACGTCAACATGGAGACGGTGTTCTCCAGCGCTGAATTCCTCTGGAGCGCGTACGGACAGCTCTACTGCACCTACACCTCCGGAAACATGATGAACGGCGCGCCGATCGACGTGCTCTCGGACTCCTATCACTGCTACGTGAGCTGGGGCGGCCCGAAACAGAGCTACTATCCCGGCGCCCTGACGGAGAACGCCCAGGATACCGAAGACGGCAACTTCCAGGGCAAGTTCTCCTATTCGACCAAGAAAGGCCTTGACTCCGACGCCGGCGGCCGCGTCTCCATCTACGAGACCGTGCGCAAATGCTGGCAGATCATCGAGAACATCGACCGCGTGCCCGGTATGGACGAAACGGAGAAGAGCTGCCTGCGCGGCGAGGCCTACACCATCATGGCGAGCCGCTACTTCGACGCATTCCGCAATTTCGGCGGCCTCTGCCTCGTCCGCAAGGCTTATGGCGTGGGTGAGAACTTCACCTCCGGCCGTTCTACGGCCAAGGAGACCGTGGAGTTCATCGACTCGCTGATCGTCTGCGCCATCAAGGAGCCCGGCTTCCGCTGGAATGTCCCTGACACCGAACTGGGCCAGTGGTCCGGCCGCCTCACGCGCGCTTCGGCCAAGGCCCTCCGCGCCAAGGTCTGGATGTTCGCCGCTTCTCCGCTGTTCAACAACGCCGAGCCGTACATGACGTACACGGCGGACAAGGAGACCGAGTTCACGAACATCGAGCACGTCTGGTTCGGCGGCTATGACGCCGGCCTCTGGCAGAAGTGCCTCGACGCCTGCAAGGATTTCTTCGACGACAATGCCGCCAACGGCAATTATTATCAGCTGGTCCAGCCTGCCACCCAGGATGAAGCCGGTTACCGCGAGGCCTACCGTACGGCCTATCGCTACCGCAACGGCTACACCAACAGGGGACAGCAGGTCAACCACGAAAAGCTCTTCGACGCCCAACCGACCCTGACGCTGTCCGACGGCGGCTGGGGCTGGGGCTGGCGCGGTTTCGCCCTTGACTGTATGCGTCAGGGCGGCCAGGTCCCTACCAACGAGCTGATGGAGTGCTTCGGCATGCAGGACGGCCGCGTGTTCCCGTACGAGAAACTCTATGGCCGCGGCGCGAACCCGGACCACATCGACATGTTCGCCGACCGCGACCCGCGTCTGTATGAAACGATCGTCGTCCCCCAGAAGTCGCTTCCTGCCGGATTCGACTATGCGGGTATGAACTACATGGATTCCTGGGTCGGTGGCTTCCTCGAGAAGAACAGCAACGTCAACAACACCGACGACGTGGCTTCCGGCTACAGCAAATTCAAATGGCTGCTCGACTACTGGGGCGGCAACCGCTATGACGACGCTCCGATCGGCGTGTCCTACATCCGCCTGGCCGAGATGTACCTCATCAAGGCGGAGGCGGAGGCGGAACTCGGCATGTTCACGCAGGCGCTGGACGACCTCCACGTCGTGCGCAGCCGCGTCGGCCTGGGCCGTCTCGAGACGATGAACCCCCAGCTGCATCTGACCTCCAACAAGGAGAATCTCATCGACGAAATCCTGCGCGAGCGCAACTGCGAGATCGGCGCCGAGTGCGGCGACCGCCTCTACGACATGGTCCGCCGCAAGCGCCAGGACCTCTTCACCAAGCCTCTGCACGAGATCCGGATCTATCGCCTCGACGCTGCCGGCAACCGCCTGACGGAGGGTGACCAGCAGTATAAGGCCGGTGAAACCTGGCCGTTCTTCGAGTACGAGAAGCCGGTGATCGTCAACGGTGCCCGCAAGTGGTGGGACGAAGGCTTCTGGACGAACAAGTGGTACCTCGACCCGGTGTCCCGTGACGAAGTACAGAAGGGTTATGGCCTTACGCAGAATCCTGGTTGGTAATAATTTGAAATTGTCAAGATTATGAAATTGCATCATATACTTATCTGCGGCTTGCTGGGGCTTCTCGCCGTCCCTGTGACGACGGACGCCCAGACGGAGCTGCGCGACAAGAAGGCGCAGAGCATCGACCTGGGCCAGGGCGTCGAGACCACTGAATTCCTCACGACGGCGGCGACCTACACCATCACCGCCGAAGAACTCAGCCACACCTCCGCCATCAGCCTCGCCGACGCGCTTTATGGCAAGCTCCTCGGCCTGACCGCCCTGCAGAACACCGGTTTCAAGGGCGAAGAGGGGAACGGAGCCTTCTTCAATATCCGCGGCACCCAGACGTCGGGTGAGAACGATATCCTGATCCTGGTTGACGGCTACGAGCGCCCGATCGACCGCCTGTCGGTCGAAGAGGTAGAGAGCGTGACCGTCCTCCGCGACGCCGCCGCCGTGGCGCTCTATGGCCACGAAGGCATCAACGGCGTCCTCCTGGTCAAGACCAAGCACGGACAGCCGGGCACCGGTTTCAACATCAAGGCCGGCGCTTCCCACAAGATCCAGTTCGGCGCGCAGATGGCCGATATGGTCAGCGCGTTCGACTACGCCAATGCGCTGAACCAGGCCCGCCTCAACGACGGCCTCGGCGTCGCCTATACGGACGCTGAGCTCCAGAAGTTCAAGGGCAGCACGGATATCAACGATTCGTACCTCTATCCGAACGTCAACTGGAAGGATGAAGTCTTCCGCAACAACGCCCACGAGACCGACGCTTTCGTGTCGATGTTCGGCGGTTCCGACCATGTCGAATACTACACCCAGCTGAACCTCACCGACGCCCGCGGCCTCTACAAGAACGCCACCGAGGGTGACTGGGATTCCCAGCTCAAGTACTCCAAGGTGAACATCCGCGCCAACGTCAACTTCCAGGTCACCAGCTCCACCCGCGTCAAGACCAACATCCTGGCGCTCTTCATGGAGACCAACGGCGTGCCGAACGTCAGCTCCGACGATGCCTGGTGGCATCTCTACAAAGTCCCTGCGCTGGCTTTCCCCATCCGGACTTCCGCCATCGGGACCGAAGGCGAGCCGGGGTATATCCCGAGCGTCTGGGGCGGCAGCCAGGCCTATGGCGACTTCAACCTCGTGGCGAAGACCCGGGGGACCGGCTTCACCAAGACGCACCAGCGCCAGATCTGGGCGGACCTGACCCTCGAGCAGGATCTCGATTTCCTGACCCCGGGCCTGAAGTTCTACGCCAGCGGCGCTTATGACAACGCTTCCATCATGCGTGAGAACCGCACCAGGACCTACCAGTACGGCTGGAACTATATCAACGCTGCCGGCACGATGGACGCCGCGGTCATGGGTGATGTCCAGAACCAGGCCAGCTTCACCTACGGCCTGGATTCCCAGTGGCGCATCGGTATGGTCAGCGCCGGCCTCAAGTATGCTACGACGTTCGAGAACGGCGACAATTTCGCCGCCAACGCCGGCTATAACATGAAGAGCGAAGTCCGCGACGGCCGGAGCCACACCTGGTACCGCGCCAACTGGAACCTCGCCCTGCATTACGACCACGCCGACAAGTTCGTGGCTGACGTCGTCCTCGCGGCCAACGGCTCCAACCGTTCCTACCCGGCCAAGTGGGCGTTCTCGCCGACCCTCGGACTCGCCTGGATCTATGCCAACAATCCGGACGGTGTCGTGAATTACGGCAAGCTCCGCGCTTCCGCCGGCATCCAGCACACCGACTATGTCCCGCAGGCCGGCCTCTGGCTCGCCAACTGGGCCAATTCCCACGGCCAGTTCTGGTATGGCCAGAGCTTCAGCAGCTCCTGGGGCGCGTTCCTGACGCAGTTCCCGACGACGCACTTCCAGCAGGAGGCCGCCTACAAGGCCAACCTCGGTACCGACCTGCGCCTCGGCAACTGCTTTGACTTCACGCTCGACGCCTTCTATCAGCAGCGCCGCAACATCCTCGTCAGCGCCGGCTCCCTCAACTCCGCCGTGGTGGGCATCCAGTCCGCCTACGACGATAAGGGTGTGGTTGCCAGCTATGGCGTGGAGGCCGGCATGCGTTTCGCCAAGACCTTCAGCGGCGGCCTGAACCTCAACTTCGGCGCCAACGCTTCTTTCGTGAAGAGCCAGGTCCTCGACTGGATCGAAGCCCCTGCCTACCCGAACCTTTCCGTCATCGGTACGCCTGCCGACTACGCCCGCGGCCTCGTCGCCCTCGGCTTCTTCCAGAGCCAGGAAGAGATCGCCTCGAGCCCCAAGCAGGAGTTCGGCCAGGTCAAGGTCGGTGACATCAAGTACAAGGATGTCAACGGCGACGGCTTCATCAACGAGAACGATATGGTGGCCATGGACTGGGGCACCTATGTCCCTGCCCTCAACTATGCTTTCAACCTCGGCATGGAATACAAGGGCTTCGGCTTCAACGTCGCTTTCCAGGGCGCGGCCTTCCAGACCAAGAACCTCCGCTACGTGGACGGTGTCTGGGGTGCGCTCTCCGACAACCGCAACCTGTCGCAGGAATACTACGACAACTGCTTCGACCGGGCCGGCGCCAGCGCCCTGTACCCGCGTCTGTCGACGACGGCCGTGGCCAACAACGCCCAGGAATCCACGATCTGGTACCGCACCGTCAACTGGCTCAAGCTGCGCGACTGCGAGCTCTACTACAAGCTCCCCGCGAATGCGCTCCGCGCCTTGAAGATCTCGAGCGCCAAGATCTTTGTCCAGGGCGAGAACCTCCTTTCCTTCGACAACATCCCGGCCATGGATGCTGAGAACCTCAACACCGGTTATCCCGTGCTGAAAGCTGTTTCCCTCGGCCTTTCCGTCGTATTCTAATAAAGCATGAGAATTATGAAACTCGATAGAATCATTTCATTCCTTTTCGCCGGTATCGTCCTGGCCTCGTGCGCTGACCTCAACTATACGGAGGAAAACACGCGTGACGAGGAATGGACCTACGAATACTTCGCGAACGGTATCAAGAATATGGTGTTCGACGTTTACGCCCAGCTCTACAACGGCGAGTTCGACCCCAACAGCGCCTACTTCCTGGCCGGCGCCACGGACGAAGCCCAGTATGCCCTGGAGACCGGCGCGGTCAACAACTACACCAACGGTGGCTGGAGTGCAGCCAACCCTTATTCCAACATCTGGACGAAGTCCTATACGGCCCTGGCCGACATCCATATGTACCTGGAGAAAATCGACCAGGCGGACATCTCGGAGTGGCAGTACAATCCGGATTATGCCAAGTGGGCCCAGCAGCTCGAGATCTTCCCGTATGAGCTCCGCTTCCTGCGCGCCTACTTCTACTTCGAGCTGTTCCGCGCCTATGGCGACGTCCCCCTCGTGACCACCACGCTCACCAACATGCAGGCCAACAGCGTCGAGCGTACCCCTGCAGACCAGATCGTGAAGTTCATCGTGGACGAACTCGACGCCGTGGCTCCTTACCTGCCGGTCTCCTATGCGACCGAGGCGGAAGCCGAGATCGGCCGCGCCACCCGCGTGGCGGCCTTCGCCCTGAAGGCCCGCACGCTGCTCTACGCGGCTTCTCCGCTCTTCAACCCGTCCAACGACGCTACGAAGTGGGCGAAGGCCGCCGAGGCCTGCCAGTTCTTCCTGGACAATGCCGAGACCTGGGGCCTGAAGCTCAGCGCCTATGGTTCCCTGTGGGGCCACGATGCTTTCTTCAACCCCGAGCTGATCTTCGGCCTTGGCCGCGGCGAGAGCAACGACTTTGAGAAGGCCAACTTCCCGATCGGCGTCGAGAACGCCTCTTCCGGCAACTGCCCGACCCAGAGCTTCGTCGACCAGTACGAGTATGCGGACAACGGCCAGACCTTCGGCCAGCGCTATCCCGGCGCGATCGACCTCAATACCGTCGATCCTTACGAGGGCCTCGACCCGCGTTTCGCCCTGACCGTCGTGAAGAACGGTGACGAATGGCCGACCAATGGTGCCCAGAAGAAGGTGATCGAGACCTTCGTCGGCGGCTTCAACGCCGCTCCGAAGTACGGTGCCACCCCGACGGGCTACTACCTGAAGAAGTATGTCGACGGCTCCAGCGTGACGACCGCCAACAACCAGGTCACGCGCCGCCATACCTGGATCCTGTTCCGCCTGGCCGAGATGTATCTCGACTTCGCCGAAGCTGCGTTCCACGCTACCGGCAGTGCCAACGACGCTACTTATGGCATGTCTGCCAACCAGGCCATCAACATCCTGCGCAACCGCTCCGACATCCAGATGCCGGCCTTCGCCGAGGACGGCGACGCCTGGGTCGCCCGCTATGAGCGTGAGCGTCTCGTGGAGCTCGCCTTCGAGAACCACCGCTTCTGGGATGTCCGCCGCTGGAAGAAGGGCCCGCAGTATTTCCGGACCATCCAGGTGGCGACGATCGGCAGCGACCTGACGCTTACCCGTTCGACCGTTACGCGTCAGTGGGATGACAAGTATTACTTCTATCCCATCCCGCAGACTGAATTGAAGAAGAACTCCAACCTCACGCAAAACCAGGGCTGGTAGAGCGCTTAATAAGAATTACCGATATGAAAAAGATATTCAAGTATTTAAGCATACTCCTGACAGTTGCCCTGCTGGGCAGCTTCACGGCCTGCGACCTCCTGCAGGAACCTCTCGAGGAGTCGGCGGAAGTCGGGCTGGGCATCAAGGTGTTCTTCCCGACCAAGGTGGTCGCCGGTCAGCCGATGACCATCAACGGTTCCGGTTTCGCGACTGCCCGCGCGGTCGAGTTCCCGAACGGTGTCAGTGTCACCGATTTCGAAATCGTCAGCAATGATATGATCCGTGTCACCGCCCCGGCCGGCATCGCCGCCGACGGTGGTCTGATCAAGGTCATCACCGCAGACGGCGAGGCCGTCTCCCGCCTGCCGCTGACCCTTGGCTCCACCAGCGTTTCCGGCTATTCGCTTGAGGCAGGCGCGACCATCAAGGGTGGCGAGCAGATCGAGGTCTATGGTACGGACCTGCAGTTCGTCTGTGCAATCGAGCTGCCTGACGCGGAAGGAAATCCCATGCGTCTCGAGGACGAGTGTTTCTATCGCAAGGGCGAAAACAAAATCGTGATCACCCTTCCGAAGAAAGTCTTCGACGGCACTTATGTGGCCAAGTTGTTTACTTTCGATGGCAAGGAATTCCTGCTGCCGGAGCTCAAGTACGAACCGGGCGCCGAAGGCGGACACTGGGAGAAGAAGAAGACTTCCATCTGGGCGAACGACGGCAGCCATGGCGCCGTGTCCTGGAGCAGCGACTACCGCTTCGCGGCCGATGCCAACAAGACCGGCGAGGAGATCTATGCCATTCCGGACGATGTCTGGGCCGAGATGAAAGCCGGCACCTTCTATGTCGATGTCGAGGCTGAGAACCCGCAGATCCGCATCACCACGGGCTGGTGGAGCACGACCTGGACCGGCAACGACTTCATGCCGGGCAGCGAGGGCCTCACCGACAACGGCGACGGCACCTGGACGCTGGCGGTCACGCTCGGCGACGACCCGATCATGGATGTCATCGACGTGCAGCATCTTCTGGTCACGGGTGACCGCTTCACGCCGAAGAAACTCTACTTCATGAAGTAGTAGACGACGCCTATACGAAAGGAGGCTGGTCCGATGGGGCCAGCCTCCTTTTTTATGCGAATCGCTGTCGTCCGAAGATCAGTTCTCCGAAACGGTCATCCGGCGGATCCGGTCGGCGACCTCGTCCGGGCGGTCCATCAGCAGCTGTCCGTGGTTCATGCCGGGGAAAACCTCGACATGGGCTTCCGGGCAGAGGGCGAGGAGATGCCGGGCCTGCGGCCGGGCGACGAAGCCCTCCTTGGTCCCGTGCCAGAAGTGGATGTCGGCGCCGTGGATGGATTCCAATTTGTTGGTATAGACGTCTTTGTAACCTTCCCGGACGGCTCTTCCCTTGCCGGAGGGCCAGGCTTTCCTGCATTCGTCCAGCATCGCGTTGATGTAGTGCGAATGGAACACCCATTTCCAGAAGCCGGTGCAATGGTAGCAGGTCCAGACGTTGAAGCTCTGGTAGTAGCGCAGCGGGTCTACGCTCCACCTGGGGAGCGGGAGCAGCGGCGCGGCGTCCAGGATCGCGTGGTCGATGACGATCTCGTTGCGCTCCAGCACGCGCGAGAGGATCTTGCCGCCCAGCGAGAGACCGTAGGCGATGTCCAGATGGCCGTCGAAATGCTCCCGGACGTGGGCGATGATCTGTCTGGCCTGGTCGTCAATGGACGTGTAGCGGGATTTCTCTCCCAGCAGGAAGCCGTCGATGCCGACGGCCGTGATGTCGTACTCGCCTTTGAGCAGTCCGATCAGGGGCAGGAAGATCTCGTGGGTCACGCCCAGGCCGTGGATGAGCAGCAGGCGCGGGCGTCCGGGTTGTCCGTAGGAATGGAAAGTCATCAGCGTATGAAATTGGTGAATGTATGCGGTTCGTTGCGGTCGGGGGCGGGTTTGCCGCCTTCGGCGTGGATCTTGTCGAGCAGCCAGGCCATGTTGTCGGCCAGCGTGCGCATCGTCTGCATGCCCTCGGCGTCGCGCTTGACCTCGCCCTTGGCGGCACCGTAGGCGATGTTCCAGTACTGGGAGGTCACGACCGGCATGTTCATCATCTCGAACATCATGTTGAGCGTCTGGAGGGACGCCGTGGCGCCGCCGCGCCGGCACACGGCCACGGCCGCCGCCGGCTTGTTCTGCACCAGCTGGCCGTTGGAGTAGAAGAGCCGCTGCATCACCGCCAGGACGCCGCCGTTGGGCTGCCCGTAATAGACGGGGGAGCCGACGACCAGCGCGTCCGCTTCGGCGAGCTTCGCCGCGATCTCGTTGCACGGGTCGTCGTTGAATACGCAACCCTTGCCGCGCCGGCAGCCGCCGCAGCTGATGCACATCCGCACGGGTTTGTTGCCGATCTGGAAGATCTCGGTCTCGATGCCGTGCTTCTGCAGCTGCGTCGCGATCTCCTGCAGGGCGCAGAAGGTATTGCCGTCCGGGCGCGGACTGCCGTTGATGAGCAGGACCTTCTTGCGGGCGCTGCCTTTCGGCTGTTTCGCCAAAGCGGAAAGAGGCGAAGTGACGGCTGCTCCGACCGCGGCCAGGGCCGCCTTCTTGAGAAATGTTCTTCTGACCATAAAAGAGTGTGTTTTCAGATAGACAAATATAACAAAAGATCGGGGAGAATCCTTATCTTTGTACTTATGCGAAAAACGACGAAAGAGATGAAGCTCGTGGTCATCAACGCCTGCGTCCGGCAGGGAGATTCCCGGACCCT
>ONQP01000055.1:0-6778 GCA_900319975.1 uncultured Bacteroidales bacterium | reverse complement strand
ATGAGACCGTCCGTTATGACCTCCCGGAGATGGAGGGCGTCGTCCCGCTGACGCCCGCGCTGTTCGCGGCGCGCGGGGCGGGGGAAGTCCCCGCCTGGGCCGCGTCCGCCGCGCGCGAGATCGCGTCCGCCGACCGCATCCTCATCGCGGCCCCTTTCTGGGACATGGGCATCCCGGCCGTGCTGAAGGCCTTTTTCGAGCAGACCTCGCTTTTCGACGTGACCTTCACCGACAACGGCACCACTTGCGTCGGCCTCTGCAAGGCCCCGAAGGTGCTTTTCATCACCACGCGCGGCATGGACATCCCCACGGGCGACCCGCGCGAGCAGGCCACGCCCTACCTGCGCGCCCTCGGCCTGCTCTGGAATCTCGGCGAGCTGACGACGGTCGCCGCCTGGAACATGGACTACATCACGCCCGGGGAGGTGCAGACGCAGATCGACGCCTGCGTGGAGGAGGCGCTCGCGCTCGTCAGGGCGTGGTAGAGGTTTTGTAAATTTGCTATGAGTATGGAGACGACATTATACATCATCATCGGCCTGGCGGCGCTGATCATCCTGGTGCTGGCATTCCTGCTGGTCCGCAAGGCCGGGCAGGTGCACACCGTGGAGGCGCTCCGCAGGAGCGAGGCCGAGGCGGGGGAGAAGGCCCTGCAGCAGCAGCGGACGGCCAGCGAAGCGGCGATCAAGCAGCAGCGGGAGGCCAACGAGGCGGCCCTGAAGCAGCTGCGCGAAGCCAACGACGCCGCGCTCAAGCAGCAGATCGAGGCCATCCGCGCGCAGATGACCGCCGAGACGGAGAAGCTCCTCAAGCAGCGCGAGGAGGCGATCAGCAAGAAGGCCGAGGAGACCTTCAAGAACCTGTCCGGCAACCTGGGCAAGGACATCAAGACGATGCAGGAGGCCTTCGACGCCCAGAAGAAATCCCAGACGGAAGGCGCTGCTTCGCTGAAGGAAGCGATGGAGCAGGCCGTCAAGAACCTCCAGCAGCAGACCTCCAGCATCGGCGCCAAGGCCGACAACCTGGCCTCGGCCCTCAAGGGCCAGAACAAGACGGCCGGCGGCTGGGGCGAGGTCATCCTCTACAACATGCTCGTCAACGAAGGCATGGTCGAGGGCCGCGACTTCGACCGGGAGGAGACGCTCCGCGACGCCCTCGGGCAGACGGTCCACAACGACGACAGCAGCAAGCGGATGCGTCCCGACTACATTCTCCATTATCCCGACCATACGGAGGTCATCATCGACGCCAAGGTCTCGCTGGACGCCTATTCCGACTGGTTCGCCGCCGAGGATCCGCAGGCCCGGGAGAATGCCGCGCAGCGCAACCTGCAGGCCATCCGCGCCCAGATCAAGGACCTCTCCGGCAAGCGCTATCCCCAATACATCCGCGAGGGCTACAAGAGCCTCGACTACGTGGTGATGTTCGTGCCCAACTACGGCTCGCTGCAGCTCGCCAAGTCGCTGGCTCCCAATCTCTTCAACGAAGCCTATGGGCAGGGTGTCCTGCTCGCCAGCGAGGAGACGCTGATGCCGTTCCTGCGGATGATCCGCATCGCCTGGACCAACTACGACCAGGCCCGCAACCAGGAGAAGATCATCAAGGCCGCGCAGGCCATGGTGGACCGCGTGTACGATTTCTCCAAGGCGCACGCCCTGATGGGCGACAAGCTCCACGATGCGCTGAAGCAATATGACGCCGTCTCCGCCAAGATCAGCGAGAGCGGCCAGTCCATCCTGACCTCGGCCCGCCAGCTGATCAAGCTCGGCGTGCCGAAGAATCCCAAGAAACCGCTCCCGGAGGGAGACGACGAACTGATTACCGATTGATACCGCCAATATGAAGAAAAACTATGTGGCTCCCGGTGCTGATCTCGCAGCGCATCGACGACATGCATGCGCACGGCTTCCGGCTCACGGCCGAAGACGTCTATAGCATCAACCAGGCGTCCCTCAAGGACGCCGTCGTGCTGTTCGGTTCGGGCTGCACGGGCGAGCTTGTCTCGCGCGACGGCCTGCTCTTTACCAACCACCACTGCGGCTTCGGCCAGATCCAGCGCCACAGCAGCGTGGAGCACGATTATCTCAAGGACGGCTTCTGGGCGATGTCCCGCAGTGAGGAGCTGCCCAATCCGGGCCTGACCGTCAGCTTCCTGGAGCGGATGGACGACGTCACGGCCGCGGTCCTGCGCGGCTATGAGCCCGCGATGACCGAGGCGCAGCGCGACTCGCTGGTCAAGGCCAACGGCGACGCCATCGTGAAGCAGGTGGCCGCCCCTGACAAGGGCATCCAGGCCCGCGTGGAGGCGCTTTACTATGCCAACCAGTATTTCCTTTTCGTCTATAAGGTCTACCGCGACGTCCGTCTGGTGGGCGCCCCGCCGTCGTCGATCGGCAAGTTCGGCGGCGACACCGACAACTGGATGTGGCCCCGCCACACGGGGGATTTCTCCATTTTCCGCGTCTACGCGGGCCGCGACAACGAGCCGGCGGACTATTCGCCCGACAACGTCCCCTTCACGCCGAAGCGCTTCTTCAGCATTTCGCGTGCGGGCGTGAAGGAGGGGGATTTTACCTTCGTTTACGGCTGCCCGGGCAGCACGCAGGAGTACGTGACTTCGGACGCCGTCCGCTATGTGGGCGAGGTCTCCGATCCGGAGAAGATCGCCCTGCGCACGCTCCGGCTGGACATTCAGAAGAAATATATGGCGCAGGATCCGGCGGTCCGCATCCAGTATGCGTCCAAGAACGCCGGCGTCGCCAATGCCTGGAAGAAATGGCAGGGCGAGGCGAAGGGCATCGCGCGCCTGGGGACGGTCGCTGCCAAGCAGGCCTATGAGCGCCGCTTCGCCGAATGGGCGAAGGGCACGCGCTACGAGGGCCTGCTGGACCGGCTGGCCGCCCTGTATGCGCAGCGCAACCCGGTTTACCGGGCCTATGAGTATTTCCGCGAGACGGTCTATACCGTCGAGCTGCTTTCGTTCGCCACCGATGTGGCGAACGCCCTGCGCGCCGCCCATCCGGTCGGGGAGATGGTGGAGGAGTTCTATAAGGACTACTATCAGCCCATCGACGAGGAGACTTTCGTGGCGATGGTCGAGGCCCTGGACCGCAACCTGTCGGCGGAGTTCAAGCCGGCGTGGTTCTGCGAGCAGCTGGCGGCCTACGGCAGCGCCGCGGCCTGGCGGGACGCGCTGTACGCGCAGTCGCTGTTCGTCGACCGCGACCGCGTGGCCGCGCTGACGCCGGACGACCTGGAGCAGGTCCAGGCGGACCCGGCCGTGCAACTGGGGCTCGCCTTCGTCCAGTTCTACCAGAGCGAACTGCGCCCCGTGATCACGGAGACTTCGTCCGCGCTCAACCTCGCGTACCGCGAATATATGCAGGCGCAGATGGAGTTCGAGCCGGACAAGGCGTTCTATCCCGACGCCAACCTGACGCTGCGCGTGGCGTACGGCCATGTCGCGGGCTACAGCCCCGCCGACGCGGTCTACTATAGCCCCGTCTCCACGCTCAAGGGCATCATCGAGAAGGACAACCCCGACATCTACGACTACAACATCCCGCAGGTGCTGCGCGACATCTATGCCGAGGGCGGCCACGACGACCAGCCGGTCTGTTTCCTGGCCACCAACCACACCTCCGGCGGCAATTCCGGCAGCCCGGTGATCAACGCCGACGGCAACCTGGTCGGCATCAATTTCGACCGCGTGTGGGAGGGGACGATGAGCGACATCGTCTTCGACCCGGAGTATTGCCGCAATATTTCCCTGGACATCCGTTATCTGCTTTTCGTCATCCGCGAGGTCGGCCATGCCGACTGGCTCTTCGACGAGATGGTTTTTGCCGACTGACACTATGTACAAGACCCAAGGACTCAAGAACAGCCGCATCGAGGTGGCTGACGCCCTGCGCGGGCTCGCCGTCGTCGGCATCATCCTCTATCATTCCATCGAGCATTTCAATCTCGGCGGGCCGTCGGCATCCTGCTCGCTCCCGTTCGACGGGGCGGTCTTCAACGTGCTCACCGTCCTGCTCTCCGGCAAGATGTACGGCATCTTCGCCCTGCTTTTCGGCCTGAGTTTCTTCATCATGCGCGACAACCAGGAGCAGAAGGGGAAGGACTTTTCCGCCCGCTTCGCCTGGCGGATGGTGCTGCTGTTCGGCTTCGGTGTCGTCAATCTGGTCTTCTATAACGGTGACATCCTGACTTTCTACGCCATCCTGGGTCTGCTGATGATCCCGGCGGGCTATCTGTCGACGCCCGCCCTGTGGGTGGTCACCATCTTCCTGCTGGCGCAGCCGGTGGAGATCTACAGCCTGATCACGGGCTGGAAGCCGGATGTCTCCGCCATGGGGCCTTATTACTTCAAGATGGGGCAGGCCTGCGGGGAGGGGACCTTCCTGGAGGCCGCCGGCGCCAGCCTGCGCTATGGTTTCCTGAGTTCGCTGCTCTGGTTCGTGGCCAAGGGGCGCATCACGCAGACGCTGGGCCTGTTCTTCCTGGGCATCCTGATCGGACGGCTGCGCCTGTTCTACAACGAAGGCCGTCATCGCAGCGTATGGTATATAGTCTTTGTCGTTTCCCTCGTCCTGGTCTGCGCCGGCGTCGCCTTCGGCTCGGCCGGCCACGGATCGGTCGATTTCGGTGCGCTTGATGCGTTGCTGCATCCGCTCTTCAACCTGGCCATCCTGCTGATGATCGTTTTTGGCGTGGTGCTGCTCTGGTATCGCTTCGCGGGCTTCCGCCGCAGTCTCGCGCACATCTGCTTCTTCGGCCGGATGTCGCTGACCAACTATCTGATGTCGTCGCTGTTCGGCGCCTTCATCTTCTACGGCTGGGGCCTCGGGATGTACAAGGTCCTGGGCACCACCTGGTCGCTGCTCGTGGGCATCGCCATCGTGATCCTGCAGATCGTCATCCTGCGCCAGTGGGCGAAAACCCACCAGCGCGGCCCGCTCGAGACCCTCTGGCGCCACCTCACCTGGCTCGGCGCCTAGTCTCTCCCGGGCACGACCCGGCTCCTCCGGCAGAGGCTGTGGGGTGCATCCGCCCGAGCAACAAAATGCTCGTCCGGATGCATCCCACAGCCTTTTTCTGCCTTGTCGAGCCGTGCGTTGTAAGATATTGATTATTAGCTTTTTGAGCTTTTATCCTTGCCGATCTTGAGGTAGGGATAATATCTTAAGATGCAGTGTGCCAATAAGATACAGCGCACGCGCCCGGTTGCTCCTGATGACAGATTGCCGAAACAAATGACAAGGTGCCCGTTTTTCGTTATTCTCACAATATCAATGCTTTACGAAAATATACGGGTCCAAAATAGACCCCGTGTATCTTCTTATCTACTTGAATGATAACGAGTTGTGAAAAACACCCTAACACATCTTTCCCGGGCAGCCACCTCGCTTGTCGGCAACGGGCACTCCGTTCGAGAGCCACCAGAGCTCTCGGACGGAGATCGCCCGTAACCGCCGGACGCGATGTCCGGCGGTGGTGCCAAGTCCTGCCCGTTGTTGCGTTATGATTCCTAGCCGGTCCGGATTCTCTAGAGGGTGGGGCGTTGGATATCGCTTCCGGATTGTGTATCTTTGGATTTCAGGAATCAATGGAAAGACTTCTATGGACATTCAAGATTTCAAGGGGACGCTGGCCGGCCAGGTGGTCCTGATCACCGGGGCGGGGGGAGGCATCGGCCTCGAGACCGCCCGCTGCTTCGTCACGATGGGCGCCAAGGTCGTCGTCCTGGACAACGACCGGGAGAAGGGCGAGCGCGCGGAAGCGACCCTGCGGGCCATTCCGGGCGCGGTGGCCGACTACTACTACATCGACCTGGCGGACGAAGGCAGCTTCGCAGCGATGAAGGCCTTCGTGCTCGGGAAATACGGCTGTCCGGACATCGTCTTCAACAACGCCGCAGTGCTGCATCTGGGCGCCGTCGGCGCAATCGGAAGTCAGGACTGGGACCACGGCTACCGCGTCAATTTCAAGGCGCCCGTCCTGCTGGTCAACTGCTTCCTGGAGGAGATGAAGCGGCGCGACTCGGGCACGTTCGTGTTCGTGTCGAGTTCCGGCGCGGCCGCCTACATGGGCGCGTACGAGATCTTCAAGACCGCCCAGGGCGAGCTGGCCGGCACGCTGGCGCAGGAGCTGGAGGGCACGGGGATCCGTTCCTACACGATCAGCCCCGGCCTGGTCAAGACCGAGACGGCGCAGAAGTCGATCGCGGTCGTGGCCGCGAAAATGAACCTCTCCGAGGAGGCCTTCTACGAGATGAACAAGGACCACATCATCAGCGTGGAGGACGCCGCGCTGGGCTTCGCCCTGTCCGTCCTGCACGCGGACGAATACAACGGCCAGGAAATCGGTTCCCTGCAGGTGCTGAACGGCCTGGCGCCGAAGGACGGCGCCGTCGTGCGCGTGGACGCCGAGGTCCTCGGGCGGGTCGCGCGGACCTTCAGCGAGCAGTACAAAGGCTGGAAGGAGCGCAACGTCTTCGAGCGGCAATGGGTTCTGCGGGACTTCCGCAAATGCGTCGGCCGCCCGGCGGACGAAGTCCAGGCGCGGATGCAGGAGCTGGCACAGTCCGGCGGCCTGCTGGCCGCCGACGACCGCCCGCTCCTGGAGGCGCTGGTCCGCTACTGGCAGCGCCAGGACCGGCTGCTCCAATCCTTCGAAAAGGACCCGCAGAAGCGGCAGGAGCACAGCCGCATCATCCACGGCTGGATCGCCGACCTGCAGTCCCTGCTGGGATAAAAAAGAAAGCCGCGACATCGTG
>ONQP01000091.1 GCA_900319975.1 uncultured Bacteroidales bacterium | reverse complement strand
CTACTTCGGCTGCCTGATCATCAAGAGCGGCGATGCCGACGGCCAGATCAGCGGCGCCCTCTCCACCACCGGCGAGACGCTCCGCCCGGCCCTGCAGATTATCAAGTGCGCCCCCGGCATCACCTGCGTGAGCGGCGCGATGCTGATGGTCACCCAGACCCCGCAGTACGGTGAGAACGGCGTGCTCGTGATCGGCGACGTGGCCGTGACCCCGGCTCCGGACGCCCAGCAGCTGGCGCAGATCGCCGTCTGCACGGCACAGACCGCCAGGAGCGTGGCCGGCTTTGCCGAGCCGCGCGTGGCGATGCTCTCCTTCTCTACGAAGGGCTCCGCCAAGCACGAAGTCGTGGACAAGGTCGTCGAGGCCACCGCGCTTGCCAAGGAACTGGATCCCGCCCTCAAGATCGACGGCGAGCTCCAGGCCGACGCCGCCCTCGTCCCGTCCGTGGGCCAGAAGAAGGCTCCCGGCTCCGAGATCGCGGGCAACGCCAACGTTCTCGTGTTCCCGAACCTCGAAGTGGGCAACATCGCCTACAAGCTGGTCCAGCGCCTCGGCAACGCCGACGCCATCGGCCCCATCCTCCAGGGCATCGCCCGCCCGGTCAACGACCTGAGCCGCGGCTGCTCCGTGGACGACGTCTACAAGATGATCGCGATCACCGCCTGCCAGGCGATGGACGCGAAATAGATGCCTGTTTTCCGCATCCGATAGAAAATGCCACCCGTCCGGGCGGCATTTTCTGTTTTTTTTGTTACATTTCTCCATCTGCCGTGTTATATAGAGTGAACGGCACAAAAAACGACGACTGTAGTTGCAATGATGAATGATTTCCTGACCGACGCGTTTGTCAGGCTTCGGCAAAAGCTGAAGGGGATTTCCGTGCGCGTGCTGCTCGACCCGGACGGCGCCGAAGATATCCTGCAGGAGAGTTTCGTGCGCCTTTGGCAAAAGCGGTATCCGCTGCACTCCGAGCAGGAGGCCGCGGCCCTGCTGACCCGGGCGGTCCGCAACGCGAGCCTCAACGAGCGGCGACGAAAGCGCCCGTTCCCGCTGGAAGCGGACATCGCGGAAGCGCCGCCGGCCCCGGAAGACAAGGAGGAAGCCTACGCCGCCATGCATCGCAAGATCGAATCGGAACTGACGGAGATGCAGCGGTACATCCTGGAGGAGAAAGAATACGGCGGGCGGACCCTGGAAGACATAGCGCGGGAACTCGGCATGGAGCCGGCCGCGGCGAGGATGCAACTCTCCCGCGCCCGCAAAACACTTAAAAATGCACTGAAAGATGACAGATAAAGAGAAATACACAGCCTTGATGCAGCGCTACTGGGATGGCGAGACCACTCCGGCAGAGGAGCGGAAGCTTGCCCGGTACGCCGCCAGGACGGACGATCCCGCGTTCGAGGAACTGCGGGGCGTGCTGGGCTACCTGTCCATCGGCCGGGAGCGCAAGCACCGCCAGGTGCGGCCGCGCCTGGTCTATTCCTGGGCCGCCGCCGCGGCCGCTCTCGTCATCCTCCTGTCCGTCGGGATTGCCTCCCGCAACAAGGGGACAGGACGCGATATGTGCATCCTTTATGCTTACGGAGAAACTTCTACCGACAGCGAGCAGATCATGGCGTCCGTGGACGCTTCGCTGGCGGACTTTTTTGCGGGCGAATCGCCCGCCGAAACAAACCTCATAGAAATGTTCCGGCGATGAAAAAATTACTTCTTTGTTTTCTGGCTCTGCTCCTGTCAGTCGGAGCGGCCTTTGCGCAGCGGGGCTTGAACAGCAACGCCATCTTCCGGGGACGGGTCATCCCTTTCGACCGTATGATCAAGACGGAGGTCCGCGGAAGCAGCATGACTACCTACAAACTTGACTTCTACCGCAGCGTCCGGTTTCAGGTCGATGAGAAAACGGCCCTGGAGGTGGCTGCGTTGGTGAAAGCCGACGCGGAGGCGGCGGTATCCGCCGAGACGGAAATGACCGGCGACCTCCTGACCTACGCCCTGGTCCAGCCCGCCCAGCGGGGGAAGGTCCACCGCTATCTCTGCTACCAGGCCCGTCCGGAAGGCCCCGCCTGGATCATCACCATCCTGTACCTGGAGGGAAGCGCCACCCTGGAGGACCTCCGTTCCATGTTCGACAAACAATAAAACCACAATACTATGAAACATCTCATCACTATCCTTTCCGCTCTCATGATCCTGGTTCCCGCTTTTGCCCAGACGGCAGACACGACGTCCGCGGTCGTCGGTGACAAGCTGAACTTCGAAACGCCCAATTTCGTGGCCAAGAATTATTTCGAGGAGGTCAAGGCGCACCTGTCCGCCGAGGGGCGCAAATACTGGAAGCCCGAGTTCAGCGTGCGGGGCAACGTTATGATCTATTATGGAGAAGTGTCGCTGACCGGCGGCATCCGGACCAGCCCGAACAAGGTATTCGGTCTGGGCGTGGGACATGGCTGGCAGTATATTGACGCCAATCCCGCCCATCAGTACCGGTGGAATTTCTATCTCTATCACCGGCACTATATCCCTTTGGACCGGAAGCGCCGCTTTTCCTTGTACAGCGACCTGATGGTCGGCGGCTCCTATGCGTACAAAGTGGACGGTGCCATCATTGACGGAAGTCCCAGGGTCGGGGATCTCAACTGGTATCTTTCCTGGCAGCCGGGCCTGTCCATCCGCCTGTGGGGCAAGTCCAACGTCTTCTTCGGTCCGTCCATCGGCCCGTCGATCGGCCTGCATCTCGGCCTGGCGCTGTAAGCCGCCGGTGCCGGCGGATGGCTAGAGCAGCCCCGCGCGGCGACCGAAATCGATGATGACCTCTGCCGCTCCTTCCAGACCCAACAGGGAGGAGTCCAGGCAGAGGTCATAGTTTGATGCCACGCCCCAGTTGCCGAAGGTGAAGAAGTTGTAGTAGTCGCTGCGCGCCTTCTCTTTCCGGGTAATGAACTTCTCGGCCTCTTCGGCCGTCATCCCCGTCCGCTCGCACACGCGCTTGACGCGCTCCTCCATCGGGGCGCAGATGAAGACGTCCAGGCACTCCATGTCCCGCAGGACGTAGTCGGAGGCGCGGCCCACGAAGATGGCGCTGCCCTTCCGGGCGATGTCGCGGATCGCCTGGCTCTGGAACTTGAACAGCTCCGTGCCGTCGATGGCCGACGGCGCGTAGGAGCTCGCACGGCTCAGGCCGAAGAGGGCTCCGAAGCGCCACAGGTGCCGCTTCTCGTCGCTTTTCTTGAAGATGGCCGGGCTGAACCCGCTCTCTTCCGCCGCCTTCTGCAGCAGCTCGTTGTCATAGACCGGGATGCCCAGGCGCTCGCCGAGCACGTCGGCTACGCCCTTGCCGCCCGCTCCGAACTGGCGGCCGATGTTGATGATGATGTGCTTGTCCATAACGCGTCAGGATTGAATGGCACTGCCGAGGATATCAGGATTCTCGCCGTCCTTGAGCCGGTCGAACTTGCGGAACAGCCGGACGATCAGGATGACGGAAATGATGACGTTGAGCGTATCGGAGATCGGGAAACTGATCCAGACCCCCGTCTCCTGCAGCCAGAGCGGCAGGGTGTAGATCAGCGGCAGCAGGAAGAGCAGCTGGCGCGACAGGGACAGGAAGATGGACTTGCGCACCATCCCCAGACACTGGAAGAAATTGCCCGTGACCATGCCGAAGCCCACCAGGGCGAAGCCGCAGTTCATGATCCGCAGGCCGCGGGCCGCGAAGTCGATCATCTGCGGGTCGTTGGTGAATATGCGCACGGCGAAGCGCGGGATCAGTTCCGACATCAGGAAACAGAGCGTGGTGATGAGCACCTCCCACTTGGCCGTCAGGATGAAGACTTCCTTGACACGGGAATATTGGCGGGCGCCGTAGTTGTAGCCGGCGATCGGCTGCAGACCCTGGCTGAAGCCCATGTTGATCATCACGAAGAACATCGTCAGGCGGTTGACGATGCCATAGGAGCCGATCGCGAAGTCGCCGCCGTATTTGCCCAGCTGCTGGTTGATGAACAGGGCCACCATCGAGGCGGCGGCGTTCATCATGAACGGGCCCACGCCGATGGCGAGCGACTGCTTCGCCACGTGCCAGTCCAGCTGGAAGAGCGGCTTGCTGAAGTGCAGCAGGCGCGTCTTGTCGGAGAAGAAGCGGAGCGTGTAGACAAGCGCCAGCATCTGGCAGAGCACGGTCGCGATGGCCGCGCCGCGGATGCCCATCCCGAGGACGAAGATGAAGATCGGGTCGAGGATGGCGTTGCTGATGACCGTGAACAGGGTCAGCCCCATGGCCACGCGGGGGTATCCCGACGCCCGGACCAGGCCGTTGAAGCCGAAATACAGGTGCGTGAAGGCGTTGCCCGCCAGGATGATGGACATATAGTCACGCGCGAAGGGCAGCGTGACGTCGCTCGCGCCGAAGAAACGCAGGATCGGACTCAGGAACGACAGGGTGACGACCGAGAAGACGAGGCCGATGATGACGTTGAGCGTGAGGACGTTGGAGAGCACCTTCTGGGCCGCCTGGTAGTTGCGCTGGCCCAGAAGGACGGAGATGAGCGTCATCGCGCCCACGCCGACCAGCGTGCCCATCGCGATGGACAGGTTCATCAGCGGGAAAGTCACGGCCAGGCCGGTGATCGCGGACGAGCCTACTCCGGGGATATGGCCGATGTAGGCGCTGTCGACCATATTGTAAAGCGCAGCCGCCACCTGGGCGATGATGCCCGGGACGGCGTACTGCCTCAGAAGCGTGCTGATCTTGCGGGTTCCGAGTTCGGTCGGTGCTGCGCCTGCCGTCATCCGCGCTAAGGTTTATCGACGATCTGGAAATCGAAGCGGAGCGGAGAGTAGGCCGGAATGGCCGAGCCGGAGCTGCGCGTGCCGTATCCCCAGGAAGAGCTGAAGATGGCTGCGCCTTGCTCGTGGGGATGCATCTGGTCGAGGGCGAAGGAAAAGCCCGGGATGACCGAGGTGGCGGTGGTGCTGCCCGAAGACGTCATTTCCATATCGGTGTATTCGCCTTCCTTGGCGTACCACTTGATCTTGGCCGGGCCGTAGGTGCGGCTGGCGGAATAGATGCCGTAATACTTGGCGGTGTCCGCGATGTTGGTGTCGAAGACCACGCCGTCCAGCCGGCGGCCGATGTAGTTGATATAGATGGTCGTATCTTTCTTGAACGTTTCCTCGCTGGAGGGTGCCTGCGTGCGGAAGTAATAGAATCCGTATTTCAGGGAATCCGCCGCGACCTTGCCGGGGAAATGCTCCGGGACATAGCGGGCGAGCGAGTCGTTCTCCCACTTGACGATGTCGGGGATGACGCTCTCGAGCGTTAGCGTATAGATGGTCGGGGCCGAGCCGGAGACCTTCTCGTAGTATTCTTCGGCCGTGTCGTAATGATACGACTCGCCGGTCTGGGAATCCGCGCCCATCAGCCAGCCCGGGATGACGACCGTGCGCGTGCCGCCGCAGCGCATGTCGGCGACCGCCTCTTCGAGGCCTGCCAGGAGGGCGTTGTCGCCCCGGTACCAGACGGCCGGACCATAGTAGCCTGTCTCGGTGTAGGTCCCCAGCTGCTTGCTGAGCTGCTCGTCGGTCGTGAGCGTCGCGATCTCGCCGCCGTA
>ONQP01000011.1 GCA_900319975.1 uncultured Bacteroidales bacterium | reverse complement strand
TCCGGGGTCTGGTTGTCCTCGAGGAGGGCGGCGACGACGCGCGGAAGTGCCAGGGAGCTGCCGTTGAGCGTGTGCGCGAGCTGGGTCTTGCCCTCGGCGTCGCGGTAGCGCAGGTGCAGGCGGTTGGCCTGGTAGGTTTCGAAGTTGGAGACGGAAGAGATCTCCAGCCAGCGGCCCTGGGCGGCGGACCAGAGTTCGAAGTCGTAGGTGATGGCGGAGGTGAAGCTCATGTCGCCGCCGCAAAGCCGCAGGATGCGGTATTTGAGGCCAAGCTTGTTGACGAGGGACTCCACGTGGGCGACCATGTCGTCCAGCGCCTTGTAGGAATCCTCCGGCTTCTCCACGCGCACGATCTCGACCTTGTCGAACTGGTGCAGGCGGTTCAGGCCGCGGACGTCCTTGCCGTAGGAGCCGGCCTCGCGGCGGAAGCACGGCGTGTAGGCCGTCAGGCGCTGCGGGATCTCGTTCTCCGCCAGGATGACGTCGCGGAAGATGTTGGTCACGGGCACTTCGGCCGTCGGGACCATATAGAAATCATCCACTTCGGCGTGGTACATCTGGCCCTCCTTGTCGGGGAGCTGACCGGTGCCGAAGCCGGAATCGCGGTTGACCATCACGGGAGGTTCGACCTCCTTGTAGCCGGCCGCGGTGTTGCAGTCGAGGAAGAAGTTGATCAGCGCGCGCTGCAGCTTGGCACCCTTGCCCTTGTAGACCGGGAAGCCGGCGCCGGTGATCTTGACACCGAGATCGAAGTCGATGATGTCGTATTTCTTGGCGAGCTCCCAGTGCGGCAGGGCACCCTCGGGGAGGTTGACCTCCGGGCCGCCCATCTTGACGACCTCGTTGTCCTCGGCACCCTTGCCGGGCTTGACCAGCGCGCAGGGCGTGTTGGGCATCAGCACGAGCTGGGCCTCCAGCTCGGCGGCGGCCTCGTCCATCTGGGCGAGGAGCTCGGCCGAGCGGGCCTTGAGCGCCGCGACCTCGGCCTTGGCAGCCTCGGCGGCGTCGCGCTGGCCCTGCTTCATCAGGCCGCCGATCTCGGCCGCCTTCTGCTTCTGCCGGGCAAGCAGCGCATCGCTCTCCGTCTGGAGGCTGCGGCGGCGCGCGTCGAGCTCGAGCACCTTGTCTACGATCGGCTGCGCGTCGAAATTCTTGATTTTCAATTTCTCGATGACGGCTTTCGGGTCATCGCGAAGCATCTTGAGCGTCAACATAATCTTCTTCTATTAAAAAAGGACCCACACCTGTCTCGAAGTGCAAGTCCTTTGATTCAACTCGAATCCCCCGAGACTAGTTCTCAAAAGGGATCACCGACACGTAGGATTTGTTCTCTCTCTTGCGGGTGAACTTCACGGTGCCGTCGATCAGGGCGTACAGCGTGTGATCCTTGCCCATGCCCACGTTGCGGTCCGGATTGTGGACCGTGCCGCGCTGGCGGACGATGATATTGCCGGCTTTCACGACCTCGCCGCCGAATTTCTTGAGACCCAGGCGCTTGCTCTGCGACTCACGACCGTTCTTGGAACTGGATTGACCTTTCTTGTGTGCCATAACTCTTAAGCGATTTCGTTGATCTTGATCTTGGAAAGTTTCTGACGGTGACCGTTGAGCTTCTGGAAGCCCTTGCGGCGGATCTTCTTGAAGACAATCACCTTGTCAGCCTTGACTTCGTCGTCGAGGACGGTGGCCTTGACCACAGCACCCTCAACATAGGGAGCGCCCACCTTCACAGCCGCGTCGTCCGCGACGAGGAGGACCTTCTTGAACTCCACATCAGCACCCTTGGCATCGGCGAGCCGCTGCACAAAGATTTCGTTGCCAGCCTCAACTTTAAACTGCTGGCCTGCAATGTCTACGATTGCGTACATCTTAAAACTTATTAAAAGTTTCGGCCGTAAGCGTCTGCCGGAAGGCAGCTCTTTATCAATGGCTTAGCGGTCATCAATTCTATTTTGGGCTGCGAAATTACACAAAAAACTCCGATCTGCCAAATATTTCTCGCTTTTTACGTGCGCGCGGACAAAAAAAAGAACGCGCGGCCCGGGGGCCACGCGTATATCTCGAAAGGTGAAAGCAGGATTACTCCTCCTCCAGACGCAGGTGCTGGACGTAGATAGCCTTCTGCTTCGCAATGCGGCGGACTTCGGACGGCTTCTGGAAGTTCTTGCGGGCGCGCATCTCACGGACGGCACCGGTCTTCTCGAACTTACGCTTGAATTTTTTGAGAGCGCGCTCGATGTTTTCGCCTTCTTTAACGGGTACGATGATCATTGCTTTTACACCTCCTTTTTCTAAAACTGGGGTGCAAAGGTAGCAATTTATTTTAACAATCCAACAAATTCTTGCATTCCCTCGGTCGCAACCTTCTGAATATGATGGATGCGCGCGTCGAAGAGGCGGACCTCCGCAGGGTCGATGAGATAGATCGGCGCCTCCGGCCGGGCGTAGCGGTAGAGGCCGGCGGCGGGATAGACCTGCAGGGAGGTGCCGACGATCAGGACGATGTCCGCCTCGCTCACGAGGTCGGCGGCGCGCTCGATTTTGGGCACGGCTTCGCCGAAGAAGACGATGTGCGGGCGGTACTGTGCGCCGTTGGGCGCCTTGTCGCCCAGGCGCACGGGCTCGTAGCCGATGTCGACGACGTATTTCTCGGAGAAGCCGTCGTAGTCGTTGCAGGTATTCTCGGGCCGGATCTTGGTGACCTCGCCGTGCAGGTGCACGACGTGCGTGGAGCCCGCGCGCTCGTGGAGGTTGTCCACGTTCTGCGTGATCACGTCCACGGTATAGTCCTTCTCCAGCTCTGCGATGAGGCGGTGCGCCGCGTTGGGCTTCACCTCCTTCAGCTTCTCGCGCTGCATGTTGTAGAAGTCGAGCACGAGGCCCGGGTTGCGCGCCCAGCCTTCGGCGGACGCGACCGCCATCGGGTCGTAGTTGTCCCAGAGGCCGCCGTTGTCGCGGTAGGTCCCCAGTCCGCTCTCGGCGCTCACGCCGGCGCCGGTCAGCACGGCAATTCTCTTTTTCATCATTCGAAATTCATGTTGAAGTAGTACTTGCGCACCCAATACTCGAAGAGCGGGTCCAGCAGCACGGGATTGTCGTCTTCGTCGAAGGTGACGATCTCCTTCTTGCAGAGGGCGTCCTTGAGGCGACGGACGTTGGCGGAGGAGTTGAGCCCGTAGTGCTTGATGACCTCGGCGCTGCTGAAGCGCTTGTGGCCCTCCAGGATGGCGCGCAAGAGGCTCACCTGGAAGGTCGTCAGGTCGTTCATCGTGGCCACGAAGCGGCCCTCGTGGACGGCGATCAGGCAGCTCAGGGCGTCGTTGAGCGTCGGCTCCATGATGTATCCGCGCGTGAGGGAATCGCAGATGGCGCTGAAATGGTTGATGTACCAGATGTTGTCGCGGAAGAGGCGGCAGACGCCCAGCAGCAGGTCGCGGTCGATGACCTTGCCCGTGGCGAGGAAGCCGCGCACGACGTATTCGAGGATCTCCTTGGTGTCGATCGGGGCGAGCCGGACGCGCTCCACCCGGCGCCAGAAGTAACGTTTGACGCCGAAGATGTCGTGCATCGCGTTGACCTGCGAGCCGAGGAAGACGTAGGAGGCGCAGCCGGACAGGTCCTCGGGGAGGGTCTTGAAGACGTCCTCCAGGATCTGGCAGGCGCGGTCGCCGTCTTCGGTGAGCATGACGTTCTGGAACTCGTCGATCACGACATAGCGGCGGTCGCCGTGCTGGCGGCCGACCCGGTAGGGCAGCAGGTAGGCGGCGCGCAGGTCGCCGTCGTCCAGCGCCCCGCCGGCGGAGACGACTTCGTCCAGGTTGTCGTAGCGCTCGCGGTCGAAGACGAAGTGCGTCCCGGCGAGCAGCTCCTGCACGGCCCGGGCGTAGTCCGCGGGGCCGCTGCCCAGGGTGCGGACGACGCTGCCGGCGAGCCGCAAGGCGAAGTCGGACAGGGTCCGCACGTCCAGCAGCGTCAGCTGGACGGTCTCGAAGCGCTGGCCGGAGCCCTTCATGAAGAAGAATCCCTGCTGCACGAGCGAGCGGCGACCGGTCTTGGGCGGCTCGTAGATGGCGACGTTCTCCCCCTGGCCGAGGAGGTTGGCGAAGGCGCGCAGCTCGGTCTTGCGGCCGAGGAACTGCTTGCCAGTCACGGGTTTGTTGTATTGAAAAATACTGTCCATACGGCAAATATAATAACACTTTTGTTTTAAAACAACTATGTTATTATTTCTTATCTTTGTATTATGGACAACGAAGTACTCAAGGCGCTCCGCGAGCGCAGAAGCATCCGGCGCTACAAGCCGGAGCAGATCAAGGACGAAGAATTGCAGGCCGTGCTGGAGGCCGGCACCTGGGCGCCGACCGGCATGGGCCGGCAGGACCCGTGGATCGTGGCCGTGCAGCGGCCGGACCTGGTGGCGCGCATCGACGCGATGAATGCCGCCGTCTGGGGCCGCCCGGCGCCGTTCTACGGTGCGCCGACCATCGTGCTGGTATTCGGCAGCGACCCGGCCGAATGGGCCAATTCCGTGCCCGACGGCTCGCTGGTGCTGGGCAACATGATGCTGGCGGCGCACGCCGTCGGCCTCGGCTCCTGCTGGATCAACCGCGAGCGGGAGATGTTCGCGACGCCGGAGGGCAAGGCCCTGATGCGCGAGCTCGGGCTGCCCGACGGGCTGATCGGCATCGGCGCGCTGGCGCTGGGCTACCCCGCCGCCTTCCCGCCGACGGTCAAGCCCCGCAAGGAAGGTTACTTCCGCATCGTGAAATAAAAAAAACAGCGCGGTTGCGCTGCTTTTTTTTATTCGGAGGCCATGCCGACCGAGGGGGTCAGGGGGAAACTTCCCCCTGTCATCAGGGACTCTACGAGCAGTAAGCGCGAAGGCGCTTACTGTTCGTCGGGGCCGTTGCCGTAGTCAGGCTGGGGGCCCTGCGGGCCGGCCTGGGGACCGCCCTGCGGCCCCTGAGGGCCTTGCTGGGCGCCGCCCTGTGCGGCTTTGGCCATATCTTCGGATGCGGCGTGCCAGGCGGCCTCGAGGGCGGCGTTGGCGCTGTCGATCGCATCGACGTTCTTCTCGTCCACGGCCTTCTTCAGGTCGGCGCAGGCGGCCTCGATGGCGGAACGCTTGTCGGCCGGAATCTTGTCGCCGTACTCCTTGAGGTTGCGCTCGGTCTGGAAGACCATCGCGTCGCCGTTGTTGAGCTTGTCGGCGCGCTCCTTCTCGGCCTTGTCGGCGGCCTCGTTGGCCTTGGCCTCGTCACGCATGCGCTGGATCTCGGCGTCGCTCAGGCCGCTGGAGGCCTCGATGCGGATGTGCTGCTCCTTGCCGGTGGACTTGTCCTTGGCGGACACGCTCAGGATACCGTTGGTATCGATATCGAAGGACACTTCGATCTGCGGGATGCCACGGGGTGCCGGGGCGATGCCGTCGAGGTGGAAGATGCCGATCTGCTTGTTGTCCTTGGCCATCGGGCGCTCGCCCTGGAGGACGCGGATCTCGACGGAAGGCTGGTTGTCGGCAGCCGTGGAGAAGACCTGCTCCTTATGGACAGGGATGGTGGTGTTGGACTCGATGAGCTTGGTCATCACGCCGCCGAGGGTCTCGATACCGAGGGACAGCGGGGTGACGTCGAGCAGCAGGACGTCCTTGACGTCGCCGGCGAGCACGCCACCCTGGATGGCGGCGCCGATGGCGACCACCTCGTCCGGGTTGACACTCTTGTTCGGCTCCTTGCCGAAGAACTCCTTGACCAGCTCCTGGACTTTCGGGATACGGGTCGAACCGCCGACGAGGAGGACCTCGTCAATCTCGGAGGCACGCAGGTGGGCGTCCTCGAGGGCCTTGCGGCAAGGCTCGATGCTGCGGCGGAAGAGGTCGTCGCAAAGGGTCTCGAACTTGGCGCGGCTCAGGGTCTTGACCAGGTGCTTCGGCATACCGTCAACGGCGGTGATGTACGGCAGGTTGATCTCGGCGCTGGTGGCGTTGGAGAGTTCGATCTTGGCCTTCTCGGCAGCCTCCTTGAGGCGCTGGAGGGCCATCGGGTCCTTCTTCAGGTCGATGCCGCCGTTGTCGGTGGCGAACTCGCGGGCCAGCCACTCGATGATGGCCTGGTCGAAGTCGTCGCCGCCGAGGTGGGTGTCACCGTTGGTGGACTTCACCTCGAACACGCCGTCGCCGAGCTCCAGGATGGAGATATCGAAGGTACCGCCACCCAGGTCGTAGACCGCGACCTTCATATTCTTGTTCTTCTTGTCGAGGCCGTATGCGAGAGCGGCGGCCGTCGGCTCGTTGATGATACGCTTGACGTCCAGGCCCGCGATCTTGCCGGCCTCCTTGGTGGCCTGGCGCTGCGAGTCGGAGAAGTAGGCCGGGACGGTGATGACCGCCTCGGTGACCTCCTGGCGGAGGTAATCCTCAGCCGTCTTCTTCATCTTCTGGAGGATAATCGCGGAGATCTCCTGCGGAGAATAGAGGCGGCCGTTGATGTCAACGCGCGGGGTGTTGTTCTCACCGCGGGCGACCTTGTACGGGACGCGGGCGATCTCCTTGTCCACCTGGTCATAGGTCTCGCCCATGAAACGCTTGATGGAGAAGATGGTGTTGTGAGGGTTGGTGATGGCCTGACGCTTGGCAGGGTTACCCACCTTGCGCTCGCCATTGTCGGTGAAAGCGACGACGGACGGCGTGGTACGTGCGCCTTCGTCGTTGATGATCACGGTCGGCTGGTTGCCTTCCATCACGGCCACGCACGAGTTGGTGGTGCCGAGGTCAATTCCGATAATTTTTCCCATAATATCTGTCTTTTAAATTTTCTTGTTGTTTTGTTTCGCCGCCCGGCCTTGTGGCCCGGACGCCGCCCGCCACTCCCGGCAGGCCGCGAAACCTATCATCAAAACCTTTGCCATCCCCGATTCTCTGACAAATTGTCATTTCCCCTCTTTCTCCGCCCCTTCCACCCTGCCTCGCAAGCCCTCCCGCCCTGACACGCCCGTCACCTCCCCTGTCCTGCCCGACCCGATCGGGCATCTCCCCCTTACACCTCACCCTCTCCTATAACTTCCACGCCCCCATCTCCCATCCCCTCCACACCCCGTTTTTATATCCGCCTGACTATCAATAATTTCCAATTTTGCTTTGGGGCATTTTCCCCTAAGCAAAATCACAATCGCCTCTATAACAGATACTTGCAAAAACGCCCTCTCTCGGAGATGCCCGATTTAACAGGACTTCTCCCAGCACTATACCGCAGGGGCGTTTTACGTAATGTTTTGATGGCTAGCGATATACGCGAATATACGGGCCCGTATTTTACCCCGTATGATCCCGCAAAGTATTATCAATGAACAGATAGCGAAAAACAGACGCCACTTCACTTGTCCACACAAAGTATCCACCCGGGACCAAAGAATGCGCGCGAAGGAATTCGATGATACTCTGTAATTTGGGCAAAAGCCTGATGCATTGACACACAAATAATTACAGCGCACGCGTGACTAGGCAGGACTTGGCACTACCGTTGGCGGGATCTGGCAGGCCGGGGCTGAAGATGGGGGTGCCGGGCACAAAAAGGGGGTCAAACGTGCCCGACGGGGAGAACGGGGAGAACAAGGCGGGCAGCAGGAAGGTCGGGAGAAATTGCTATCTTTGCGACATGGAATATCGGCAGCTGTCAAAAGAAGAGTTCGACGACCTGGCGGGGCGGATCCTCTATGAGGACAATCACCTGCTGGTGGTCAACAAGCGCGTCGGCGAGATCATGCAGGGCGACAAGACCGGCGACGAGTGTCTCACGGACACCTACAAGGCGTTCATCGCCCAGCGCGACGCCAAGCCGGGCAAGGTCTTCCTGGGCCTTCCCCACCGCCTGGACCGTCCCGTGAGCGGCGTCTGCCTGCTCGCCAAGACCTCCAAGGCCCTGGAGCGGCTCGGCGACGCCTTCCGCGACGGCAGCGTCCACAAGACCTACTGGGCCCTCTGCTGCGCGCTCCCCGAGCCGCGCGAAGGCCGCCTGGAGGGCTGGCTGGTCCGCAACGAACAGCAGAACAAGTCCTACATCATCGCGGACGGCGCCGCCCCGAAGCCCGCGCGCCATCCGGACGCCAAGCTGGCGCGCCTCAACTACCGCTACCTGCGCAGCACGGACCGCTACCACCTCGTGGAGGTGGAGTTGCTGACCGGCCGCCACCACCAGATCCGCTGCCAGCTCGCCCACCTGGGCTGCCCCATCAAGGGCGACCTCAAATACGGCGCGCCGCGTTCCAACCCGGACGGCGGCATCAGCCTCCACGCGCACCACATCAGTTTCGTCCACCCGGTGCGCAAGGAACCGATGGAGGTGACGGCGCCGGTGCCTTCCAGCTGGAAGGGCGTCATCTAAAAGAAAAAAGAAAGGCGGCCGATATCAATCGGTCGCCTTTCTTTTGCAAAGGATCGGCTTACTGCAGGGTCACGCCATCCGGGATGACGAAGTACTCGGCACCGGGGCCGAAGCTGCCTGCGGCGACGACATAGCCCTTGACCTCCAGGACAAGCTCGCCGTCCTGGATGTAGCTGTCACCGGCCACAATGTCCATGGCACCGTAGGTATCGTGATCGAATCCGGTGTAGAAACGGGAAGGCCACACAGGCTTGCCGTCAACCATCGTGAAGGTAAAGTCCGTACCTTCCCTCCAGCAATTCGGCAGGATGTACATGTTGGGGGCTTCCTCCGTGGTATAGATATCCTGCTCCCATTCACCATCCCGGAAATCCGGGTCGGAGAAAAATTCAGAGTAATAGATACCCGTCCCCAGATACTTGAGGGTGAGCTTGCGCTGGGCCTTGATGGTCATCTTGTCAATGCCGGCAGGAGAAACCTGCTTGGGATCGGAGATACTGAGCACAATCTCGAAAATCTCGCCGCCGAAATCGTTGATGTCGGGATAAGTGAAATCGATCCTGGCCACGGACTCGCCGTCAGCGAAATCAAAAGTCTGCTTGGAAGGCGTGAACACGCCGTCCGTCCCGTCCTCGATGTCCACCGCGATGCTGGCAGCGCCCTTGGTGTTGCCACGCCACATCTCGACCGTGATCTTGTTGCCGTCCTCGGCCACCATCGTGAACTTGGCGGACTCGGAAGGGAAAGACACGCAGGCGTTGCCCTCGGGGATCTCGTAAATCGTACCTTGCTTCTGGCAGGCACCCGTCATCAGGAGCGCGCCGGCAAGAATGATATATATGATCTTTTTCATATCGTTTCTGGATTAAAGATTACAGGCCCTTGCCCTGGGCAGGATTCTGATCCTTGGCAAGATCCATATTCTCATTGCCGTCAAACTCAGCCTGGGGGATCCAGAGGATGAAGTTGGCGGAACCGGGCTTGGTAGTGTAGTCCGTGCAAAGGATGGTGTGGTTCGTACCATTCCAGGCGCGGTTGAAAGCCAGGCCGCGGCGCTGCAGGTCGAACAGGCGGGGATTCTCGCTCCAGAGCTCCACACGGCGCTGGAAGAAGATCTCGTCCATCAGCGTGGAGATCTCGCCGGCCGTGTTCGGGTTGAGCACCTTGCTGTCCTTCATCTTGGCGAGACGGGCGGCATATTCGGGGTCGCGCGCCGCCTCGACGGCGGACAGGTACTCGCGGGCCTTGCTGTAGTCGCCGGCCTCGCAAGCGGCCTCTGCGGCGATCAGGTAAATCTCTTCGGTACGCATCAGGATGTGGTCGCCGGTAGAGGAAGCCGCGTCGATGTACACCAGCTTCTTCTGGCACCAGGAACGCTTGGAGCCATTGGCCGTAGCGGGCGCTCCCCATTCGCTTTCGTCCAGCGGAGCGGTCCACCAGGCCTTGCGGACGTCGGTGTCGGGAATCCGGTCATACAGCCAGTTGCCGATCAGGTGACGGCCGTCGGAATAGTTGCTCTTGCTGTCAGCATCCATATGGGCATAGATGTCATGGTTGCCCAGAGCCTGATCCGTCTGGATGGCGAGGCCCCACATGACATTCTTCTTGGCCACGTTGTTCACCGTCTTGATGTCATCCCAGCTGCCGATGCTCTGGCCCTTCATGGCGGCCTCGGCGGCAGAAAGCGCAGTGGCGTAGTCGTGCTGCACCAGGGCGTGGCGGGCCTTGAGACCGTAAGCGACGGCCAGGCTGACGTGGCTCTTGTGGAGCTGCGCAAGCTTGGTCTTGCTCAGGCAGGCGATGGCCGCGTCGATGTCCTCGTTGGCCAGCTTGTACACATCCGCCACGGTGCCGCGGCCCTTCCCCACGGAGCCGGCCACGGTCGGTTCGGTGTAGAGGGGAACGCCCGGAAGGTCCGTGCCGTACAAAGCGCCGTTCTGCTGGTAGGTCTGGACCAGCCACATATAGCAGAAGGAACGGAGGGCGTAGGCCTGGCCCATCACGTAGTTATAGTAATCTTCGTCGCCTCCCATCTCTTTGTTGGCCAGGATGTAGTTGGCGTTGGAGATGAGCGTATAGAAGAAGTTCCACATCTGATACTGGTGGCCGCGATTAGCGGTCCAGTCAGCGAAGGTATCGTAACCATAATCATAGAGGAACCAGCCGGAGGTGGAACCGTCCATCACGTGGTCCTCGCCCTTGAGGTCCTGGACCAGGATGAAGGCGGGCAGACCGCCGTTTTCGTCATTCCAAGTAGAACCCCAGCCGCTACTATAAAGCGTACGGATGAGGCCGTTCACGGCCGTCATGGCATTCTCGGCGTCCGAGAAAATGGTCGGGCCGGAAACGCGGTCGGTCGGATTCGTCTCGAGGAAGTCCTTTTTGCAGCCGGCGAAAGAGAACAGCGCCAGCACGGACAGAATCGCAAATATCTTTTTCATAATGCTTTCCGATTAAAAGTTGATATCCACACCAAGGGAAACCGTGCGCGTAGGCGTGTAGCTGAAGCCCGTGCTGCCGGAGAAGTTGTACTGAGGGTCCATACCCTTCAGCGCGGAGAACGTCTTGATGTTGTCAGCGGAGACATAGACGCGGATGGAGTCGATGTTGACAGCGCGCAGGACCTTGGCGGGAATCGTGTAGCCCACGCTGATGCTCTTGATGGAGAAGTAGGACGCGTCGAAGAGTTCGTCGTCGGTCAAGGTTACCTTGGACGAACCGCGCGCCTCGATCTTCGGGATGGAAGTGACGTCGCCGGGCTGCCGCCAGGCCTTGAGGCGGTCGACGTGACCGGCCTGGCCGATATAGGAATTATAGAGGAGCGTATTGTACACACCGTCGTAGATCTTGCCGCCGATGGACCAGGTGGTCACCAGGGAGAAGTCGAAGTTGCCTACGTGGGCCGTATTCGACCAGGAGCCATAGAGCAGCGCGCGACGGCTGCCGGCCAGGCGCTTGCACGTGGTAGCCTTCTGGTAGCTGGAGGAGATGTATTTCTCGCCGGCTTTGCCGTTCTCGTCCGTATCCCACACCCAGTAGAGCTTGGCTCCCGTAGCCGGGTCCACGCCGGCGGATTCAGGCAGATAGAAAGAATTGTACGTCTCGCCCTCCTTGATGATGAAGATGCCGTTCAGGATCTCCGGCTTGTCGGCCAGGTGGAGGACCTTGTTGTGCTCGGTGGAGGCCATCAAGGTCATCGTCCAGTGCGCGTTCTGGGTGCGGACGATGTCGCCCGCGAGGCTGATTTCCAGACCGCCGTTCTGCATGTTGCCGATGTTCTTGTTGTAGCCGGAGAAACCCAGGGAGACAGCCATCGGGTATTCCATCAGCATGTCCTCGGTGTAGCGGTTGTAGTACTCGACCGTCGCGGAGACACGGTTGAACAGGCGGGCTTCGACGCCCACGTTCAGGTTCCGGTTCTTCTCCCACTTGAGATCCTTGCTCTCCAGCGAAGACACAACGGCACCCGGGTTGCCACCGTTCGGGTAGCTCAGGTTGTAGAAGGCCTGCCAGGCATAGAGGCTGCGCAGGTCGTCGTTGCCCTGCACGCCGTAGGAGGCCTTGAGGGTCAGGTTGTTGAGCCAGGAGACATTGCTCAGGAAGTCCTCCTGGGAGATGCGCCAGCTGGCGCCCACGGACCAGAAGTCGCCCCAGCGGCTATCCTTGTGGAAGCGGGAAGAACCGTCCCGACGATAGGAGGCCGAGAAGTAGTATTTGTCGGCGAAATCGTAGTTCACGCGGGAAAGCCAGGACTCCACGCGATACGTATTGGTGTAGGAATCGGTGTCCTGGATGGTCGTAGCAGAGGCCAGTTCATAGAGGCCGCCGAACGGGAATCCGCTCTTGTAGCCCATCAGGTACTGGTACTCATACGCATAAGCCTCGTGGCCGGCCAGCACGTCGAAGTGATGGCGGCCGAAGGTGCGGTTCCAGGTAAGCAGCTGGTTGAAGGTGTAGCTGAACGTACGGCCATCTTTGATCTCGGCCAGACCGCCCATGCTCACGGCATTGCCGAAGTAGGGATTGTAGTAAGTCCTGGACTTGGCGTTCACCAGGTCAAAGCCCAGGTTCACGCTGAATTTCAGGCCGGCGAGCGGGCCCTCGGACAGGCCGCCCAGGTCGACGAAGGTACGGCCGCTGACGTTGTCGGAGCCGGACAGATACTTGTCTTCGATCAGGTTGGCGACCGGATTCCAGTTGGCGGAAGCGCCCGCGGGACGGCTCGCACCCCAGTCGTAGGTCTTCTCGCCATTGGCGTCCAGGATGTACTCGCCCTTCTCGTTGCGCGCATAGAGCGGATAGACGGAAGGCATCAGCTGACAGGTGTAGAACACGTTGCTGTAAGCCGCATTGGATTCCTGCTTGGAGCCCAGCGTGGTGGAGTTCGTGACGTTGTGGGCGAAGTTCACGTTCAGGCCCGTCTTGAACCAGTCCGTGACCTGGCTCTGCACGTTGGCACGGCCGGAGATGCGCTCGAAGTTGGTCATCTTCACGAGACCTTCCTCGCTGAGGTAGCCCAGGGAGAACATATACTGGTTGTTGCGGTTGCCGCCGGTGACGGTCATCTGGTATTCCTGGCGGATCGGCGCCTTGTCGGTGGACAGGTCCAGCCAGTCGTCATCCCACTTCTGGGTCACGTCGTCCCGGATCTTGCCCGTGGTGTGGTCGAACATCTCGGTAACGGGCTTGCTGAACGGATTGTACACCTCGTTGAGGCCGAAAACGGCATCGACACCGCTGGACATCGACGCGGCAGCCATCTGACCTGCAGTGACAGGATCGTAGCCGTCGGCGATGTTCTTGCTCTTGTACATGTAGTAGACATCCTCGGTCCACTGACGGCCACTCAGGGTCTCGTAGCGCTCGATGGCGCGGGAAGCGATACCGACGCTGGCCTTCAGCTCGACCTTGGCGTTCCCTTCAGAACCACGCTTGGTGGTCACGATCACGACGCCGTTGGCGCCGCGGGCGCCGTAGAGCGCGCCGGCAGAGGCGTCCTTGATCACGGTCATCGACTCGATGTCGTTGGGGTTGAGGGCATTGATGTTTCCGTCATAAGGCACGCCGTCAACCACATAGAGCGGTTCGGAGGAAGCGTTGATGGAGCCGATACCACGGATGCGGATCGTGGCGCCGGCACCCGGCTGGCCGGATCCGGACGTGGTCTGGATACCGGCGACGAGGCCGTCCAGGGCCTTCGTGACGTTGGCCACCGTACGCTTCTCGAGCAGGTCGGATTTGATGGTCTGGGCAGATCCGGTAAAGGATTCTTTCTTGGCGGTACCGTAGGCCACGATGAGCACGTCGTCGAGGGCTTCGGTGTCCGGCTCGAGCAGAATGTCGATCGAGCCACGATTATTAACCGCAACCTCCTCGGTGCGGTATCCGATGGAAGAGAACACAAGCGTGCCGTCGGCGGGGACGGCGATGGAATATGCGCCGTCAAGGTCGGTCATTGCGCCTGTCTGCGTCCCTTTCAATACAACAGATGCGAAGGGAACCGGCTCGCCGTTGGAGGCGTCCGTCACCTTACCTCTGACGGTGAGAGACTGCGCAAAGGCAGTCGGTGCCACTGTCAGGAGCATCAACAAAAGGAAATAATAGGTTTTCTTCATAGTTGATTAATTGTAACAAACTATAACTAACAATCTGTGATTTTCAAATCGGGGCGCAAGTTCGGAAGGATTTGGGAGAAATGCAAATTTTGTAAGCGCGCCCTGAACCGCATATAGCAAGGAAAAACACGGAAAAATTGACTCTTTCGCCCAAATAGAAAGAAATTTAATTACGGATTATAACCGAAATGCTGAAAAACGCTTCAAAGGTGTAATAATTTTCTTTTTTAATATTTTTTTAAAAAAACTAATCGCCTGTCCCATAATGCATAACCCCCGGAGACCGTCGAAAATTCTCAGACAATCTCCGGGGTCTCAAAAGTCCCGAAAGTCCTATTTTCCCCGCTGGAAGGGCGTTATTTAGCGAATCGCTCGCTGCGCAGCCGCTCCAGGAAAGCGGACGGCGTCTCCCCCATATTCACCTTGAAGGCCGCATTGAACGAGGGGCTCGAGTGGAAGCCGCACATCTGCGCCACGTTGATCAGCCGCAGGCGCGGATCCTTGCGGATCAGCTCCACCCCGTAGCGCACGCGGAAGTAATTGACGAACTGGCTGAAGTTGCGTCCGGACAGGACGTTGATCGTCCGGGACAGATAGCCCCGGTTGGTAAAGACCGCCCCCGCCAGGTCGTCCAGGCTGAATTCTTCGTCCAGGAACGGCAGCTTCTGCTCCATCAGCGACACCACGCGCTCGTAGAGACGCGTCATCCGGGTCAGCTCGTCCGTCTTGGGGCCGGCCTGTGCCGGCGGCGTACGGAGATTGCCCCGGATCAGGTCCTTGATCTCCTGCTCGCGCGAAGGGCGCAGGAAGCAGGTGCGGCCGGTGCGCACGCGCATCAGCAGCACCGCGTAGAGCGCGCAGGTCAGCGGGAGCAGCACCCACTTCAGCCAGGGCAGCGCGCTCACCCCGGCCATCGACGCGACCAGCAGATAGAGCGCCAGCGAATAGATGAAGCGCGCGTGGCTCTCCACGTTGTACCAGACCGCCATATTCTTGAAGAGCGGCTGCAGTTGCATATGCCGGATCCGGCAGCGCCGCACCAGGCACGCGCCGTGGACGGCCAGCATGCCCGGCAGCCAGGCCATGGCCGTGACGCCGGCCAGCACCCCGCCTACGCACACGCCCGCCGCAGCGAGCGCATAATAGAGCGAGACGGTGACATATTCGTCCACAACGGGGAGAAGAAGGAGCACGGTGCTGCCGGACAGGAAGCCGACGGGCAGTTCATCCAGCCCGCCCGGCGCGCCGGCCGACAGCAGCCGCGCGACCGGCGGGAAAAACAGACAGAATACCGACAGGATGCATACGCATTGGTAGAAAGAGAGGATAGGTTTACGTTTCATGGTTCAGGTCAGACACATGTTTTAGGTACGTGCAAATGTAAAAAAGGCCCCCGGAAAGACGGGGGTCAATCCGGGGGTAACATTATGAAAATGTGATTTCCGATTCGGGATTATTTCTTGTTTCCCGTTTTGAATTTGTCGAAACCCTTTCCGTACACGCCCGTGACCGACGAGACGGACACGAAAGCGTTGGGATCGATGGCCGTGATGTACTTCAGGAAGACGTTCAGGTCGGTCTTGCGGGTGATCACCATCACGACCTCGGTGTCGTGCTTGGTATACCAGCCCTTGCCGTTGAGCACGGTCACGCCGCGGTGCAGGTCGGTCGTGATGGCGTCGGCAATCTGGGCATACTTCTGCGACAGGATGAAGATCTGCACGGACTGGCGGGAACCGGACAGGTAGAGGTCCAGCACCGTGCTGACGATCGTGATCAGGATGAAACCGTAGACCACGGTCGTGATCTTGTCCGGCCAGGGCATCAGCACGCCTTCGGCCACGTAGGACGGGACGAACAGCGAGGACAGGATGATGACGGCATCCAGGATGAGGATCATCCGGCCCGGCGAGACGTTGCGGTATTTGTTGACGATCAGGGCGATGATGTCGGTGCCGCCCGTACTGCCGCCCTGCGAGATGGACATGCCGATGCCGACACCCACCATGATGCCGCCCATGATGGTACACATCAGCTTGCCGTTGTCCAGGGCGAGGAGGTTGATGATCTCCTGCGGGATCAGGCCCTGTCCGACGTTGAGGGCGACGGAAGTCAGCAGGATGGCATAAATCGACTTGGCGCCGAAGGAGCGGCCCAGGGTAAAGAGGGCCGCGACGAGCAGGCCCGCGTTGACGACGAAGTAGGTATAACCGATCTTGATCACACCGCCCGTCGCATACTGGACGATGGAACCGAGACCCGTCACGCCGCCGCCGATCATGTTGTTCGGGACCAGGAAGATAATCCACCCCATCACGTACAGCAGCACGCCGACGGTGATCAGGGTGTATTCCTTCACCCAGGTCCAGGCATTCTTTTTAAGAAGCGTCATGGTTAGTCTTTTTCTTTTTCAGGCGTACGCCCGTCTTGATCTCCTCGAAGCCTTCGCCATAGACGCTGCGGGTCGGGGAGATCGACATGAAGGCCCGCGGGTCGATGTCCTTGATGACCTTGGACAACTCGGACATCTGTGCCTGGTTGATCAGGATCAGGAGGACGTTTTTATCGCTCTTGGTGTACCAGCCCTGCGCCTTGAGGACGGTCACGCCACGGTCCATCTTGTGGATGATGTGGTCGGCGATCCGGTCGTAGTGCTCGGAGAAGACCAGCAGCTGGTAGGACGAGCGCTTGCCGCCCACCACCAGCTCGATGACCATCGAGAAGATGACCACCTCCGTCAGGCCGTAGCACATGTCGGAGAAGTTCTTCTCCGGCAGGAGCAGCAGCAGGCCGCAGATGACGACATCCGAGACCAGGAACACCGTACTCAGCGAGATGGGCCAGTATTTGTTGATCATCACGGCGATGATGTCCGTGCCACCCGTGCTGCCGCCATAGCGGAGCACGAGCCCCAGTCCGACCGCCTCGAACACGCCCGCCACGACCGGGATCAGCAGCCGCTCTTCCATGAAGAAGAACTCGCCGGGGATCGCGTGGAGCGCGGGCACCCGGGCGACCAGGTCCATGACCACACTGGACACGATGATGCACCAGATGGTCTTGAATCCGAAGCCGATGCCCATGGCCATCACGGCCACGATGATCAGGAGCGCGTTGATGGCGATGTAGGTATACTGCGCCGGAAGGCCCGTGGCGTACTGGATGACGGTACAGAGGCCCATCATGCCGCCGGCGGACATCCCGTTCGGGATCATGAACGCCTCCCACGCCGCGGCGAAGATGAAGCACGCCAGCGTCAGGACGACATATTCCCAGAGGACGCGAAGGACTTTGTTGTGGATCATTTGACGACGATGTTGATGATGCGTCCGGGCACGACCACGACCTTGACGATCTGCTGCTCGCCCACCCACTTGGCCGTCTGCTCCATGCCGCGTACGGCGGCCTCCACCTCGGCGGGCGAGGCGCTCTTGGGCAGGTCGACGGTGAAACGCATCTTGCCGTTGAACTGGACCGGATAGGTCACGCTGTCCTCCACCGTGTAGGCGGCGACATATTCAGGGAAGCTCGCGCCACAGATGCTTTCGCCATGGCCGAGCTGCTCCCACAGCTCCTCGGTGATGTGCGGAGCGAACGGGGAAAGGAGCACGCAGAGCGGCTCGAGGATCGCGCGCTTGTGGCAGTCGAGCGAGGCGAGCTCGCCCACCGCGATCATGAAGGCGCTGACGGTGGTGTTGAAGGAGAAGTTCTCGATGTCCTCCTGCTCCTTGGCGATGAGCTTGTGCAGGACCTTGAGCTCGGCAGGCGTCGGCTTGTCGTCGGTGACGAGCAGGCCGTCGCGGCCGGCGTACAGACGCCAGAACTTCTTCAGGAAACGGGCCACGCCGTCGATGCCCTTGGTGTCCCAGGGCTTGCTCTGCTCCAGCGGGCCGAGGAACATCTCGTAGAGACGGAGCGTGTCGGCGCCGTAGGTGTCGCAGATGACGTCGGGATTGACCACGTTGAACATCGACTTGCTCATCTTCTCCACGGCCCAGCCGCAGATGTATTCGCCGTTCTCGAGGACGAACTCGGCGTCGGCGAACTCCGGCCGCCAGGCGCGGAAGCCCGCCAGGTCGAGGCGGTCGTTGTAGACGAGGCTGATGTCGACGTGGATCTCGGTGGTCTCGTACTGGTCCTTGAGGCCCAGGGAGACGAATTTGTTGGTCCCGACGATGCGGTACACGAAGTTGGACCGGCCCTGGATCATGCCCTGGTTGATGAGCTTGCGGAACGGCTCGTCCTCGCACACGTAGCCGAGGTCATAGAGGAACTTGTTCCAGAAGCGGGAGTAGATCAGGTGGCCGGTGGCGTGCTCGGTGCCGCCGATATACAGGTCGACATTGCGCCAGTATTCATCCGCCTCGCGGCTGACGAGCGCCTTGTCGTTGTGGGGATCCATGTAGCGCAGGTAGTAGGCGCTGGAGCCGGCGAAGCCCGGCATCGTGCTCTTCTCGAGCGGGTAGCCGCCGTAGGTCCAGTCCTTGGCGCGGGCGAGGGGCGGTTCGCCGTCCGGGGACGGCTTGAAGGAGTCGATCTCCGGCAGCTGCAGCGGCAGCTCGGAGAGCGGGAGCGGCGTGGGGATGCCGTCCTTGTAGTAGATCGGGAACGGCTCGCCCCAATAGCGCTGGCGCGAGAAAATGGCGTCGCGCAGGCGGTAGTTGGTCTTGCGGTGGCCGAGGCCGTGCGCCTCGACGTAGTCCTTGGCGGCCTCGATGGCCTGCTTGACGGTCATGCCGTTGAGGAAGCCGGAGTTGCACATGATGCCGTCCTTGGCGTCGAAGCTCTCCTCGGACACGTCGCAGCCCTCGATGAGCGGGATGATCGGGAGGTCGAACTTCTTCGCGAAAGCGTAGTCGCGGCTGTCGTGCGCCGGCACGGCCATGATGGCGCCGGTGCCGTAGCCCGCGAGGACATATTCGGAGATCCAGATAGGGACCTTCTCCCCCGTCACGGGGTTGACGCCGTAGGAGCCGGTAAACACGCCCGTGACCGTCTTGGTCTCGGAGATGCGCTCGCGCTCCGTCTTCTTCTTGACGTATTTGAGGTACTCCGCGACCTCGGCCTTGCGGTCGGCGGCCGTCAGGGAGTCGACCAGCTCGCTCTCGGGAGCGAGGACCATGAAGGTCACGCCGTAGATCGTGTCGGCGCGGGTGGTGAAGATCGTCACCGGCATCTCGCGGCCGTCGCAGACGGTGTTGAAGACCATCTCCGTGCCTTCGGAACGGCCGATCCAGTTGCGCTGCATCTCCTTGAGGGAGTCGGTCCAGTCGAGCTGCTCGAGCGAATCGAGCAGACGGCCGGCGTAGGCCGACACGCGCAGCTGCCACTGCGTCATCTTCTTCTGCTCCACCGGGAAGCCGCCGCGCACGCTGAGGCCGTCCTTGACTTCGTCGTTGGCCAGCACCGTGCCGAGGCCCTCGCACCAGTTGACGGAGGTCTCGCCCTGGTAGGCGATGCGGTAGCGCATCAGGATGTCCGATTTCTCCTTGTCGGAAGCGGCCTTCCACTGGGCGGGCGTCACGTCTTCGTAGCCCGTGCTCTCGAACTTGGCGATGAGCTCGGCGATCGGACGCGCCTTGTCCTGTGCGGGATCATACCAGCTCTCGAACATCTGCAGGAACGCCCACTGGGTCCACTTGTAGAACCCGGGGTCGCAGGTGCGCACCTCGCGGTCCCAGTCGTAGGAGAAGCCGATGCGGTCCAGCTGCTCGCGGTAGCGGTTGACGTTCTTCGTCGTGGTCACCTCCGGGTGCTGGCCCGTCTGGATGGCGTACTGCTCGGCCGGAAGGCCGAAGGCGTCGTAGCCCATCGGATGCAGCACGTTGAAACCCTTCAGGCGCTTGTAGCGCGAGAAGATGTCGCTGGCGATGTAGCCCAGCGGGTGTCCCACGTGCAATCCGGCTCCGGACGGATAAGGGAACATGTCCAACACATAGAATTTCGGCTTCGAAGCGTCCTCCGACACCTTGAAGGTCTTGTTTGCGGCCCAGCTGGCCTGCCACTTGCTCTCAATCGATTTGAAATCGTAGTCCATACTATCTTTTCTTCTTTCTCTTCTCCAATCGGAATTCGACATAGACCGACATCGCGGTCTTCACTTTCTTGCCCCGCAACATGCCCGGCTTCCAGTCCGGCGACGCGGCGACCACGCGGACGGCTTCGCTGTCCAGGCGCGGGTCCACGCCACGGGCCACCTTGACATTGCCTACCTTGCCCCGCTCGTCGATGACGAAATCCACAAGCACGCGGCCCTGCACCCCCTCGTCGACCGCATCCTGCGGATAGCGGAGATAGGTGTAGACCCAGCGCCGGAGGAATTCGGCGGGATCGCTGGAGCGGAAGAACGACGGCTTCACGTCGCAGTCGAAGTACGACACGACGCCCTCGACGGGCGCGCTCTCCGCCGCCTTCTCGCGGCGGAAATCCGGCCGGCGGCCGTTGGTCAGGGCCAAGGTGAAGTTGTAGAGGTATTCGAGCTCGCGCTCCATCCCCTCGTATTCGAGGATGGAGGCGACGTCACGGTCGGTATTGTATTCGGGATACATCCCGGTGGTAAACAGCACGGACGGGATCTCGCTGTCGTAGAAGATCCGGTTGTCGGAGCCGAACGGCTCCCGGGCCACCACTTCCGGGGTGACCGGCTGCAGGGTGGCGTTCACCTGCCCGACCAGGTCGTTCAGGTCGGGGTTGGACGCCGTGAAGGCGTAGAAGCCGTTGGAACCCGTGCCGAGCATGTCGAGGTTGATCATCGCGTCGATGTGGTCCGTCCCGGAGAAGGAACGGTTGAGGAAGTACCAGGCACCCGCGCCGGACTCCATCGAGGCGCCGAAGGCGGCGAAGATGACGGTGCGCTTGAGCAGCACGCTGTTGTTGGAGAGCATCCGGGCGAGCTCCAGGAGCAGGGCCAGGCCGGAGGCATTGCCGTTGGCGCCGTAGTAGACGCGCTCGCGGGTCTCGTCTTCCTTCCGGTAAGTCATCCGGCCGAGATTGTCCAGGCGCGCGCCGACCACGATGTAGTGGTCGCGCAGGACGGGATCGTAGCCGGTGATGCAACCAAGGACGTTGCGGGAGGTCAGGGTGTCACCCGCCTCCTGCTTGAGGCCGAAGGGATCGCCTCCGTCCCCGCTGAAGACCTCCACGCCATAGGAGGCAAGCACCTCCGAGACGTAGACAGCGGCCTCCCGCTCCCCCTCCGAGCCGGCCTTGCGGCCTTCGCGGGCGGCGGAAGAGAGGTAGCCGACGTGTTCTTTCAAGGCTGCCACGGCTTCGCTGTCCTCCATCCCTCCGGTGAACGGCCGGTACTGGGCCGACGCCCCCAGGGACAGGGACAGAAGCAACAGGCAGGCAAGGACCCTACGCATGGCCTAGTCGTTCTTGAGGATCCAGGCGTCGGCAGGGCAGAAAGGCTCCTGACGGACCTTCTTGAGCGCATTGCAGACCTCGGTCAGGCTGTTGGTCGCGCAGACGCCGACCGCCGAGATTCCGTTCTTGAGCGGAATCACCGTAGCATTGTAACCGGCTTTCTCAGCCCGGGCCGCCTGGCGGGCGGCGTTGGCGGAGCTGCTGAAAGCACCGATCATCACGTAGTAGCGGGAGGTCAGCGCAGCGCTGCTGACGCCCATACGCTCCGAGGACTTGACGACATCGTCCCCGCTGCGACGCAGCGAGTCCTCCAGGGCCAGGGAGTCGGTCACCCATTTGCGGATGCGCTCCCGCTCCTGGGACGCGACCCTTTCGAGCGAATCCTTCTTGCGCTCGACGTCGGCAGCCTGCTGCTCGATCATCTCGCGCTTGGCCTCGATTTCGTGCGAAACGGGGCGTCCCGCCAGGGTCCGGATGAAATCACATCCCCCCAGCAGACAGACAGATGCGGCCACGGCCGCGATGACAATTGCTTTTCTCATAATTAACTTACAAAAATACAAAAAGTCTTATATTTGCACAATTTTATGAAAACGACCCACCTTCTTACGCTTCTTCTCCCGCTTGTCTGCACGGCAGCACTGCACGCGCAACAGCCTTCTGCACAGTGGTTCTCCGATCAATATCAAATCCCGTTCCCGAAAGCCGCGCTCAACGCCCCCGATACCGTGAGCGTGGTCGTCATCGGCGACGTGATGATGCACGCCAAGCAGCTCGTGCGTGACCACCGGACCTTCATGGAACGGCTCGCGCCCACCCTGCGTGCGGCGGATTTCGCCGTGGCGAACATGGAGTTTCCGCTGGGCGGGGAGCCCTATGCCGGCTACCCGGCGTTCTCTACGCCGGACTATTATGCGTGGTATGCTGGAAAAGACTGCGGGATCGACGTTTTCCTGACGGGCAACAACCACGTCCTCGACCGCGGTTCGCGCGGCCTGCAGCGCACGCTGGACGTCTACGCCAGGATCCGCGACTCGATCGGCGTCCGCCAGACCGGCGCGGCGCGCGACCCCAAGGAGCTGGAGGAGACCTACCCGCTGATGCTGTCGCGCCGCGGGCTGAAGATCGCGCTGGTCAGCTTCACCTACGGGACCAACACGGGCCCCGACACGGAGTGGCCGAAGGTCAACTATATGCGGAAGGATGAGGTGGAAGCGGCCATCAAGACCGCGCGCAAGAAGGGGGCGGACTTCGTCGTCGCCCTGCCCCACTGGGGCACGGAATACCAGCTGATCCACGACGCCACGCAGGATTCCTGGGCCAGGTGGCTTGTCTCCAAGGGAGTCGACGTCATCGTCGGAGGCCATCCGCACGTCGTGCAGGACACGACGCACATCAAGGGCGTGCCGGTCATCTATTCGCTCGGCAACGCCATCTCCAACATGAGCATCATCAATTCGCGGCTGGGCCTCGCAGCCACGCTCCGCTTCGTCTGCGACCCGGTCACGGGCGAGAAGCGGATGCTGGAGCCGGAGCTCAAATTCCTGTGGTGCACCCTGCCGGAGCGCCTGCTGCCGGACAGCTATGCCAGCCTGTTTGTAAAAGAATGGGCCAGCCGCCGCAGCGACTGGCTCACTCCATCTGATTTCGATAATATGATCGAGACCTGGCAGCGTGTCAAGAACACGTGCGGTATCGAAGATTAATCCGGATTATTTGCCGAAGCTCTCGTACTTCTCGTACTTGGCCTGGAACTCAGGATCGGTGCGGAAACGGAAGCACACGTTCTTGAGGTACTCGGCGAGGCTGGCCTTGATTTCGTTGTCCTGAACCAGCTCGAAAGCCTGCTCGAACGGCTCGACGCAGCCCTTGTAGCACTTCTCGAACTCGCCGAGGAGGGCGTTGTACTTGGCGTCGTCATACTCGCTGTTGGCCTTCTCGGCGATCTCGACGGCCTGGTCATAGAGGAGGATACCCTTGCCGATGTAACCCCACTCATATTTCGGGTTGACCTCGATGGCCTTGTTGTAGGCAGTCAGGGCCTCTTCGTACTGGCCGAGTTTCTTGCGGGCGTTGCCCTCGACATAGAACAGGGAAGCGTTGGTCGGCTCGTTCTTCTGGGCCTCGGCGAAGAGGTTGAAGAGCTGGGCGGTATCCTCGCCGCTGTTGATGTAGTAGTTGATCAGGCCGATCAGCAGGCTCTGGCTCTCCGGGAACTTCCGGGAACCCTCGGTCAGGTACTGCTTGGAAGCCTCCTTGTCACCGAGCTTGTCGGCGATGTCGGCGAGCTTGGCATAGGACTCACCGCCCTCACCATAGTAGCCGTTGGCGATGCCTTCCTCGAAGAAGCCCTTGGCGCGGGCATACTCGCCAGCCTGCCAGGCGGTGAAGCCGGCGTTGTAGATGGCGTTGGTGTCCAGCTGGCTCAGCGGAGCGGTGCCGGCGGCCTTGGCGGCCTTCTCGAAGAGCACGGAAGCCTTGGAGACGTCGCCCAGGTTGTAGGCGGCGTAGGCATCGTCCATATACTTGCCGTTGATGGACTCGAGAGCGGTCTTGATGTCCTTGGTCTTCTGGCCCTTGACATCCAGCTCGGCGGCCTTGGCGTAAGCGGCGACAGCCTTGTCGAGCGCATCGGCGTCGACCGGCTCGGAGACCTCGATCACGCGAAGCTGGCCGGCTCCGTCAAAATAGAGATTCTTGTTGGCATAGACACGCTTGGTCATCATCTGGCCGTTGATCTCGACCTGGGACTCGGAGGTCGGGCGCTCGTTGGCGGAGAGAACCTGGAGTTCCTGGGCGGTCATGCCGATCCAGGCGTTGCCCTTCGGGGCCTCGTAAGCCTTGACCAGCGCCTCGGCGTATTTGATCCACGTGGCGGTCTTGGTGTTCTGCTTGGCATTCTCGACGCCGGCCTGGGCCTTCTCGAGGGCGGCCTTCGCCTTGGCGATGTCAGCGTTCTGCGCCTGTGCGTTCACTGCGACAACGGCAGCGATAGCAAGGATTGCGAAAATCTTTTTCATTGGGTTATACGTGTTAATAAATTAGTACCACTACTATTCCGTTTCAGTTGCGGACTGCTCCGCTTCCGGCGCTTCCTCCGGGAGCTCTTCCTCCGCCTTGGCGACCGGTGACACCGCGGCGATTGCATCTCCCTCCCGGATATTGATCAGTCTCACGCCCTGGGTGGCGCGCCCTGCGACCTTGATGTCCGAAACGGCCATCCGGATCGTCAGCCCGGCCTTGGTAATGATCATCAGGTCATTCTCCTCGGTTACGCTCTTAATTGCAACAAGCGGGCCAGTCTTGTCCGTGATGTTGATCGTCTTGACGCCCTTGGCGCCGCGGGAGGTCAGGCGGTACTCCTGCGGATCGGAGCGCTTGCCATAGCCGTTCTCGCTGACTACCAGGATGGTATGGGATGCGAAGTCCTCCGCCTGCGGGTTGAAGGAGAGGGCGCCGATCACCTCGTCGTCATCGTCGATATTGATGCCGCGGACACCCGATCCGCTACGGCCGATGGCGCGCACTTCCTCTTCGTTGAAGCGGCAGCAGCGGCCCTTGCGGGCGGCGACCATCACCTCGTGGGAGCCGTCGGTCAGCAGCGCGTCGAGGAGCTCGTCGCCCTCGCGGATGCTGATGGCGATGATGCCCTTGTTGCGGCTGCGGCGGTTGGAGTATTCGGTCAGGTTGGTCTTCTTGACCACGCCCCGCTTCGTGACGAGGATCACGAAATGGTTGTCCGTGTAGTCCGGATTCTCGATGGAGCGGACGTTGAGGTAGGTGCGGATGCTGTCGGACGGGTCGATGGAGAGCAGGTTCTGCACCGCGCGGCCCTTGGAGGTGCGGGTGCCTTCCGGCAGCTCATAGACCTTGAGACGGTAGCACATGCCGTGGTCGGTGAAGAAGAGCATCGTGGAGTGCATGTTGGCCACGTAGATATGCTCGATGAAGTCCTCGTCGCGCGTGGCGCTGGCCTTCTTGCCCACGCCGCCACGGGCCTGGGTGCGGAACTCCGTCAGGGCCGTGCGCTTGATGTAGCCGAGGTGGGAGATCGTGATCACGACATCCTCGTCGGCATAGAAGTCCTCGGGGTTGAATTCGTCGTCGGAGAGGGTGATCTCCGTGCGGCGGGCGTCGCCGTAGCGGGCCTTGAGGTCCATGGATTCCTGCTTGACGATGGCGAGCTGCTCGGCGTCGCTGGCGAGGATCTCGCGGCAGCGGGCGATGAAGCGCTCGAGCTCGTCGTATTCGGCCTGCAGACGGTCCTTCTCCAAGCCGGTGAGCTGGCGGAGACGCATCTCCACGATGGCGGCGGCCTGGATGTCGTCGAAGTCGAAGGTCGACATCAAGGTCGCCTTGGCGTCGTCGACGCTGCGGGAGGCGCGGATGATGGCGATGATCTCGTCGATGACGTCGATCGCCTTCAGGAGGCCTTCCAAGATATGTGCACGCTTCAGGGCCTTGTCCAGGTCGAACTTCGTGCGGCGGACCACCACTTCGTGGCGGAAGTCGACGAAGGTCCCCAGCATGTCCTTGAGGGTCAGCGTCCGGGGACGGCCGCCCACGAGGGCCACGTTGTTGATGGAGAAGCTGCTCTGCAGCGCAGTATACTTGAAGAGCGTGTTGAGCACCACGTTGGCGTTGGCGTCCTTCTTGACGACGAACTCGATGCGGATGCCCTCGCGGTTGGTGAGCTCACGGATGTCGGCGATGCCCTCAATCTTCTTCTCGTGCACCATTTCGCTGATGCGGGAGAGCATGTCGGCCTTGTTGACCATATAAGGAACCTCGGTAACGACGATCGTCTCGCGGCCGTTCTCCCCCTCCTCGATCTCGGTCTTGGCGCGGATCACCACGCGGCCGCGGCCGGTGTTGTAGGCGTCCACGATGCCCTGGCGGCCCATGATGATGCCGCCGGTCGGGAAGTCCGGGCCCTGGACATATTCCATCAGCTCCTCGGTCGTAATGTCGGGGTTGTCGATGTAGGCGCAGATCGCGTCGCAGACCTCGCCGAGGTTGTGCGGCGCCATGTTGGTGGCCATACCGACGGCGATACCCGCGGAGCCGTTGAGCAGCAGCAGCGGGAGCTTGGTCGGGAGCACGGTCGGCTCCATCAGGGAGTCGTCGAAGTTGAGCGTCATGTCGACGGTGTCCTTGTCGATGTCGGCGAGGACGTCCTCGGTCATTTTCTCAAGCTTGGCTTCCGTATATCGCATGGCGGCGACGGGGTCGCCGTCCATCGAGCCGAAGTTGCCCTGTCCGTAGACGAGGGGGTAGCGCTGGTTCCACGGCTGCGCGAGGCGGGCCATGGCGTCGTAGACGCTGGAGTCGCCGTGCGGGTGGAACTTACCGAGCACCTCACCGACGATACGGGCTGATTTCTTGGTCTGTCCGCCATAGTTCAGGCCCAGGCCATCCATGCCGAAAAGGACACGGCGCTGTACGGGTTTGAGGCCGTCCCGGGCGTCCGGGAGGGCGCGGGATACGATCACGGACATCGAGTAGTCGATGTAGGCCGTACGCATCTCATGGTCGATCTCGACCGGTTCTATGATTCCTGTCACTTCTTCCTGGATTTCTTCAGGATTCTTAACCTCACTGTCCATAAAAATACAATAGTTCTAAACACGCAAATTTAACTAAAAAATCCGATTAATTTGCTATTTTTGTCCATATATTTACCGCCATGGAGATCAAGTTCTCGACCGACCTGCAGACCATCCTCTGCTATGCCCGCGACGAGGCGATGCGCACCGGAAGCTACGGCATCAACGCCGACCACGTCGTGCTGGGGATGCTGCGCCACCGGGACAACGACGCCTGCCGGATGCTCGCCGCCTGCGGCATCGATCCGGACGCGCTCAAGGCCGCCATCGACGAGCATCTGTTCAACGAGGAGGCCATCCCCTGGCCGGACCAGGACCGCATCCGGCCGACGCGCACCGCGGCCGCCCTCCTGGGCGGTGCGGCCTACGAGGCCCTCAAGCAAGGGCTGCACGAGATTTCCGTCTCGCACCTGCTCCTCGCCCTGTCCCGGCACGAGAAGAGCAAGGCCGCAGAGATCCTCCGCAGCAGGCAGCTGGACTACGACCATCTCCTTCCACTGATGCGCGAAAAGCGTTACGCCCTGCCGGAGCAGGACACGGCCCTGCCCCGGATGGAGGACCTGCTGGGCCCGCTCGGCGACCAGCTGACCCGCCTCTACGCCGAATCCAAGGAAAAAACCAACATTTACAGCTGATGAAAAATCTGATCACCGCCCTCTTCGTCTTCGTCTGTGCCCTGGCGCAGGCACAGACACCCGATACGACCCTCTGCTTCGCCCGGCGCGACACCTCCGACCTGCGGATGGACTTCTATTCCGCCGCCCCCGACCGCGGCCCCTGCGCCGACTCGCTGCGCAAGCCGGTGGTCATCCACGTCTTCGGCGGCGCCTTCCTCGCCGGCCGGCGCGACCAGCCCACGGACCGTCCCTGGTACCGCGAGCTCGCCGACCAGGGCTACCACGTGGCCGCCATCGACTACCGGCTCGGCCTGAAGGGCCTCGACCTCAAGCCGAACCTGTCGGCCGTCGGCGCCCTGATGAACGCCATCCAGATGGCGGTGGACGACCTGTTCGCAGCGACCAACTACCTGATCGACAACGCCGAAGCGCTCGGCATCGACCCGGACCGCATCATCGTGAGCGGCTCCTCCGCCGGCGCCATCACGGCCCTGGAGGCCGAATGGGAGATCTGCAACCGGATGGAGCCGGCCGCCGTGCTGCCCGGCTGGTTCAACTACGCCGGCATCCTGTCCTTCTCCGGCGCCATCCTCTCGCTGGACGGCCCCATCAGCTTCCCGCAGAAGCCCTGCCCCATCCTGCTCCACCATGGCACCGCCGACAAGATCGTACCCTACGGCCGGATCGACATCTTCCGCAAGCACTTCGCGGGCAGCGACGCCATCGCGAAGAAGCTCGCCGCCGCCGGCGCCAACTTCCAGATCCTGCGCTACAGCGGCAACGGCCACGAGATCGCCAACCTGATGCGGCGCAACCTGCCGGAGGAGCTCCGTTTCCTGGAGGAGAACGTCCTCAAGGGCGTGCACAGAACGATGGACGCCACCCTCTCGGATGGCGCCATCGAAAAGCCCGACTGGGGCAGCCTTGAATTTCAGAGCATCTACAACGGCAGCGTAACGCTCGAGTAGCGTCCGGCCGTCCTTACTCCGTCAGGCGGCGGAGCGCCAGCTCCACGAGCTGCGCCACGCGCGGCTTGTAGTCGGTGTTGGCGTCCTTGAGGTAGCGGTGCGCGATCGCGCAGCAGACCGTGGCGGCGTTGTGGCCGAGCTGGGCGGCCATGCCGGCGAGGGCGGAGCCTTCCATCTCGAAGTTGGTGATCTTGTAGCCGCCGAACTCGAAGGACTCGAAGTCCTCGAGCATGTTGGGCATCGCCAGGCCCTGGCGCACGACGCGGCCCTGGGGCCCGTAGAAGCCGGAGGCGGAGATGGTCATGCCCTTGACGGTGCAGTCCTGGAATTTGCGGATCATCTTCTCGCCGGCGCGCACGAAGTACGGGTCGGGGAGGTGCTTGTCCCAGTGGACGTGCTTCTTGAAGGCCTCCTCGAAGTCGAGGAGCGCGATCTTGTCGCGGTTGGCGTACCAGTTCATCAGGCCGTCGCAACCGACGGAAATATGCGAGAGGATGAAGGCGCCGAGCGGAATCTCCGGCTGGATGGCGCCGCAGGTGCCGATGCGCAGGATGTCCAGCGAGCGGTGCTCGGGAAGCTCCTCGCGCGTCTTGAAGTCGACGTTGGCGAGGGCGTCGAGCTCCGTCATCACGATGTCGATGTTGTCCGTGCCGATGCCGGTGGACAGGACCGTGATGCGCTGCCCGTTGAATACACCCGTGGCCCAGACGAATTCGCGCGAAGCGCCCTCCGCTTCGATGGCGGAGAAGTAGGATTTGACCATGGCGACCCGTCCGGGGTCGCCCACGAGGATCACGTTGTCGGCCAGCTGTTCCGGACGGATGTGGATGTGGAACGCGGAGCCGTCACCGTTGATGATCAGTTCGGATTCGGGAATTCTCATAATCTTATGCGGTTAGGGGTTATTTCTTTTTGCGTTTGGCGGCGCGCAGGCGGTCGGCGCTGCGCACCATCATCTCGTCCGCCAGGATGTTGCGGGCGGCGAGGAAGTCGAGGATCGCCGCGACGATCGGGAACACGGCCGTAATCTTGAAGGCCGGGTCGTTGCCGCTCGCGATGAAATCATAGACGAGCCAGCCCTGGAAGGCGATCAGGATGATGGCCGACAGGACGGCGGTGCGCATCTGGAAGATGCGGTGCTTCCAGGTGGTGGTGGCCATCACCTGCAGGAAGGCGGTGACGATCAGCAGGACCAGGTAGGGCCAGTATTCGGTATAGGGGACGTCTCCTGCCTTGGTGCAGAAGAACAACGCGGCGACGAGTCCCGTCGCCAGGAGTAGATACAGGGTTTGTACTCTTTGCCACATAGTAGTTTAGCGGGAATTGAAGCGGGCCAGGACGGCCTGCTCGTAGGTTTTCGAAATGGGGATGGGATCCACCGAGTCGATGTCGAAGTCGACCCTGTAGCCGTCCTTTTCGGACTTCAGGATCGAGATCTTGCGGATGTTGACGATGTATTTGCGGTGACAGCGGACCAGCTCGCTGTCCGCGAAGCTGTCCTCCACCGTCTTGAGGCGGCAGCGCAGCATGTACTGCTTCATCTCGCCGCCGCTGTCCATGTACCAGGCCTTGATGTAGTTGTCGTCGGACTCGATGAAGTAGAGGTTGTCCGAGCTGATGGAGAACTTGAGCACGCCGTTGTTGTCGAACAGCGTGATCCGCTTGTCGCTGTATGGGACGGCGGGCTTGTCGCTGACGACGTTGCCGTAGTTCATCAGGCGGATGGTGTTGTCCTTGTCCTGCAGGGCGAAGCCCAGGGAGGACAGGGCGAAGGGCACGCACAGGCAGACGGCCGAATAGACCATCGCGCTGAGGAAGACCGCGCCCGCGTTGCGCAGATAGGGGTGGATGACGCCGAGCTGCGTGCCCTCCACCGTGAAGAAGGTGTAGAGCAGGCTCACGGCCACCACCTCGCCGACCACCCAGAGCGAATAGGCCAGGATGGAGAAATTCTTGAGCGTCCGGCAGCGGTGCAGGAGCGCGCGGCTGAGGATGATGATCAGGGCGGAGATGAGGATGAAGGCGAGCGTGTAGAAGAACGCTTCGCTGGCGCCGAGCTCGAACCAGGCGTTCTGCGAGAACGGGATGCTGATCAGGATGAACACCAGCGAGAAGAGGGCCGTGTACACCACGGTCGTCCATATCTGGTGCTTCTCCAACAAGTATCTGGGCAGCTGGTCTCCGAGCTTGATCATTCCGTCTGAAAATGCTTGAACCACAAAGATAAGAATATTTTTACTACCTTTGCCCCGTCAATTCTTGAAAACTTATGGATAAAAGAGTAGCAGTGACCGGCCTCGGAGTGCTCTCCTGTGTAGGCAACGACGTCAAAACTTTCTGGGACAATCTCGTGCACGGCGTGTGCGGCATTGATTATATCACCGAATTCCCGACGGACAACCTGGCCGTCAAGATCGGCGGCATGGTCCGCAATTTCGACCCCGAGCAGTACGGGATGGACAAGCCCTTTATCCGCAAGCAGGACCCGTTCACGGTCTTCGCCATGGCTTCCGCCTGGCAGGCGATGAAGGATTCCGGGCTCGTGTCCGGCGAGAACATCGAGCCGGGCCGCCTCGGCACCTACGTCGGCTCCGGCATCGGCGGCTTCGCCACCATCCAGCGCGAGCTGCAGAAGTTCTTCGACGATCCTTCCGGCCAGTGGGTCTCGCCCAACTTCGTGCCGACGATGATCAGCGACATGGCCGGCGGCCAGATCGCCATCAAGTTCGGCGCCCAGGCCTCCTGCATCGACATCGTCACGGCCTGCGCCACCTCCACGCACTCCATCGGCGAGGCGTACCGCGCCATCCGGCACGGCTATGCCGACGCCATCATCGCGGGCGGCACCGACCACTGCACGATCCCCATCGGCATCGCCGGCTTCGCCAACGCCAAGGCGCTCACCCGCGCCACGGACCCGCAGTACGCCTCCCTGCCGTTCAACGCCAACCGCAGCGGCTTCGTGATGGCGGACGGCTCCGCGGTCATGATCCTCGAGGAGCTGGAGCACGCCAAGGCGCGCGGTGCGCACATCTACGCCGAGGTGACCGGCTACGGCAGCACCTGCGACGCCTACCACGCCACGGCTCCGCGCCCGGACGGCACGACCCAGGCCGAGTGCATCCGCCTCGCCCTCGAGCAGTCCGGCTTCGACCCGGACAAGGACAACGTCTATATCAACGCCCACGGCACCGGCACGATGCTCAACGACGTCGCCGAGACCAAGGCCTACAAGATAGCGATGGGCGACGCCGCCTACAAGGCGCACATCAGCAGCACCAAGTCGATGCACGGCCATATGTTCGGCGCCACCGGCGCCATCGAGGCCGTCGCCACGGTCCTGGCCCTCCAGGAGGGCATCATCCCGCCGACGGTGCACCTCGACGCCCCCGACCCCGAGTGCGACCTGGACTACACGCCCAACGTCGCCGTCAAGGCCGACGTCAACCTGGGCCTCTCCGATTCCTTCGGCTTCGGCGGCCACAACGCCTGCCTCGCTTTCAGGAAATATTAAGAGACAAGATGATACGAAAAAGCCCAGCCGGTCGGCTGGGCTTTTCTGTTTTCAATCTCCTTTTAATCGCCGGCTTCCTTGAGGCGCTCGGCGTTCTCGGCGATCTGCAGCTGGTCGATACACTCCTGGATGTCGCCGTCCATGAAGACCGGCAGGTTGTACATCGACCAGTTGATGCGGTGGTCGGTGACGCGGCCCTGCGGGTAGTTGTAGGTGCGGATCTTGGCGGAGCGGTCGCCCGTGGAGACCATCGTCTTGCGCTTGGCGGCGATGCCGTCGAGGTATTTCTGGTGCTCCAGGTTGTACAGACGGGTCCGGAGCTCCTCGAAGGCGCGGTCCTTGTTCTTGAGCTGGGAGCGCTCCTCCTGGCACTGGACCACGAGGCCGGACGGGATGTGGGTCAGACGCACGGCGGAGTAGGTCGTGTTGACGCCCTGGCCGCCCGGGCCGGAGGCGCAGAAAAGGTCGAGCCGGATGTCGTCCCAGCTCAGGTCCACGTCGAACTCGCCGGCCTCCGGGAACACGGCCACGGAAGCGGCCGAGGTCTGGATGCGGCCCTGGGTCTCGGTCTGCGGCACGCGCTGCACGCGGTGCACGCCGGACTCATATTTCATCACGCCATAGACGCCGTCGTTGCCGGAGAGCTTGAAGACGATCTGCTTGAAGCCGCCGGAGGTGCCGGGCGCCTGGTCGGTGACCTCGAGCTTCCAGCCGCGGCGCTCCGCGAAATGCTGGTACATCCGGAAGAGGTCGCCGGCGAAGATCGCCGCCTCGTCGCCGCCGGTGCCGCCGCGGATCTCGATCATCGCGTTCTTGCCGTCGTCGGGATCGGCCGGGATGAGCAGGAGGCGGATCTGCTGCTCCATCTCAGGGATCTTCGGTTCGATCTCGGAGACCTCCATGCGGGCCATCTCCCGGAGCTCCTCGTCTTTCTCATTGACGAGGATGTCCTTGGCGGCCGCGAGGTCGTCCATCATTTTCTTGTATTCCTTGCCGGCCCGGATGATCGGCTCCAGCTCCTTGTAATCCTTGTTGAGCTGGACGTATTTCTTCATGTCCGCCATCGCCTCGGGGCTGGCGAGCTGCTCCTGCAGGGAAGTGAACTTGCCCTCCAGGGACAGGACTTTGTCGAGTAAGGTATTGTTGTCTGCCATAAGTATCAGATTTTCTTGAGGTAGCAGCGACGGCGCATGAACGGTTCGTGCTCGTAGCTGTTCCAGATGTTGACGGCGCTGTTGGTCTCGATCTGCGGGTTGGAGATCGCCCAGCGGTTGCCGATCTTGAGGGCCTTGTCGGCCATCGCTTCGTAATAGACCGACGAGACGCCCTTGTTCTGCCACTCGGGAGCGGCGCCGTTGACCATCAGGTCGGTGACTTCGTAGTCGTGGAGTGCCCGCCAGAGGTACCACCAGCCGAACGGGAACAGGCGGCCTTTGGCCTTCTGGAGCGCCCGGGAGATGGTCGGGAAGGAGATGCCGAAGGCGACGATCTCATCGTGTTCGTCGAGCAGCAGGCAGCTCGCCTTGTCGTTGATGTAGGGCATCACGGAGGCGGCCTCCTCGTCGATCTCCTCTTCCGTCAGCGGGACAAAGTTGGTCACCGTCTCCGCGAAGCTGTCGTTGTAGACCCGGAAGAACTTGCGCACCAGCTCCTTGTCCTTCTTGAGCTCGGAGAGGCTGCCGAAGTGGAGGTTGTAGCGCTCCTGCACCAGCTTGGACACGCGGCGGGCCTTGTCGGGCACGCCGTGGTTGGCCACCATCTTGTACTGGAGCCAGTCGCATTCCTTCTCGTAGCCGAGTTCGGTCATGAACTCGTTGTAGTAGGGATAGTTGTAGAGGCAGTTGAAGGGCGGGACGTTGTGGAAGCCCTCCACCAGCATGCCCTGCTTGCCGAAGGTGTTGTAGTAGAGCGGGCCGTGGATCTCGTCCATCCCCTGCTCCTTCGCCCAGGCCTCGGCCGTGCCGATGAGCAGGCGCGCGACCTCGATGTCCCGGATGCAGTCGAACCAGCCGAAACGGGCGCGGTGCTTGCCGTAGCGCTCGTTGTAGCGGGGGTTGACCATCGCGCTGATGCGCCCGACGACGCGCTCGCCGTCGAAGACGAGCCAGAGCTTGTGCGAGCAGTACTTGAGCGGTGCGACCGCCGTCAGCGACTTGACCTGGTCGCTGTGCAGGGCGGGCACATACTGCGCGCAGTCCTTGTACAACTCGTCCGGGAAACGGACGAACTGCATCAGTTCCTTGCGGGTCGTGACTTCGCGTATCTGGTAATCGGGCATATCGGGGTTAAATATGGAATGCAAAGATAGTTAAATTTCTGAGATCCTTCGCTACGCTCAGGACGACAGGGGCTAAAGCCCCTTCGCTTTGGCCTCGTCCCAGATGGCGTCCATCTCGGCGAGGGTCAGGTCCGTGAGCTTGCGGCCCTTCCGGAGGGTCTGCTCCTCGAGGTAGGTGAAGCGGCGGCGGAACTTGCTGCAGCTGCCGCTCAGCGCCGCCTCGGGGTCCACCCCGTAGAGGCGCGCGGCGTTGATGACCGCGAAGAGCAGGTCGCCGAACTCCTCCTCCATATGGCGCGGGTCCTGCTCCCGGCAGGCCTCGCCCACTTCGCCCAGCTCCTCGCTCACCTTCTCCCACACGTCTTCCTTCCGCTCCCAGTCGAAGCCGCAGCCGCGGGCCTTCTCCTGCATCGAGAGAGCTTTGAGCAGGGCCGGCATCGCGTCGGGGATGCCGGACAGGACGGTCTTGTTGCCGTCCTTCTCCTTGGCCTTGACGAGCTCCCAGGTGTCGGCGATCTCCTTGGCGGAGGTCGGCTTGCCGGCGTCCGGACCAAAGACGTGGGGATGGCGGAAGACCATCTTGTCCACGACCTTGTCCAGGCTGTCCGCGATGTCGAAGCTCCCCTCCTCCTGCGCGATCCGGGCGTAGAAGACGAGGTGGTAGAGCAGGTCGCCGATCTCCTTGGCCGTGCCGGGGCGGTCGCCCTTGAGGATGACGTCACTGAGCTCATATACTTCCTCTTCCGTCATCGGGCGGATGGACTCCATCGTCTGGGCGGCGTTCCAGGGACACTTCTCGCGCAGCGCGTCCATCGTGTCGAGCAGCCGGCCGAAGGCTGCGAGTTTTTCTTCTTTGGTGTGCATTGATAATTTGCTATATTTGCGCTGCAAAAATAACAATAATTATCAAGATGAAGCCCGTGAACTTCGTTTCCGCCGATGAGGCGGTCAGTCACATCCCCTCCCATTGCCACGTCCACCTGAGCAGCGTCGCCAGCGTCCCCCACATCCTGATCCAGGCCCTGTGCCGACGCGCCGACGCGGGCGATGTCACCGACCTGCACTTCCATCATTTCCACACGGAAGGTCCGGCTCCCTACAGCGAGCCGCGCTATGAGGGGATCTTCTTCGAGCAGGGCTTCTTCGTCGGCCCCAACGTCCGCAAGAACGTCAACGCCGGCTACGCCGACTACCTCCCCGTGCACCTGGGCGAGAGCCAGAAGCTCTACCGCGACGGCTATATCAAGCTGGGCGCCGCCCTGGTCAACGTCTCCCTGCCCGACGAGCAGGGGCGCGTGAGCCTCGGCACTTCGGTGGACTGCTCCGTGGCGGCCATCGAGACCGCCGATCTCGTGATCGGCGTGGTCAACCCCAACGTCCCGTTCGCCTACGGCGACCTCATCCCGCTGGAGAAGTTCGACTACCTCGTACAGGACGACGCGCCGCTCGTGACGGCCGCGTTCGCCGAGCCCACCCCGACCGAGGTGCTCATCGGCAAGAACTGCGCGGCCCTCGTCGAGGACGGCGACTGCATCCAGATGGGCATCGGCGCGCTGCCGAACGCCCTCGCGGCGCAGCTCGGCGGCCACAAGCACCTGGGACTCCATACGGAGATGTTCGCCGACGGCCTGCTGCGCCTGATCAAGGCGGGCGTGATCGACGGCACCAACAAGCGCATCGACACGGGCAAGGTGGTGGCCTCCTTCCTGCTCGGCTCGCAGGAGGTCTATTCCTTCATCGACCACAATCCCGACGTGCTGATGCGCGACATCAAGTACGTCAACGACCCTTATATGATCCGCCAGAATCCCGGCATGAAGGCCATCAACTCCGCCGTGGAGGTGGACCTCACCGGCCAGATCAGCGCCGACTCCATCGGCACGCGCATCTTCAGCGGCACCGGCGGCCAGGTGGACTTCGTCCGCGGCGCCACGATGTCGGAGGGCGGCAAGAGCATCACGGCCTTCGCCTCCCGCACGGTCAAGGGCAAGAACAAGATCGTGGCGGAGCTCAATGCGGGCGCCGGCGTGGTCACGCCCCGCGCGGACGCGCACTGGATCGTGACCGAGTACGGCGCCGTGGATCTCTACGGCAAGAGCCTGCAGGAACGCGCCAAGCTGCTGATCGGCATCGCGCACCCGGACGACCGGGAAATGCTCGACCGCCAGGCGTTCGAGCGCTTCGGCCCGCACTGGCACAACTTCAGCATTTGAGCGCAGCTGCATACGGAAAAGGACTGCCGCCCGGCCGGGCGGCAGTCCTTCGTTTATGCGGGTCCCGCTATTTGTAGCTGGAGATCGAAGAGGCGCGGGAGACGGTCTGGTCGACGATGCGCAGCCTGTCGTTGGCGCGGTAGCGCAGGGACGAGGCGCCGGAGAGCTGGATGCTGATCTCGTTGCGGACATCCACGGTGGCCTGGGAGGCCCCGCTCAGGCGGATCTTGGCGGTGACGGCAGGCGCGTCGCCCAGGCTGATCTTGGCAGCGCCGGAAGCCTCGCAGAACAGGGCGTTGAGCTGGCCCTCCTGGGAGAAGTTGGCCGCGCCGCTGGCCAGGACATCGAGATTGGTGATGCCACCCCGCTGGATCAGCTTGGAGGCGCCGCTCAGGCCGACTTTCGCTTCCTTGGCGTCGAAATCCAGCTCGCAGTTGCTGCTGCCGGACAGGCCGACGTTCACTTTGTCGAAGCTGCCGCGGAGCAACAGCTTGCTGGCGCCGCTGCAGCCGATGCCGGCTTCCCGGGTGCGGACGACGAGGCCCGTGGCGAGAGATGCGCCGGAGAGGTCGGCGTGGAACGGCTTGCGGGAAGAGAATTCCTGGCCGTCGGCTTCGAGGCGCGAGGCGCCGGACATCCTCAGCATATTCAGTTCAGGCATCGAGACGAATGCGCGGATCTTGTACCGGCCGTTTTCCAGCCGGCGACGGACGTCGCGCGGAAGTTCGTAGCAGGACAGGACCAGGCGGTTGCCGCGAAGTTCGACGCGCAGGTAAGGCACTATGAAATCCGGGCTCTCGACGGAGACGGCATAACGGCTGGATTTGGTGAGTTCGACATGGTAGGAAAAGCTGACGTCCAGCTCGGTGAAGTTGCTGAAATTGTATTCTTTGGTCTCGTTCTGGGCAGGCTCCGACGCGTTGATTCCGGTAGCGGAGAGAGACAGGGCGGCAAAGGCCGCGACGATGAAGGTGATGAAGCGTTTCATTTCTATTTGAATTTAGTATTTGTTGATTAATATTTCTTGTTTACTTCCCCGGCGAGGGCGAGCAGCTCCGCGTAGTAGGACTTGATCATCCTGGCGCGTTTGCCGGCGGAGAGCTCTTCGGGCAACTGGTTGAAGTAGGGGTCCTCTTCTTCCGTGATGCTCCGGATGGCAGCGTCGCGCTCGGAGCAGTTCTGCGAGGGCATCTCTTCGTAGAGCCGGGCGACCTCTCCCAGGTAGGCGACATAGATGGCTTCCGGGTCGTTGCTGACGTGGCGGAACGGGTCTCCGGGGCGGATCAGCAGGAAAGCGGCGGCCAGGGCGGCGCAGACGAGGGCCGGGATCCAGGCGGCGCGGAAGGCCTTCCAGAAGCCGCGGGCGGGCTTCTGCGGGGCTTCCTGCGGCAGCTGCGTGACAGCGAGCCGCGCCAGGAAACGCTCTTCGTGGCCTTCGGCGGGCATCGCCGCGTCGAATTCGGCCGCGTGGTCGCGGATGTATTTTTCGAGTTCGTTCATATCTTGTTCAATATAAGCGTCAATTTGTTCTTTCCTCTGGAGAACAGCGAACGGAGCGTCGTCTCCTTCTGTCCGGTCAGTCCGGCGATCTCCCGGTAGTCCAGGCCCTCGATCAGGACGAGGTTGAGCACCAGCCGGTAGGGCTCGGGCAGCCGTTCCATCGCAGCACGGATCTGCATCACGTCGGGGACGGGCCCCCGGAGCTGCTCTTCGGCCGGCTCCTCCGCTTCTTCCTGCAGGGCGTAGTCTGCCAGGAAGGCCTCCTCGCGTTTCCGGCTGCGGAGCCGGTCGATGGAAGCGCGGATGCAGGTGCGGGCCAACCAGGCGGATACCTGCGCTTCGGAGCCGAACGATCCTTCGGATGAGACGAACTTCAGGATGGTGTCCTGCATCACTTCCTCCGCCTCGTCGGAATCTTTCAGGATCCGCAGGCTGATGTTATACAGCCGCTGATGATGTTTTCCGTAGAATTCCGTTATCTCCTGCCGTGTCATTCTTCAGGTCGTTTCTGTCTATATAACGCGAAAACACCCGGTTCGTTGCAACGCCGGGTGAATTATTTTTCAAAAAAAGAGAAATGGACGCGACCGTAGGTCTTTTCCTTCTTGAAGAGAGGATGGTCCACGAAGCTGTGTTCGTCGCCGTGTTCGAGGATGAAATAGCATCCGGGGTGCAGCAGGTCCCGCGACAGGACCTTGTCCGGGATGGTCTCCAGCCCCTCCAGCGCGTAAGGCGGGTCGGCGAAGATGATGTCGAACTTCTCGTGGCAGATGGGAAGGAAATCGAAGACGTTGGCGTGGACGGCCGTGACGGCGTCCAGCCCGAGCCGGGCGGCCTCGCGCCGGATGAAGGCGGCGTGGTCCCGGTTCATCTCTATGCAATACACGCGGCGCGCGCCGCGCGAGGCGAATTCGTAGGAGACGGCGCCGGTGCCGCCGAACAGGTCGAGCACCTGGAGGTCTTCGAACTCGTATTCGTTGCCCAGGATATTGAAGAGTCCCTCACGGGCGAAATCCGTGGTGGGACGGGCACCATACCCCATCGGGGGCTGGATGGGCTTGCCCTTGAGACGGCCGCCGATGATCCTCATAACTTGACGACGGCCTTGAAATAGCGGTAAAGCGACATCTCGTCCTCCGCGTCAAGGCCGCTGCGCCAGCAGATCGTGGAGATCTCCGGGTTGAGCTGCAGGGACTTGAGGGTGAGGAAGATGTAGTACTCCGCGGTGGTGAAGTCCTGGGCGGGGAAGCTGTTGGCGAGCAGCAGGTTCTTGCCCTGGGCGACGGCCAGGAGGAGTTTGTCTCCATTGCGGCTGCAAAGGATCTTGTTGTATTCCGGGCAGTCGGGCAGACGGGTGAGCAGCCGGTAGATCTCCGGCACGCCGTCAACAATGACGCTGTCCCCGTCTGTGGTATAGACGAGGACAGCGTTGTATTGCGGAAGGGCGAGGTGTCCGACGGTGTCGCCCTCCTTCAAATCCGCCACTTCGGCAAGCGCTTGACGCGCCGTCGCAGGGTCAAAGAATTGGGAGGGGACGAGGGTGAACACTACTCCCAGTTACCTGCGTTGTTGTTCGGAGCGCTGATGGAACCGACCTGCAGACCTTCGTAGCGGTTGAGGTCGCGCTGCTCGGCATCGAGGTTGATGCGGAGCTGGTTGTCCATACCCTTGAGGAGGGCTCTCCAAGGCATACGGGCCTCGAAGAGAGGCACGGGAACGCCGGAAACCATCTTGACGGCGGCATCCATCTCGACGGGCTGCTTACCGGAGAACGGGATATACTTGAGGGAGTCGATGCAGAAGTCCGCACGGTCGTGGAAGAGGGTGTCGCGCACCGGGATCTTGGTGGTGGTGGAATACACCACGTTCATGCCGGCGGCATAGGCCTCCTGGAGCTTGGCGGTCAGCTGCTCGCCCTTGAGGTTGCGGTTGGCCTTCTTGATGGCCTCGGTGTTGGCGACGGCGAGGGAGTCGTCCATGGAACCGATCTGCATCACGATCTCCATGTTGCCGTTCTCATAGAACTGCTTGAGGGAGTCGATGGAAGAATTGAACTTGCCGTTGACGGACTTATAGGCAACCTGCAGGGTACGGATGTCCTTGAGACGCTGCACGGCGACCTCCTTGCGGATATCCTTCTCCTTGTTGAACTTGACAGGAGACATGATGTTGCTGTACAGCCAGTAGATCAAGCCGCCGATAGCGACGAGCAGGATGACTTCCGCGACAATTTTAGTTACTTTGTTCATTTTATGGGTTAAATTTATTTGATATCCAAAGTCCCACAAAGTTACGAATTTGATTTATCAAATGCAATATTCTTATTAAATTTGCAAAGTTTTTTTGGAAGACATGCAGGTACTTTCTTCGGCAGATATCTTGCGTCTGGAGGCGCTTTTCGCGGCAGCGGGACACGCCTGCATCGTGGTGCACACGCACCCCGACGGAGACGCCATCGGGAGCGGCACCGCGCTGCTCGCCTATCTGCGCCGCTGCCGGCACACGGACGCCACCCTGCTGCTGCCCGACTCCGCGCCGGACACGCTCGGGTTCCTCCTTCCGGAGGAGGGGCTCGTGGACGCCGCCCGCGACCCGCAGGAGGCGGCGGCCCGGCTCGCGGCCTGCGACCTGCTCGTCTGCCTGGACATGAACGGCCTCGGCCGCGCGGAGGCCCTCTCGGCGCAGCTGCGGGCCTGCTCCGCCCCCAAGGTGCTGATCGACCATCACCTCAGTCCGGAGCGCGACTCCTTCGACGTGGTGTTCAGCGAGACGGATATCTCGTCCGCAAGCGAACTGCTCTACCAGGTGCTGCTCGCCCTGCCCGGGGTCGGCGCCGCGGAGCGGCTCCCCCTGGCGGTGCTCACGCCCCTGATGGCCGGCATGACCACGGACACCAACAATTTCGCCAATTCGGTCTGGCCGTCCACCCTGCGGATGGCGTCCGAGCTCCTGGCGGCGGGCGTGGACCGGGATGCGCTCCTGGACCAGCTCTATCACCGCTACCGCGAGCACCGTTTCCGCGCGATGGGCGCCTTCCTCCACGAGCGGATGACCATCACGCCCGACGGCGTGGCTTATGCCGTGCTGGACCGCGATTTCCTGCGCCGCTACGACGTGCAGGACGGCGAGACGGAGGGCTTCGTCAACCTCCCGCTCGGCATCGGCGGCGTGCGCCTGAGCGTCTTCCTGAAGGAGGACGAAGGCCACTTCCGCGTGTCGATCCGCTCCAAGGCCGGCGTGGCGGCCAACCTCCTGGCCCAGGAGGCCTTCCACGGCGGCGGCCACCCCTGCGCCGCCGGCGGCAAACTCTACTTCCCCCAGGACATTCCCGCCCCCGAAGCGGCGGCGGAATACATAGCAACCGTGACGGCACGATTTATGCGGAATCAAGGGCCGTCCCAAAGTGAATAATATGAAGAAAACGCTCTTATACCTGACCCTCGCGGCCGTCCTGTTCGGCTCGTGCGCCACGGACCCCAAAACCGGCAAGAACGAAGCGTCCAAACGCTACCTTGACGCCTGGATGAAACTGAACCATCCGGAGGCGCAGCAGAC
>ONQP01000070.1 GCA_900319975.1 uncultured Bacteroidales bacterium | reverse complement strand
TTTCATTCCCAAGTCTTTCTTCAGCCGCGAGGCGGAGCACGTGGCGGGATTCGCCAAGGAGTGCGCCGTGGTCACGCACCATCGCCTGATGAACGATCCGGACGGCGGCGGTGTCGTCGTGGATCCGGACGCGAAACTCGAAGAGGAGCTGATCGTCCGTCCAACCTCCGAGACCATCATCTGGAGCACCTATAAGAACTGGATCACGTCCTGGCGTGACCTCCCCATCCTCTGCAACCAGTGGTGCAACGTCGTCCGCTGGGAGATGCGCACCCGCCTGTTCCTCCGCACCGCGGAGTTCCTCTGGCAGGAAGGCCACACGGCCCACGCCACCGCGCAGGAGGCCGAGGCCAAGGCCTATGAAATGGTGCACGTCTACGCCGACTTCGCCCGCAACGTGATGGCCCTCCCGGTCATCGTCGGCCACAAGAGCCCCAACGAGCGCTTCGCCGGCGCCCTGGACACCCTCACCATCGAGGCGATGATGCAGGACGGCAAGGCCCTGCAGGCCGGCACGTCCCACTTCCTCGGCCAGAACTTCGCCAAGTCCTTCGACGTGCAGTTCACCAACAGCGAAGGCAAGCAGGAATATGTCTGGGCGACGTCCTGGGGCGTCAGCACCCGTCTGATGGGCGCGCTGATCATGGCCCACGGCGACGACAACGGCCTCGTCCTGCCGCCGAGGCTCGCCCCCATCCAGGTCGTGATGGTGCCGATCTACAAGACCGACGAGGAGCGCGCCGCGGTCCTCGACAAGATGGCTGCCGTCAAGGCCGGCCTCGAGGCCCTCGGCCACAGCGTCAAGGTCGACGACCGCGACACGGTCCGCCCGGGCTTCAAGTTCGCCGAATGGGAGCTCAAGGGCGTGCCCGTGCGTCTGGCGATGGGCGCCCGCGACCTCGCAGCCGGCACCGTGGAGGTGGCCCGCCGCGACACGCTGACCAAGGAAACGATGGCCCTCGAGGGCATCGAGCAGCATATTTCCAAGCTGCTGGACGAGATCCAGCAGAACATCTACGACAAGGCCCTCGCCTTCCGCGACAGCAACGTCGAGAAGTGCGACGACTGGGAGGAATTCAAGACGAAGATCCAGACCGGCAAGTTCCTGCTCTGCCATTGGGACGGCACCGTCGAGACCGAACAGGCCATCAAGGACGCCACCAAGGCCACGATCCGCTGCATCCCCATCGACAGCTATGTCTGTGAGGAGGAGGGCAAGGACATCTTCTCCGGCAAGCCGTCCCACCGGCGCGTCGTCTTCGCCATCTCCTATTAGCGAGACTTAACCCTAATCAACCGGAATATGAGAAAAGCATTGACCCTGACAGCGGCCCTCGTGGCCGCCTGCTTCAGCGCCCTGGCCCAGGACGATGTCCAGAAGGCCGCCGCCGAAGCCGCAGCCGCCTTCTCCGAGGCCCCCAAGGCGGAGGAGACCGTGGAAAAACCCAATTATTGGACGACCTTTGCCGTTCTCGACCTTGGTTTCAACCAGACTTCCCTGTGGAGCTGGGCGTCCGGTGGCTACAACAGCGCCACCCTGCGCGCCGGCATCGACGCCAACGCCAACTACGCCCGCGATCTCGCGACCTGGGACAACCGCCTGCAGCTGATGTACGGCTTCCTGTGGTCCGCCGACAAGGAGAACCTCATCCAGAAGAGCGCCGACCTGATGCAGTTCGAGAGCCGTTTCGGTTACAAGACCTCGGAGGAGAGCAAGTGGAAATACACCGCCGACCTCACCTTCAAGTCCCAGTTCACCGACAGCTACGACTCCTACACGCAGGACGACAAGGGCGTCTGGAGCGGCAAGCTCAAGTCCGGCTTCTTCGCCCCGGGCTACCTCACCTTCGGTGTCGGTATGGCCTGGGACCCCGCCCCCTGGTTCGACCTCAACATTTCCCCGGTCACGGGCGGCTACACCTTCTGCAACATCCCCGACCTGCGCAAGGGCTACGGTATGAAGCTGCGCGACGCCGCGCTCGACCCGAGCGTCGGCACCAACTACTACCCCGCCCTCTTCCAGCTCGGTGCCCAGATCAAGATGAACCTCAAGGCCTCGCTCAACGACATCTTCACCTACGAGACGCAGCTCGTCCTCTTCACGGACTACCTCAACCATCCCTTCGTATGGAACCGCGTCAACTGGGACAACAAATTCGGCCTGCAGGTCGGCAAATACATCAAGATCGCCCTCGACACCTGGCTGATCTACGACCCGATCGTGCTGATCGCGGGCAAGGACGGCGTGGCGCGCCAGCGCGTGCAGTTCAAGGAGTTCTTCTCCATCAACTTCACCTACACCCTCGGCAAGAAGAATTAGCGACATGACACGGATCCTGCTCGCCGTCAGCGGGGGCATCGATTCGATGTACCTGGCCAACCGGGCCCCGGAACTTTTCCCCGGAGCCCGGTTTGCCGTCGCACACTGCAATTTCGCGCTGCGGGGCGCGGAGTCCGACGCCGACGAGGCGTTCGTCCGCGCCTGGTGCGCGGAACACGGCCTGGAGTGCTTCGTGAAGCGTTTCGACACGCGCGGCCATGCCGCGGAGCACGGCGTCAGCATCGAGATGGCGGCGCGCGACCTGCGCTACGCCTGGTTCGCGGAGTTGCGCCGCGCGGGCGGCTTCGACGCCGTGGCCGTGGCGCACAACGCCGACGACAACGCCGAGACGCTGCTCCTCAATCTGCTGCGCGGCACGGGCACGCGCGGCCTGCGCGGAATGGGCGACCACGACGGCATCGTCCGCCCGCTGCTGGACATCCCGCGCGAGGACATCCGCGCCTGGATGACGGCGCGCGGACTGGCCTGGCGCGAGGACAGCACCAACGCCGACAGCGCGCCCAAGCGCAACCGCATCCGCAACGAGGTCTTCCCCATCTTCGCCCGCATCAATCCTTCCTTCATCCGCACGCTGGGCGAAGACATGCGCCGCTTCGCCCGCGTGGACGACATCGCCGACAGCTATTTCCGCACCGTGCGCGAAGGGCTCACCACGGAGACGGGCGACATCCGCATTCCCGCCGTGCTCGCGCTCGAGCACTGGGAATACGTCCTCTGGCGCCTGCTGGAGGGCGCCGGCCTCAGCGGGCCGACTTTCGAGAAACTCGTCGCCCTGCTGCGCCGTTACAAAGACGAGCCGCGCGGCACCGTCACCATCGGCGGCAAGACCTTCGAGGGCACGGGCACGGTCCTCCGGATCGAGAAGGAACTGCTGATTATTCCGTAATATAGACGTCGTCGCCGGGCTCCGCGAAGAAGAACTCCTCCCGCGCATAGCGCTCGAGGGAGTCGCGGTCGCCCGTCATCACCCGGATCCTGCGGTCCAGCTCGGCATTCTCGCGCTGGTACTGCTCGATCTGGCGCTCCTGACGACGGAGCGACAGGCCAGCCTGCACCCAGTTGATGAGATTGTCCTTCTTCAGGAACATGAAGAGCAGGAAGATCACCGTGGCAACGATGGCGTAGCGCAGGAACGAGCGCTGCTCCTTCCTGTTGCCGTCCTTGTCGCGGTTCCAGAGATCTTTGGTGTATTTGGACATAATAATTTGCACAAAAATAACTATTTTTGCGGAACAATCTAAAACTAAAATACGGTAATGAAACCTACTCTTCTCGTCCTGGCCGCCGGCATGGGCAGCCGCTACGGCGGCCTCAAGCAGATGGATGGCCTGGGGCCCAATGGCGAGACCATCATCGATTATTCCATTTACGACGCCGTGCAGGCCGGTTTCGGCCGGGTCGTCTACATTGTCCGCGAATATTTCCTTGAGCAGATCAAGGAAGCCGTCGCCCGGAAATACAGCAACGTCAAGTGCACCGACGGCTCCCCGCTCGAATTCGTCTTCGTGACGCAGGAGCTCAACAAGATTCCGGCGCGCTTCACGCTCAACCCGGAGCGCCAGAAGCCCTGGGGCACCGCCCACGCCATGCTGATGGCCGCCGAGGTGATCCACGAGCCTTTCGTCGTGATCAACGGCGACGACTTCTACGGCCGTGAATCCTTCCGCATCGCCGCCGACTGGTGCCGCGCCCACGAGAAGTCCGAGGGCGTCTACGCCATCGTCGGCTTCGAGCTGGACCACACCCTGAGCGAGTCTGGCGGCGTGTCCCGTGGCATCTGCCACTACGACGCGCAGCACCACCTGACCGACGTGGTCGAGCATCTCGACATCCGCCAGGGCGAGGACGGCGTAGTCCGCGGAGACAACTCCGCCACCGGCGAGCGCGTCGAGCTGCGCGGCAAGGACCTCTGCTCGATGAATATGTGGGGCTTCACGCCCGACTATTTCACCCGGAGCGCCGCCATCTTCGAGACCTTCCTGGAGCAGTACAGCCAGGAACTCAAGAAGGAATTCTACATCCCCTACGCCATCGACTGCATGATCCAGGACGGCAGCGTCCAGTGCGACGTCCTCTCCACGCCTTCCCGCTGGTTCGGCGTGACCTACAAGGAGGACCGTCCGGCCGTGGTCGAGAAGTTCGCCGAACTTGCCCGCGAGGGCGTCTATCCCACCCCGCTTTACCGCTAAAACCTCAACCTATGGCCAAAGCCCACAAACCCCGCAACTACAAGTTCCTGGACAAATTCGCCTACTTCCTTCCGGGCGTCGGCGAAATGTTCATCCTCTTTGTCCTCCTGCTCCTCGGTTCCCTGCTCGGGACCATCCTGTCCGTGCCCATCCTCCTGTTCACCGATCAGGAACAGGGCATGCTGATCGCGCAGTTCATCGCCTACCCCATGATGTTCATCCCCCCGATGCTCTATGCGAGCAGCCGGAGCCGCCAGAGAAGTTTCAGCTTCCACGGCGTCAAGCTGGACAACAGCCATTTCAGCCCCATGAAAGGCGTCGTCTGCGCACTGCTGGTGTCCCTCGCCACCCTCGCCCTCGCCTTCAGCTCGGACGCCCTCATGTCGGTCATGCCCAAGATGCCGGAATGGCTTGAGAATGTCATGAAGCAGCTGGTCACGGGCGACAACCTCCTCCTCAACTTCATAATGGTCAGCGTTTTCGCTCCGTTCTTCGAGGAGTGGCTCTGCCGCGGCATGGTGCTTCGCGGACTGCTTGCCAACAAGATCAAGCCGGTCTGGGCCATCGTCATCTCGGCCATTTTCTTCGGCGTCATCCACCTCAACCTCTGGCAGGCCCTTCCGGCCTTCCTGCTCGGCTGCCTGTTCGGCTTCGTCTACTACAAGACCGGCTCGCTGAAGCTCACGATGCTGATGCACTGCGTCAACAACACCTTCTCGCTGCTGATGTCCAACCTGAACGGTTTCGAGAATGTCGAGACGTGGAGAGACGTGTTCCCCGACCAGCGCTACTGGTTCATCTTCGCAGCCTGCATCCTGCTGCTGGTGCTGATCGTCCGCGCCTTCCTCCGCATCCCGCAGGAGCGCGCGGAGGGCAATATGGATCGCGTCAATCCTTTGTTTGAAGAATAGTTTCGCGCGCTGCGGCGACATCGTGCACCCGCAGGATGTCGGCGCCGTGCAGGATAGCCAGGCGGTGTGCACGTTCCGTGTCGCCGCCTGTAAATCTTTTATCGGCCGCCCCGATCAGGATCGGCCGGTCGAAGCCGCGCAGCCAGTCGAGCTTTTCCAGGATTTCCCAGTTCTGCTCCGCCGTCTTGGCGAAGCCCAGGCCCGGGTCCAGGACCCATTCGGCGATGCCGGCGTCTTCCGCCTTCCGGGCGAAATCCTTGAAATAGGCCACCAGCGCGGGCACGACGCCCTCCGGATAGTCGCAGAGCGCGTCCATCGAGCGGGGGTTGCCGCGCTTGTGCATCGCGACATAGGGCAGGCCCAGGCGGCCGACTGTCGCGAGCATATCCGGGTCGTCCTCGCCGGCCGAGATGTCGTTGACCAGGAATGGGCCGGCGCAGTCGTAGACGCGCCGCACGATCTCGGCGCGCGTGGTGTCGACCGACAGCAGCGCCGGGGCGTCCCAGGCGCGCACGACGGGCTCCAGGCGGCGCCACTCCTCCTCCAGCTCCACGTCCGCCGCGCCGGGGCGCGTGGAGATGGCGCCCAGGTCGATGATCTCCGCTCCCGCCGCGCACAGGGAGCCGATCCGCTCCTGCGCTTCCTCTGCACGGACCCGGCTCGGAGCGAAGAAGGAATCCGGAGTCAGGTTGACGATGGCCATGATCTGAATCATAGCACAAAATTAGCTTTTTTTTCGCTATATTTGTCCACATATGCTTATCGTCATCGAGGGCCTGGACGGCGCCGGCAAGTCCACCCAGGTCCGTATGTTCAGAGAATATCTCGCCGGGATCTGCCCTTCGCTCGAGTACATCCATTTCCCGCGTTATGACGCCCCCGTCTACGGCGGGCTGATCGGGAAGTTCCTGCGGGGCGGTTTCGGCTCCATCGACAGCGTACACCCGCAGCTGGTCGCCCTGCTCTTCGCCGAGGACCGGCACGGCGCGGCGCCCGACATCCGCCGCATCCTGCGCGCGGGCGGCACGGTCCTGCTGGACCGCTACGTCTATTCCAACATAGCCTACCAGTGCGCCAAGCTCCCCTCCGACCACGAGGCCGAGGAGCTCCGCGAATGGATCAACAATACCGAATACGGGCAGTTCGACCTCCCGAGGCCGGACCTCAACATCTTCCTGGACGTTCCCATCGGGTTCGTGGAGCAGAGCCTCTCCGCCCAGCGCGGAGGAGGCGACCGCGACTATCTCCACGGCCGGCAGGACATCCACGAGGCCGACATCGCCTTCCAGCGCCGCGTGCGCGAGATGTACCGCCGCCAGGCCTCGCTCGATCCGCATTTCATCATTGTCGACTGCAGCGACGCCGAGGGGCGCATGCTGCCGCCCGACGCCATATTCAATAAGATCAAAGCTGTCTATGAGAATTATCCGAAGGATTAGCGCCGTCCTGATCGGCTTCGTCTTCTTCCTGGCGGGTATCCTGAAAATCATGGATCCCGTGGGAGCACGCCTCGTCGTCGAGGAATACCTCAAATTCCTGCATATGGGCTGGCTGAACGGCCTGGCGGGGGTCCTCGCCTCGGGCATGGCGCTGCTTGAAGCGCTGCTCGGCGCCGCCCTCATCACGGGCGTCTGGCGCAAGGTCGCCGGTCTGGCCGTCGGGGTGATGACCGCTTTCTTCACGCTGCTGACCTTCTTCCTCTATCTCAAGAATCCCCACATGGACTGCGGCTGCTTCGGCGAGATGATCCACCTGACGCATCTGCAGACCCTGCTCAAGAACATCATCCTGCTGGCGCTCTGGGCCCTGGCGTTCCTGCCACTCAACAAACTGGAGCCCACCCGCAAGGTCAAATACGTCAGTTTCCCGATCGCGGCGGTCTCCGTCGTCGGCTTCCTGCTGTACTCCTCGCTGACCATCCCGCTGGTGGACTTCACGCCCTTCAAGCCGGGTGCCGAGCTGATGCTCCCGGAAGACATCGACGACCCGAACGACGAGCGGACGCCCACCCTGTCGCTGAGCGACGCCAGCGGCGAGTATTTCGACGACCTGCTGATGGAGGGCGACCTGATGGTCGTCTCCATCTACGACGTGGCCAAGCTCAAGCCCCGGCAGTGGGACAAGATCGTGAAGCTGCTGCAGGACGCCGCCGCGACCGGCTACAAGCCCATGGTGCTGGCCGCCGCCTCTCCTTCCATCATGCAGGAGAGCACTTCCGCGCCGGAGGTGCTGGACGCGACCTACTACGCCGACCGCAAGAAGCTCCTCACGCTCAACCGTTCCAACGGCGGCGCGTCCTATATCCAGGAAGGATTGATCGTCACCAAATGGGGCATCCGGGGCCTCCCGGACCAGGAGAAGCTCCAGGAGCTCGCCTCTGCGGACGTGACCGAGTCGCTGCTGTCCGAGAACAACGGCGACCGCCTCAAGTTCCAGGCGTTCCTGCTCTATGTGTTTGCAGTGATGCTGCTGCT
>ONQP01000065.1 GCA_900319975.1 uncultured Bacteroidales bacterium | reverse complement strand
AAGGCTTCCGGCGACCGTGCCGAGGAAGCAGGGCTTGAACCTGCCATCAATATCACCGGCGGCACCTTTACCCTGAACACCGGCGACGACGCGCTGCATTCCGACGCCAACGCGACCGTCACAGGCGGAACCTTTACCATTCAGACAGGCGACGACGGCATGCACGCGGACACCTCGCTGACCATCGGTACGGAAAACGGCTATGAGCGCCGCGACGTGGTCACCGGCCTCTCGGACGGCGTGAACATTGAAATCAAGGAAGGACTCTCCGCCGGGGAGAAGGTCCGCGGTAACCAGATTCTGAACACGAAGTAGCCATGAGAAAGACGATCTTATTGACCCTTACCCTCCTCGTGCCGGCCCTTTCGCCCGCGCAGGACCTCCGTCATCCCTGGACCCTGCAGGAGTGCCTGGACCTGTTCGAGAAGATCGGGGCGAAGGAGTCCTACATCACGCACCTGTCCCACCAGCTGCCGCGGCACGCCGATTTCGCGGCGATGCTCCCGCCGCACGTGCATCCGGCCTATGACGGCCTGGTGTTGGAATAAAGAAGCCTAAGAAGCCAGCAGAATGAACACGCAGGGGCGCTTGCCGATGGCGGCAGGGGCCTTGCGCCAGCCTGCGACCGTGTCGGTACGCAGGTACTGCGTCGGCAGGGTGAGGTCCGCCGCCACGCAGAGGCGCGTGGTGGGGGAGAGCCCCTGCAGCAGGTCCGCGAACAGCGCGTCGTTGCGGTAGGGCGTCTCGATGAGGATCTGGCTCTGGTTCAGCGCGCGCGACTGTTTCTCCAGCTCCCGGAGCGCGGCGCGGCGCTCGTCCGTCTTGGCGGGGATGTAGCCGCGGAAGGCGAAGGACTGGCCGTTGAGGCCGGAGCCCATCAGGGCAAGCATCAGCGAAGAAGGGCCGACGAGGGGCACGACCTCGATGCCGTGGCGGTGGCACAGGGCCACCAGCGCGGCGCCCGGGTCGGCCACGGCGGGCAGGCCCGCCTCGGACATCAGGCCGACGTCCTGGCCGTCGAACAGCGGCAGCAGCGCCTCCACTTCCGCAGGCGTCGTGTGCTCGTTGAGGACATGGAAATCCAGCTCGTCGATATGGCCCCGCAGGCCGTAACGCGACAGGAAACGGCGCGCGGTGCGCAATTCTTCGACCACGAAGCAGTGCAGGCCGCAGGCAGCGTCAAGGACGGACTGAGGTAGAGTCGCGCTGGGCTCTGCGTCGCCGAGCGGCGCGGGAATCAGGTAGAGTTTGCCCGGATTCATCGATCTTGATGATTACTTGTTTGAGTTGTCTTTCCGCTTCCTGCTGGTCGAGGACCTCGCGCTTCTTGGCGGGGACCGTCAGGTGGCGGAGGAATTCCTTGAAGGTGCGGTATTCGCGCTGGTAGGAGAAACCAACGCCGTTGCGCTGCGAGAAGTCGAGGTAGCTGGTGAATTCGTCGGCCGCGTGCGAGAACACGATGAAGCGGAATTTCCCTTCGGGGTCGAGCTTGACCTGCATGTCGAGGCTGCCGGTGAAGTCGCCGGCGGAGCTGCCCGTGGAGAAGCGCCGGTTGCCGAAATTGCCGCCCAGCAGCACGCGGTTCTCGAAGAGCTGCGTGGACAGCGAGATGTCGAAGAGGTTCTCGCCCGTGTTCATCTCCTGGTAGCCGAATCCCACGTCCACGGGGATGTCGAGGCGCTGCAGGATGTTGTTGATCTGGCCGGACATCATCTCCGCGACGTTGGACAGCAGGAGGTTGCTCTGGCTGAAGACGCCCGAGGCCTCGCCCGGCAGGAACGAGCCGAGGAGCAGCAGCGAGACGAACTGCTTCTGTACCTTGTCGGAGGTGTTGAGGGCGGACTCGACCTCGGCGCGCGTGGTCGGGTCCAGGTCGGGCACCTCGATGTCCAGGTTGACCGACGGGGCGCGCAGGCGGTCGGACACGTTGATGAGGCAGTTGACCTGGCGGCGGGAATTGCTGCCGGAGGCCAGGATCGGATCCAGGGAGGTGCGCAGGCCGTAGGTGGCCGTCACGTCCAGTTCCGTGTTCATGATGTCGCCGCCGAACTTGACGGAGCTGCCGCGCTGGACGCTGAAGGTCTTGGACAGGACGCCCGGGAGGACGAACTGGTAGCTACCCTCGCTGATGTTGTAGTCGCCGTTGAGGTCGAAGACCGCGCGGGACGGGCGCAGGCTGATGTTGACGCTGCCCTGGCCGCTGACCGAAGCCACGTTGCCGGCGGACTTGTCGATTTCGACGAAGGCGTGGACGGTCGGCAGGACCGTGACGTGGCCGCGGATGGTGATGTCGCTGCGCTTGACGGACTTGGAGTTCATCCCGGCGAGCATCTGCTCGTAGGGGTCGAGCTCCCGGCTCGGCTGCGTGAAGGTGAGCAGGCTGCTGCCGTTGCTGCCGGCGAGCGAGCCGGACAGGGGAATGTGGACGTTGCCGTCTCCGGAAGTGCTGACGTCGGCGTCCACGACGAGGGTGTTGAGCGGCCCCTTGGCGGCCGCCGTACCCGAGGCGCGCAGCAGGCCGTAGACGGGGAGTCCGGGCCGCTCGGGCGTGTCGAGGAGCTTGAAGTTGTTGAGGACCAGGCGGCCGTCGAGCCGGAAGTCCTTGAACTGCTTGTGGGCGAGCGTGGCGTTGACGGCGCAGGTGCCGTTCTCCCGGTCGCGGATGGTCACGCCGTCGAGATAGAGGCCGGCGTTGTCCAGCCGCAGCGGGCCTTCGATGGCATAGGGGACGCCCGTGGCGGCGACGCACACCTCGGCGTTCTCGATGCGGAGGTTGTCGCAGTAGGGGACGAGGTTGTCCATCGGGCCGGACACGCTGATGTCGCCGCTCAGGTCGCCTTCCAGGCTGGAGACGATGTCCTGCAGGAAGGAGGAGGCGACGTTGAGCGGGAACGCGTTGAAATGCGCGTGGCCGTCGATGCGTTTGTCATGGAGGAAATAGGAAGCCTCCGCGCGCAGGGCTTCGTGGCTGGCGATGCGGTCGGTGATGCGCAGGCCGAGGACCTGGCCGTCTTCGTGCATCGTGCTGGTCAGCTGGAGCGCGCCGGCGTCCGTTCCGGACAGGCGGAGCGTGTCGACGCGGAAATCCATCAGCATCCCCGCGATGCCTTCCGGTCCGGAAGCCAGGGTGGCGGAGCCGTTCATCTGGCCCTCGATACCGATCTTGGAAGGGAGGAACTCATCCAGCAGCGCGAGGTTGAAGCGGTCCATCTGCAGGGAGAGGGTATCGCGGCGGCCGGCGGAGAAGCCGCCGTCCACGGTCAGGCTCTGCGGCCCGTTGTAGAGCTGCAGACGGTCCAGATGCAGGTCGCCGCCGTGCAGGATGAGCGTGGACTCGGCGAAACGCCAGGTCTCGTCGCCCGTCGTCAGGAAGGAGTTGCTGGGATGCGCGTAGACCTCCAGGATGCCGTCTTCGTCGCGGCTCACCTCGCCGTCGAGGTGGATGGAGGCCTCTCCGGCCGCGCCGCCGAAGCTGTCGTAGCGGACGCCCAGCGACACGGCGTTGTCGTCCGCCTCGGCATAGATGGCGGGGTTGAGCATCGCCAGCGAACCGGCGCGCAGCTCGGTGCTGACGATCTGGGCGCCGAGCGCCTCCCGTTCGTTGTCGAAGTGGATCTGCACGTTGCGCAGGTAATTGGTGCCGAAAGCGAGGCGGTCGGACACGATCTGGCCGTCCAGGACGTCGTTGCGGACCGTCAGGTCGAGCTTGGTGCCGTCGGCGAGGTACAGGCCGGGCAGGATCTGCGCGAGCAGGTCGCGCGTGTCGTGGAAGTTCATCTCCACGTCGTATTCGCCGGATCCGCCGGCCGGTTTCTCATCCGTATAGAGGGCGGAGAGGTCCCGCCGCAGGGTGATGTTCTGGATGTCCGTGACGAAGTCGCCGACCGGGGCGTCGCCGCGGAAGCTGGCGTCCAGGAACGGCGCCGTGAGGCGGAGCCGCTGCTCCGCGCCGCGGGTCTCGGCCGCGAGGTCGATGTCGCCGACGGCGTGCGTGCCCTTGTCGTTGGTCAGCTTGAGGTCGTGCAGCCAGGCGTTGCCGTCGAAACGGCCGTCGCGCTGCACCAGGTTGGCGTAGACGTGGGAGGAAACCCGCGAGACGGGGCCGCCCTCGACGCCCAGGGCCGAGAGGTCCACGTCGTGGAGGGTGCCGCCCAGCCGGTAGCGGGAACCGTCGGCGCGGGGCTCCAGGTCGACCGAACCGGCGAGGTCCAGCCGGAGCGCGGGATCGTTGCTCACGATGTGGCCGCGGGCCGTGCCGTCCTGCAGGGAACCGGACACGTTGATGTTATGGAAATCGCGCCCGAGGGCGTGGAATTTCTCGATGTGGAGGGTGTCGATGCCGGCGTTGGGCTTGCTGCCCGCCGCCAGCCTGGCGTGGGCGCGGGTGTGCATCGTGACGGGACCGAGGGCGGTCACGCCGAGGAAGTTGCCGAGGTCGAGCTCGCGCGTGCCGATGTTGAGCGCCGTCTCAAGCGCCTTGCCCGGCTGGGCGAGGTTGTAGATGTCGCCGCTCACCGTGAAGTCGCCGGCGGAACTCTTCATGCTGCCCTCGACGTTCAGCCGCGCCATCGGGCCGCGCGCCTTGAGCTGCAGGGTGAGGGGGACGCCGCGGGCGAAGCGGCTGAGGTCGGGCGCCTGGCCGGTCACGCCGCCGATCAGCTTGGAGAAGGCGGTGGTGGTGCCCGTGAGGTCCTGGACCGCGACGTCGAGCGTCAGGCCGGGGATGTCGGGCAGGCCGGCGATGCGGCCGTTGAGCACGGTGGACACGCCGGAGGAAAGCTCCGTGAACGCGAGCCGGTCGATGGTCAGGTCGCGGACCGGACCGTTGACGCGGCCGCGCCGGATGTCCAGTACGGTCGGGCTCCCGTCGAAGGAGCCGGAGAAGTAGGTGAGCGTCTGCAGGGCGAATTTGGAGCGCATCAGCTCGCCTTCGATGCGGACCTGGTCGACGAATTCGGACAGTGCGTCGGGCGTGTCGAAATGCAGCGCGAGCATGCGCATGTTGAGGTCGGACCACAGGTCGCGGAGCCGGAGGTCCTCGATGAGGGCCTTGCCGTGGCCGACCTCGACGCTGGCGCTGAGCTGCTCGACGGCGTAGCCGGACTTCTCCGTGGCGGAGAGGCGGTCCAGCGTACCGGTCATCATCGCGTCAGCCATCTTGAGGTTGTGGCCGCTGATGTCGGCCGTGAGGTCCAGGTCCTCGAAATTGATGCCGACGCCCTTGTAGGTGCCCTTGTCAGGCAGGAAGCTCGTCATCCGGAAGCGGAAGTTCTTGATGCGGAACTTCTTGATCGAGAAGATATTGTCCGTGGACATCGGCTCGCCGGAAGGCTTGAGCCGGAAGATGCGGGAGAGGTTGTTGGAGTATTCGCCCGGCTCCGAGGTGAGGTGGAAGTAGCCGTCCTCGACGGTCACGCGCCCCAGCCGGAGGCCTTCCTTCTGGAAGAGGCCGGCGAGCGAGAAGGTGGCCGTGATGCTCTTGGCCCGGAACACGGTGTCGGCCGGGGCCCAGCCGCGACCGTTGACGTCCTCCGTGTAGGGATTGGCGTCCACGAGCTTGAGGTTGCGGATGACGAGCACCCCGGAGGTCATCACCTTGAGCTCGTCATACTGCACGCGGCCGTCCATGATGGCGGCCAGCTGGTTGAGCGCGAGCTTGGAGAGGCGGGTCTGGAAATAGGGCGTCTGGATGGCCACGGCGAAACCCATGACCAGGATCGCCAGAAAACCGACGATACGCGCGATGATATAACCCTTTTTCCTGTACATATAGTTTATCCTACAAATATAAGAATTAGTTTGCGCATTTCCATCGCTCTGCGCTCCCGGAATAATTATTATCTTTGCAGATTGGAACATTGATCAAAGATGGCAGACATCATTCTCGGCATAGAATCCTCTTGCGACGACACCTCGGCAGCCGTCATCCGCGACGGATGGCTCCTGTCCAATGTCATTGCCAGCCAGGACGTTCACCGCGCCTTCGGCGGGGTGGTCCCGGAGCTGGCGTCGCGTGCGCACGAACTCAACATCGTGCCGGTGGTCAGCGAGGCCCTCGCCCGGGCGGGCGTGAAGGCTTCCGACCTCACGGCGATCGCCTTCACCCGCGGCCCGGGCCTGCTCGGCTCGCTGCTGGTCGGCACTTCCTTCGCCAAGGCGATGGGCCTGGCGCTGGACATCCCGATCGTGATGGTCAACCACCTGCAGGGGCACCTGCTGGCCGATTTCATCCGCCAGCCGGACAAGCCCGTGCGCGAGCCCGCCTTCCCTTATCTGTGCCTGCTGGTGAGCGGCGGCAATTCGCAGATCGTCCGCGTGGACGACCCGCTGCACTTCGAGATCCTCGGCCAGACGATCGACGACGCGGTGGGGGAGGCCTTCGACAAGTGCTCCAAGATGCTGGGCCTGGGCTATCCCGGCGGCCCCATCATCGACCGGCTCGCCAAGGAAGGCGACCCGGACCGCTTCAAGTTCACCAAGCCCCACATCGAGGGCCTGGACTACAGCTTCAGCGGCGTCAAGACCTCGCTGCTCTATTTCGTCCGGGACGAGATGGCCAAGGATCCGGACTTCCTGGAGAAGAACAAGGAAGACCTCTGCGCCTCGTTCCAGAAGACCCTGATCGACATCCTGCTGGACAAGCTCGTCAAGGCGGCGAAGCAGACCGGCATCAAGGAGATCACGATCGGCGGCGGCGTGTCCGCCAACAGCGGCCTGCGCTCGCGGATCGAGTCCGAGGGCAAGAAGCGCGGCTGGAACACCTACCTGCCGGAATTCAAGTTCACGACCGACAACGCCGCGATGATCGCCATTGCCGGCTATTATCATTACCTGGCCGGGGAGCGGACGCCGCTGGACGTGGCGCCGGTGTCCCGGATGGCTGACTTTTAGGATATGAAAGAATTCGAGATCGTCTGCCCGCTCACGCGGGAACCGCGCCTCAAGGAGATCGAGGCCAAGGCCGGCGGCCTGAAATGGGTGCTCAAGAAGCGCTCCATCGATGCGCGCAAGGAGCCGGTGTGGCGCTATCAGTATGAGGCCTACGGCCCGGACGAGCCCTATGTGCCGTACGAACTACCTGAGTATCAGGATGTCCACGGCGCGGAGCCGGTGATCGTCGTGGGAGCCGGTCCCGCCGGCATGTTCGCGGCGCTCAAGCTCCTGACGCTCGGCCTGCGGCCGGTCATCCTGGAGCGCGGCAAGAACGTCCACGAGCGCAAGTTCGACATGGCGAAGCTCTCGCGCGACGGCATCGTCGATCCCGATTCCAACTACTGCTACGGCGAGGGAGGCGCAGGCGCCTTCTCCGACGGCAAGCTCTATACGCGTTCCTCCAAGCGCGGCGACCTGCGGGAGGTGCTCCACCAGCTGGTGAAGTTCGGCGCTTCCAAGGATATCCTCATCGACGCGCACCCGCACATCGGCTCCGACAAGCTGCCGGTCGTCGTCGAGAACATCCGCAATTTCATCGTCGCCCAGGGCGGCGAATACCACTTCGGCGCGCGTGTCAATAAGATTGTTTCTTCCCCTGAGATGGTGGTGACTACCGCCGACGGGCGGGAATTCCGCGCCGCGCGCGTGATCCTCGCGACGGGACATTCCGCGCGGGACATCTATGAGATGCTGCAGTCGGCGGGCGGCGCGCTGGAGGCGAAGGGATTCGCCCTGGGCGTGCGCGTCGAGCACCCGCAGGAGAAGATCAACTGGTGCCAGTACCACGGACAGTGGAAGCCGGGCGTGCCGGCGGCGGAGTATTCCTTCGTCGAGCAGGTCGACGGCCGCGGCGTCTTCTCCTTCTGCATGTGCCCCGGCGGCATCCTGGTGCCTTCTTCGACCGAAGAGCGCACCGTCGTGCTCAACGGCATGTCCAACTCCGGCCGCAACGGCAAGTTCGCCAACGCCGGCGTCGTGGTCCAGATCGAGCCGGAGGACGTCCCGGGCGACGGTCCCTTCAAGCTGATGGACTTCCAGCACGCCGTCGAGCGCAAGATGTACGACTACGCCCAGTCGCAGGGCGCGGCCAACCCGATGGCCGCCCCGGCGCAGCGTATGGAGGATTTCTGCCTCGGCAAGGTGTCCAAGTCCATGCCGCCGACCAGCTACCATCCGGGCGTGGTGAGCGCCCCGCTCCACGAACTGCTGCCGCCGATGGTCGCCACGCGCCTCCAGAAGGCCTTCCCGCGCGTCAAGATGCGCAACTACTACACGAACGCCGCGCTCCTGCTGGCGGTCGAGTCCCGGACGTCGTCGCCGGTCCGCGTCCCGCGCGACCCGGAGACGCTCGAATACGTCTCGCTCCCGGGCATCTACCCCTGCGGCGAAGGCGCGGGCTACGCCGGCGGCATCGTCTCCAGCGCCCTGGACGGCATCAACGTCGCCGTCGCGGTCGCCCGTTCGCTGAAAGCCGCGGAAGAATAGGATTTTCCCCTTTTAAAATCCGGAAATTCGCATTAAATTACTGAAACTTCTTGGCTCGATTGCCCTCTTGATCTATGGAATGAAGGTGATGAGCGAAGCCCTGCAGAAGATGGCTGGTCCCCAGCTCCGCCACCTGCTGGGTGCGATGACCACCAACCGCTTCTCCGGAGTGATGACAGGAGCACTGGTCACGGTCGCAGTTCAGTCTTCCGCCGCTACGACGGTCATGACCGTCTCCTTCGTCAACGCCGCCCTGCTGACGCTCGCCCAGGCCATCTCCATCATTATGGGTGCCAACATCGGCACCACGATGAGCGCCTGGATCATGTCGGCGGGCTTTTCTTTCAATATAGCCAATCTGGTCTGGCCGGCGTTCCTGATCGGCATCGTGTTGATCCAGCTCGGCAAGCACCGCTACATCGGCGATTTCCTCTTCGGCCTTTCCTTCCTCCTCTTCGCCCTCGGCATGCTGCGCCAGACGGGC
>ONQP01000093.1 GCA_900319975.1 uncultured Bacteroidales bacterium | reverse complement strand
CTCAGCTGCGGGACAAAAAGCACCAGGAAAGACGCCAGCACCATCCGCAGCAGGTCCTTCCCCGCCACCTTCTCCTTCGGGAGAAAGAGCGACAGGAGCCAGAACAGCGCCGTGGCGCCAACGGCGCGCAGCGTGAACAGCACCATCGGGGCCACCGCACCCGAATTGGCGATGTCCTTGTTGAAGACGATATTGAATCCGAAAATGGCGTAGGCCCCGGCCGCGGCCAGGTGTCCGCCGAGCTTATTTCTTTCCATCCTTGGCCGGGACCACCCGCTTCTTCCACTTGTCGCGGGCCAGCTGCTGCATGTCGCGGACGGTGTCGTTCTCGTCCACGATCTCGCTGCCGAGCAGCGTCTCGATGACGTCTTCCAGCGTCAGGATGCCCTGGAAGCTGCCGTATTCGTTGATGATGATGGCGATCTGCTCGTCCTTGGTGAGCATCTCGTCCCAGATCTGGTCGAGGGGCGTGTCCTCGTCGAAGGTCGCCACGTCGCGGCGGATGTCGCCGAGCGTGAGGTCGAACTTGTCCTCGGCCATCAGCTGGAGCGCCTCCATCCGCAGGATGTAGCCCGTGATGTACTCGTCGTTGTCGGCGTACACCGGGATCCGGCTGTGGTGGCGGTAGCGCTTGTTCTTGTAGAACGCCTTCAGCGTCATGGACTCGGGCGCGATCTCGCAGACGACCCGCGGGGTCATCACGTCGAAGGCCTTGACCTCGTCCATGCTGATGAGGTTCTGGATGATCGTGTTCTCGTCTTCCTCCAGGTCGCCCTCCTCCTCGGCGACGTTCGCCATCGCGCTCACCTCCTCGCGGGACACCGCGCTCTCCACCTCCTTCGGGGTGATGAGCTTGGTCAGGAGTTCGATGAGCAGCACGAGCGGATACATCACGAAGATCAGGACGCGGATCGCGCGCGTCGCGAAGCCCATCAGGGACTTCCAGCGCGTGGTGCCGAGGGTCTTGGGGATGATCTCGGAGAACACGAGGATCAGGATGGTCATCAGGGCGCTGACGAGCCCGAACCATTCCGATCCGAAGATGATCGTAGCCTGACGGCCCACCCCGGCCGCGCCGATGGTGTTCGCTATCGTGTTGAGCGACAGGATCGCGGCGATCGGCCGGGAGGAGTCCTGCTTGTATTCCTTGAACCGGGGAGCGGGCTTGTAGCCCTCTTCCTCCCGCATCGTGATGTAGGAGATCGGGGTGGACATCAGCGTCGCCTCCAGGATCGAGCAGAGGAACGAGATGGCCATCGCGCCCAGCAGGAAAAGCAGCAGGAGTGCCATACAGGATTGAATTAGAAGGTATACTTGACCATCAGCTGAAGCCGGTGGTTGCGGATCCAGTGGAGATTCTCCGTCGCGAGGCCGCGCACGTCGTTGGTGCCGAAGGTGCCGTACTGGACACCCGTCAGCTCATACTCGAGACCGAAGGCGACCTTGCCGAGGTTGTAGATGAACTCCGGCGAGACCCGGAACATCCGGTTCATGTTGGAGAAGCTGTTCTTGCTGAAGAAGAGGTGGTTCTTGTCGCTGGAGATCAGCTCCTTGGCGGTGCCGAAGTTGCGCACGTAGCCGCCGAAGAGGACGAACTGCGCCTTCTTGCCGTAGCTGAAGGACACCCAGGAAGAGGAGTTGCGCGTAGGGGCATACTCATAGCTGCCGTCGGCCGTCACGGAAGTGACGCCGTAGCCGCCGTTGAGGTTCATGTGCTCGCCGGCCTGGGCGAAGATGGTCTTGGCCTTGACGGAGAACAGGCCCTTGCTGTACTCGGCGTACAGGAACGGGCTGACGGTCGTGATGCGGTCGGAGACCTTCTGGTGGCCGTCATCGTGGCGCGGCTTGATGGACAGGACGTCCACGCCGGCCTTGGCGGCGAAGCCGTTGGCCTTGTAGCCGAGACCGAGGTAGACTTCCGGCGTGCCGGCGTACTTGATGTAGTCGGCGGAGGCGCCGTTGGGGCCGGCGGAAGTGTACTGCATCTGCCAGAGGGCGGAAGCGGTCAGGGTCAGCTCATTGGAGAGCTTCAGGTCCACAGTGGCCTGCGGGGTGCGGCTGAACGGGCCGAACGGGGCGCCCGTATTGAGGGCGAAGACGTGCGGCATGTCGGCGGCCATCGGGTGCCAGGCCTGGCCGACCTTCAGGGTGAAGGCGTTCTTGTTCATCGTCAGGAAGGCCTGACGGAGGCGGAACAGGGCGGTGCCGGTCACGCCGGACACGCCGGCGTAGAAGTCGGCCTCCAGCTTGGCGCCGACCTTCCAGCCCTCGATCTCGTAGCCCGTCACGTCAAGTCCCAGACGGGACGTGATGGCGGCGAAGGCGAACGTGCGCTGCGAGTTCAGGTCCTGGCCGTCGACCACATTGCGGTCTTTCGGCAGGTAATAGAAAAAGTCTTCCGTGCCGTACACGCTCTCACGGGAGTCGGCGACGGCGTAGTTGCGGATGAATCCGTACCATTTGAACTGGGCGTCCTGGGCGCCGGCGTTCAGGGACGCGGCCAGCAGGGCGATCGCCAGGATGAATTTCTTGCTCATATCGATAAATCAAAAACTGGTGGTCCCGGTCGGGGGACCACCAGAGAAAAGTCTTGGAATTAAGCGAACGGGAACAGCTTGGTCAGCCAGAAGTAGCCGAGCACGAAGCCGACGGCACCGACGACGATGCCCACCTTGGTCATATCCTTGGTCGCGACCATGCCGGTCGAAGACGCGATGGCGTTCGGCGGCGTGGAGATCGGGAACAGCATGGCGATGGAGGCGCACACGGCGATGAAGGAAATCAGGCCGCGGGTACCGGCGACATCGAGATTCATGCCCTCGGCCACCACCATCAGGATCGGGATCAGCAGGGCGGCGGTAGCGGAGTTGGAGATGAAGTTGGACAGGAAGTAGCAGACCACGCCGGCCACGATCATCACGAGGACGATGGACATGGAGCCGAACGGGATGGCGTCGATGAGCACCTTGGCCAGGCCCGTGCTCTGGAGGCAGGTACCGAGGGCGAAGCCGCCGGCGACGAGCCAGAGGACGGTCCAGTTGATCTGCTTGATGTCTTCCTTGGTGAAGATGCCGGTCATCGTCAGGACGCCCAGCGGAATGAGGGCGACGACGTTGGAGTTGATCTTGGTCCACTCTTCCGTGGCCCACAGGAGGATCGTGCCGATGAAGGTGATCCACACGACCGTGGTCTTCCAGTCTTTCTCACGCGTGTTCTCCGGGATCTCGAGCTTGATCTCCTTGCTCTTGAAGGGAAAGAAGAGCTGCAGGAGCAGCCAGGCGAGGAGGATCATGATCAGCACGAAAGGAATCATGCGGACAGCCCAGTCCATGAAGGTGACGTCATAGCCGGCCTCGGCGAGGAACTTGACGGCCGTGGCGTTGGGCGGCGTACCGATCGGCGTACCGATGCCGCCGAGGTTGGCGGCCACCGGGATGGCGAGCGCCAGGCCGACGCGACCCTTGTCGTCCGCAGGCAGTTTGCTGAGCACGGGCACCAGGAAGGAAAGCATCATGGCGGCCGTGGCGGTATTGGACATGAACATGGAGAAGATGGCGATCACGAACAGGAAGCCCAGGAGGACCATCTTCGGGCGGGTGCCGAACAGGGACAGCAGGGCGCGGGCCATCGTGACGTCAAGGCCGTATTTCTCGGCCATGATGGCGAGCACGAAACCGCCGAGGAAGAGCATCACGACAGGATCCGCGAAGGAGGCCATCAGGCTCTTGTAGCCGACGAGGGTGCCATACTGGGGATCGCAAAGGAAGCCGATACCCTTGTCGGATACGGTCAGCAAGGCGATGACGATCACCAGCAGGGAGGTGGTCCAGTTTGGAATGATCTCGCAGATCCACATCAGGGCAGCGAAGACGAAAAGTGCGATAACCCGCTGTTGGACAACGGTAAGCCCGTCGATCCCGAAAGCGGTGACCGGGAGGGCCCAGAGAAGGATTGTGATGATCAGCACGATGGGCAGAAGCACACAATACTTGACGGAAAAAGTGCTGTTGGACATATAATTGATACTAACTACTTGTCTTGCTTTAAAAGCGGCGCAAATTTAGGCAATAAAAAGGTAAAAGCAAAGGAATCACCGATATAAAAGAAGTCGCGGCCCCGGGGTGACCCGCCGTCCTGTCCGGTCGGGGCCCGAAGCCGCGCTCTAAAAACACACTAACTTTTATCCGGGTGCAAAATTAGATACGGATGAATGAAATAAAAATCCCCATTTATGGCTATTTTTGCAGTATGGACAATCCGTTACTGGTTTCTTCCACCCTCCCTTTCGGGGCTCCGCGCTTCGACCTGATCCGCCAGGAGCACTATCTGCCGGCCTTCCGGGCGGCCATCGAGGCCGGCAAGGCCGAGGTGGACGCCATCGCCGCCAACCCGGAGGCGCCTTCCTTCGCCAACACCGTCGAGGCCCTCGAATTCTCGGGCGCCGCCCTGGACCGCGTCAGCGGCATCTTCTTCAACCTGCTCGAAGCCGAGAGCGACGACCGGATGCAGGAGATCGCCGAGGAGGTCTCTCCCCTGCTGACCGATTTCGACATGTATGTCTCGCTCAACGAGGCGCTGTTCGCGCGCGTCAAGGCCGTCTATGACGGCCGGAGCGCGCTGGACCTGGCGCCCGACCAGAGCAAGCTCCTGGAGGAGAGCTACAAGGGCTTCGTACGCAGCGGCGCGCTGCTCGGGCCCGAAGACAAGAAGACTTACGCCCGGCTGGAAGAGGAACTCTCCCTGCTGGAGCTCAAATACGGCAAGAACGTACTGGACGCCACCAACGCCTTCACCCTCGACCTCACGGACGAGAAGGACCTGGAAGGCCTCCCGCAATACATCCGGGACCTGGGTGCCCAGACCGCGAAGGAGAAGGGCAAGCCGGGCTGGGTGTTCGACCTCACGCACCCCTCGGCGGCAAATACGACAATGGCGGCGTCTGCCGCCAGATCGCCGACCTGCGCCGCCGCATCGCGCAGCTGCTCGGCTATGCCGACTGGGCGGCCTACGAGCTCGAGGACCGCATGGCCAAGGACATCGGCCACGTCCGCGCGCTGCTGGACCGGCTGATGGCGCCGTCGCTGCCCGCCGCGCGCCGCGAAGTCGCGGAGCTCCTCGCCTACGCGCAGGAGCGCGGCTACGGCGAAGCGCAGATGCAGCCGTGGGACTTCGCCTACTGGTCCGAGCGCTACCGCGCGGAGCATTTCGCGCTCAGCGACGAGCAGCTCAAGCCCTATTTCCGGCTGGAGGCCTGCATCGACGCCGTGTTCGGGCTCGCCACGCGCCTCTACGGCGTGCAGTTCGTCCCGCGCCCCGACCTGCCGGGCTACCACCCCGACGTGCGCGTCTATGACGTGCAGGACGCCGACGGCCGCCACCTGGCGCTCTTCTATGCCGACTTCTTCCCCCGCCCCGGCAAGCGCGGCGGCGCGTGGATGACCAATTTCCGGGAGCTTTCCGCGCCGGGCGGCGTGGAGCAGCGCCCGTTCGTGAGCATCGTCACCAACTTCAGCAAACCCGGCCCCGACGCGCCGTCGCTGCTGACGCACGACGAGCTGACGACCTTCCTGCACGAATTCGGGCACGCCCTGCACGGGATGCTCGCCGAGGGGCGCTATCCCTCGATGACGGGCACCAATGTCGCCCGCGACTTCGTGGAACTGCCCTCGCAGCTGATGGAGAACTGGGCCTTCGAGCCCGGATACCTCCGCCCCTTCGCGCGCCACTGGCAGAGCGGCGAGCCCATCCCCGACGCGCTCGTGGAGCGGCTCGTCGCCGCCCGCAACTACCACGCGGCCTACTTCCAGGTGCGCCAGCTCCGCTTCGGGCTGCTCGACCTGGCGTGGCACACGCTGCGCGAGGCGCCCGCCGACACGGCGGCGCTCGAGCAGCAGGCCCTCGCCGGCTGCGCCACCCTGCCCGACATCCCGGGCAGCTGCATCTCCACGGCCTTCAGCCACATCTTCTCCGGCGGCTACTCCGCCGGCTACTACTCCTACAAGTGGGCGGAAGTCCTCGAGGCCGACGCCTTCTCCCTCTTCCAGGAGAAGGGCATCTTCAGCCGCGAGGCCGCCGACGCCTTCCGGGCCAACATCCTCTCGCGCGGCAGCAGCGAGGACGAAGCCGTCCTCTACCGCCGCTTCCGCGGCCACGAGCCCGACCCCGACGCATTGTTGAAAAAACTGGAAATCATATAGCTATGGAACCGATCATCAACCACTTCACTGACAACGACCTCTACACGTTCACCTGCCAGTACTACATCCTCAAGACCTACCCGCGCGCCGAGGTGGAATACACCTTCTACGACCGCAACCACCAGGTCTATCCCAAGGGCTTCGACAAGCTCCTGCGCGAGCAGCTCGACCACCTGGCCGAGGTGACCATCACCGACGAGGAGATCGAGTTCATGAAGACGCGCTGCGTCTATCTGCCCCTGTGGTACTTCACCTTCCTGCGCGGCTACCGCTTCCGCCCGGGCGAGGTGGCCATCAGCCAGGACGCCGAAGGCCACCTGGAGATCAGCGTGCGCGGCAAATGGTTCTCCACCATCATGTGGGAGATGCCCATCCTGTCCTGCATCAGCGAACTGATGCACGGCCTGCGCGGCGACTTCACGCTACGACGCCGCCCACGAGGAGGCGAAGGCGCGCGCCAAGACCGAGCGCATCTTCGGCAGCGGCCTCGTGCTCGGCGACATGGGCACGCGCCGCCGTTTCAGCTTCGCCCACCACGAGATGGTGGTCCGCGTGATGAAGGAAGTCTATGATTCCAGGCCGTCCTGGCCGGGCAAGTTCACCGGCACCTCCAATGTCTGGCTGGCGATGAAATACGACTGCGTGCCCCTCGGCACGATGTCCCACCAGCTCATCTCCTTCGAGGAGAACGTCAGCGGCGTGTTCGAATGCAACTTCAACGTGATGAAGAAGTTCAGCGACGTCTACGACGGCGACAACGGCATCTACCTCTACGACTGCTTCGGCGACGAAGTCTTCTTCTCCAACCTCTCCAAGCGCATGGCGATGATGTACAGGGGCCTGCGCGTGGACAGCGGCGACGAGTTCGAGCAGACGGAGAAGATCATCGCGAAATACAAGTCCCTGGGCATCGACCCGGCCACCAAGCAGGTGTGCTACTCCAACGGCCTCAACATCGACAAGGCCATCGAGATCCACCAGTACGTGAACGGCCGCGTGCAGGACTCCTACGGCGTGGGCACCTTCCTGACCTGCGACGTCACCGGCGCCGACCCGATGAACATCGTGGTCAAGCTCACCCGCGGCCGCATCACCGAGCTCCGCGAATGGCACGACTGCGTCAAGCTCTCCTGCAACCTCGGCAAGACCCTCGGCAACCCCGAGAAGTGCGAATACCTCATCAAGCTTCTCAAGCAGCGCCCGGAATAACCCTTCCGGGCGCGCCGAAAGGCCCTACAGGTTCTCCATATCCAGCTGGCAGATGACATTCACGTCATCCTCGACCCCGATGAGATACAGTTTGTCAGGGCTGGCGCAGCAGTTTAAGTATATACCGTCAAGCTCATATTTGTTGAGAAGATTCCCTTCCCAGTCAAGCTTATAGAGTGTGGTCTTGCCATTCCGGTCGAGTTCATCGTACGACATTCCGTAATATAATGCATAGATAAACCGGCCCTGCGCACAGGCGGCTGCAAAGAACTGCCGCTGAGAATCGGCCGAAAAAGCAGGTTCACCCTTCAGGCGGAATCCCCGGGTCTGACCGGACGCGATGTCCAGAAACGCGAAAACAGGCATCTTGCCCATCACGAAACACAAAGTTTCTCCCGCGTCATCCATACAGTCGCGCAGGTCGAAAGCGAACATCCTTTCCGTCTCCGGAGCATTGGCAAGAGGCGCTGTATCAAATAGTCTGAACGCCTTCTTCTCCGCTCCGTCCTCCCAGTCATACGTGGCGTAATAGGGATTCTCCGTGGCGACAAAATCAGGAGTCGACTGAATGGAA
>ONQP01000064.1 GCA_900319975.1 uncultured Bacteroidales bacterium | reverse complement strand
CGCCTCCTGCACCGATTCGCTGACGCGCCAGCACGTCACGCTCGCCATCTTCGACCACTACCGCTTCAGCCGCATCATGGGTGAGGAGGCCGTGGCCGTGCATATCTTCGACGAGTGGCTCGCCACGGGCAAGGTCCAGCCGCGCAGCGAGTTCGAGATGTTCGAAGCGGAACGCTTCGCCCTCGAGAACCGCAGCACGCTGCTCGGCATGCCCGCGCCGCAGATCACGCTCCGCACGCCTTGCGGCGGCAAGCGCACCGTTCCGCGCAGCGACCGCGCGGCCGTGCTCTTCTTCTACTCCCCCGGCTGCGCCAAGTGCCGCCTGGAGACGCACGCCCTGCCTGCCGTGCTCGCGGATGTCAATTTCCCGCTGGACTTCTACGCCATCGACGTGGACACCGACCGCCGCGCCTTCCGGGCCTTCCGCAAGGCCCTCAAGACGCCCAACAAGAACGTCCGGATGATCCACCTCTGGGACCCGAAGAACGAATCGACGCTGCTGCTCGACTATGGCGTGTTCTCCACGCCCAAGGTGTTCGTGGTCTGGGAGGGAGAGATCCTCGGGCGGCGCCTGGAGATGGACAACCTGCACGAAATCATCCAATATATCAATATGCTCTATGGCCAGGAAAAAGAAGACTAACAAGAAGTTCTCCGGCGTAGACCCCGCCTATCTCGACAAGCAGCGGGCCTCCCTCCGGCGCACCCACCGCAAGTCCGTGCTCTTCAACGCGCAGGAGCTTGCAGCCATCGACACGTATTGCAAGCGGTTCAAGGTCTCTTCGCGCTCGGCACTGATCCGTCAGGCCGTGATGGAGCGCGTGCTCACCGGCCTGGAGGAAAGTCATCCGAAATTGTTCTAGCGCCTATCGGCGCACGAAGAGCCGCACCACCAGGAGCGCGGCAAGCAAGAGAAACATCAGCGTGCACACGCGCCCGACCAGGTCGCCGTGCCGCACGAACAGCGTCTCGGCGGAGTTCAGGTTTACCTGCCCCGCGAGGGTCCCGCGCGTCCACCAGTCGGTCCGGGAGACAATCTCACCGCGCTGGTCGATGAAGGCGGAGATGCCGGTGTTGCCGCAGCGGGCGATGTCGCGCCGCAGCTCGATCGCCCGCAGGCGGGCGTAGCTGAAGTGCTGGCGGTAGCCCGCCGTGTCGCCCCACCAGGCGTCGTTGGTGATGATGGTCATGAACCTGGCCCCGGCCTTGACGTAGCCGGTGCAGAATTCGGGATAGATGGACTCATAGCAGACGGCGCAGCCGACCGGGATGCGGTCCGGGCCGAAGTGCAGCAGGGAGATGTGGTCCTGCCCGACGGAGCGGCCCATCAGGCCGCCGACACCCATCTTGGCGGAGAGCCAGTCGTCCAGCGGGACGAAGATCTTCGGCCAGGGCGTCATCTCCACGCCGATGACCAGCTTGCTCTTGTGGTAATGCTCGAAGGGGCCTTCGGGACGCGCCATCAGGGCGCTGTTGTGCGAGACGATCCAGCCGGAGCCGTAGGGGCGCGAGAGGATCGAAGGCGCGGCGTGGGTGTCGTAGATGTCGTAGGTGCTGGCGCCGAAGAGCATCTCCGCGCCGGGGTGCGCCGCCAGGAACTGGCGGAAGGTCCGCTGGGTCGCGGACTCCTCCGGGGCGGTCAGCACGATGTCGCCCGTGAACGTCTCGGGCGCGAGCAGCATCACGGGACGCTGCAGGCTGTCGGGCAGCGCGCGGGAGAATTCTTCCAGCAGGATCGCGTTCTGCTGGGCCTGCGTGAGCGACTGGAATTTCTGGTAAGGGTCGAAATTGGGCTGGCCGATGACCACGTCCACCGTCCCTTCGGAACGCTCCTCATAAGAATCGTAGATCAGCTTGGAGCCCACCATCGGGCCGGCCACGACGAGGACGGCGCCGAGGAGCGCGCAGAAGCGCGCGAAGCCGCGCCAGCGCTCCCAGTGGCGGTCGCAGACGGCGACGAGCAGCCCGTAGACGGTCAGGTTGACCACCCAGATCCAGAGCGAGCCGCCCAGGGTACCGGTGTATTCATACCACTGGACCAGGCGCGTGCTCCGGGCGAAAGCGCCGCCTAGCGTGAGCCAGGGCCAGGAGAAGTCGACGTCGAAGTAGCGCCGCTCGAAGGCGAGCCACATCGCGACCAGGAAGATGTACGGCAGCGCGCCGCCCATCTTCTTGCGCGCGAGGCGGAAGAGGAGCCAGATCAGGAGCATCTGCACCGCGTTCGCGACGATGGCGAAGATGCCGCCGCCCACGGTGGCGTTGCAGACCCAGAAAGTCGTGGCGGCGTTCCAGGCCAGGAAAGTGAAGAAGGGGAAAATCCAGAAAGCGCGGACCTTGCACTGCTCCGCCACGGCGTCGGCGATCAGCAGCGGGACGAAAGCGACCAGGGCCAGCACGCCGGTATGCGGCACCAGCCAGGGAAGGCTCAACAGGACCGCGGAAAGCGCGGAAAGGAGCCAAAGGAGAATCCGGGTTCTTCTCATTCTTCAGGCATCTGGCCGCTGTATTTGCGCCACTTGTCCAGGAGGGCGGCCATGTCCTCCGGGAGGTCGGAACCGAATTGGAGCCACTCCCCCGTGCGCGGATGCACGAAGCCCAGCGTGCGGGCGTGCAGCGCCTGCCGGGGGCAGATCGCGAAGCAATTCTGGATGAACTGACGGTATTTGGCGTAGATGGTCCCCTTGCGGATCTCCGCGCCGCCATAGCGTTCGTCGTTGAAGATGGGATGCCCCAGCTGGGACATATGGACGCGGATCTGGTGCGTGCGTCCCGTCTCCAGCTTGCACTCGACCAGGGTCACGAAGCCAAAGCGCTCCAGCACCTTCCAGTGCGTGACGGCGCGCTTGCCGCGGTCTTCGTCCTCGACGGAGCGGAACCGGAGGCGGTCGGCGGGATCGCGGCCGATGAAGCTCTCCACCGTGCCCTCGTCCTCGGGCATGTCGCCCCAGACGATGGCGTTGTAGCGGCGGTCGATGCTGTGGTCGAAGAACTGCTTCGCCAGCTTGAGCTGGGACTCTTCGTTCTTCGCCACGGCCAGCAGGCCGCTGGTGTCCTTGTCGATGCGGTGGACCAGGATGCCCATCCGCTCGTCCAGCGCATCCTCGTCCTGGCTGATGCCAAGGTGGTGTGAGAGGGCGTTGATGAGCGTGCCCTCGTAGTGTCCGTGGCCGGGATGGACCACCATCCCAGCGGGCTTGTTGACCACCAGCACGTCGTCGTCTTCAAAGACGATGTTGAGGGGGATGTCCTGCGGGATGATCTCCAGCCCGCGGCGCCGGTACGGCATCACGAAGCGGATCACGTCGCCCGGACGGACGATGTAGTTGGCCTTGACGGGATTCTCCCCCACCCGCACGTAGCCTTCCTTGAAGGCCTGCTGGATGCGGTTGCGGGACGTGTCCTCGAGGTGGGTGGACATATATTTGTCGATCCGGACGGGCGCCTGCCCCGGATCCACTTCCAGCCGGAAGTGCTCGAACATCTCCTGCGGCTCCTGCGTCGTCATTTGCGGGCAGCGGGGAGTTTGTCAGGGTCCGTGGTCAGGGACATCGTGACCTCGGAGCCCAGCCGCACCTTCTCGGAGGGGGCGGGGCGCTGCTGGTACACGAAGGCGCTCACGGAGTCGGCGTAGGTCTTGACCGTCTCGTCGAAATGCAGCCGGCCGATGTTGAGCGAGCTCTCGAGCGCCTGGTCGACGGCCGGGAGGTATTGCTTGCCGAGGAGTTTCGGGACGTAGGTCATGTTGTCGTTGGGGTTGAGGCCCAGCACCAGGTTGATGGTGGTGCCGCTGGCCAGGCTCGTGCCTGGCTTGATGTCCACGCCGCCGCGCTGCTGGCGCAGCACGTTGTTGGTGGCGATGTCGCGCGTGTAGATCAGGCGGCCCAGGGTCAGGCCGGCCCGGGCGATCTCGCCCTTGGCCTGGCGCAGCGAGAAGCCGACCAGCGAAGGCATCTGGACCACCTTGGGGACGGTGGTGTTGGTGGTCAGGCGGATCCGGCGGCCGCGCTTGACCTGCGCGCCGGCCTCGGGCGTCTGCAGATACACGACGCCGGGCTTGAGGCGCTTGACATAGACGGAGTCCGCCAGGACGATCCGTACGCCCGCATCCGAAGCGGCCCTGCGGGCTTCGCTCCAGGTCATATTGGTGAAATCGGGCACGGCAATCTGCCTGTTGTGCTGCGTGCCCAGGTTGAGCAGGACGCTCACAAGCGTCACCAGGACCACCACGAAGGCGATCGCGAGCAGGATGTTCTTGACAATCCAGTTGTTGAGAATCCCTTTGATATCCATATTATGTCAGTTTCCTAAAATCATGATCAGGCCGCGCACGATCAGCACGACGGCAAAAACGCAGACCAGGCCACCGGCGACCCGGCTGACGATGCGGAGCGTCTTCTCGTTGATCCGCAGGAACCGGGAGAGCAGCCAGGTGATCAGGGTCCAGTAGGTGAACTCGCCGAGTCCGACCAGCGGGATCAGGATCCAGATCGGGGTCCGGGACATCCCGCCGCCCAGGTGGAAGCCCGTGAGCAGGGCCAGCATCGTGGCCAGCGCCGCCGGGTTGGACAGGGTGCTGGTGAAGGCCTGCAGGGTGCAGGACTTCCCGGACACCTGCCGCTTGTCGGCGGGCAGCGACAGGGAGACTTCGCGGAAGCACATCCCGAGGCCGATCACCCCGATGATGACGCCGCCCACGAGCAGGAAGATCCCTTCGTGGTCCAGGACGAATTTCTTGATCAGTTCGAGGGTCAGCAGGCCGACGCCGGCATAGACCATGTCGCCCATCGCGGCGCCCAGGCCGACCATCAGGCCGGTCTTGCGCCCGTGGCACAGGGTCCGCTGGACCACCATCACCAGGATGGGGCCGAAGGGTACGGCGGCGATCACGCCGACCAGCAAAGCTCTCAATATCTCCATATAATCTACAAAGATAATAAATAAAAAGAAAAGCGGCCTGCTTTCCGGCAGGCCGCTTTTCCATATCAGGCGATGGTATTACATCATCATCATCGGACGTCCACCGCCCATCGGGGGCATGCCGCCACCCATCGGAGGCATGGCGCCGCCGCGTCCGCCGCGGGCGCCGCCGCCACCCATCCGGCCACGTCCCGCACCACGGCCCATGGAGCCGAAGTTGTAGGAGAACGAGAGGATGATGTAACGGCCGAGCGTCTTGCTGGTGGCCTCGATGTGACGGTTGTTGGAGTCGGTGACCCGCAGGTTGCGGGACTGGCCCAGAAGGTCAGCCACATAGAGCGAGAGGTTGGCGGAGCCAAGCGTCTTGCTGATGGTCGCGTTGATGATCATCTGAGGATCCTGCGGCGTGGTGAAACCGTTGTACCAGCGGTAGTTGGCGTTGGCGGACAGGGAGATGCCCGGCGCCATCCAGTTCCAGGTCAGTTCGGCCGTGGCCATGTTGGTCCAGGTCGTGGTATTCTTGGAATCTATACCGGCCGCCTTCATCCGCTCCTCATATTCTTTGACCAGCGACTCGTCGCCCTTGTGGCGGTACTGGGTGTGGTTCATGTTGGTGCTCGCGCCGATGGAGGCCTGCAGCGAGGTACCGCGGTAGGTCAGGCGGAGACGCTCGTTGACCGAGTAGCTGTCGGTGTAGTGCTCCACGACGTGTGCCTTATAGAAGGCAGGATCCGCGAACTTGCCGACGATCTCGTTGATGAAATCGTAGAAGTCGCTCTCGTAGTACTTGGACATGTCCACGTTGCTGCCTTCGAAGGAGAAGGACTGGTTCCAGGTGGCGCCCGTGCTGTTGTTGATCGAGAAGGCGGAACCGCGGCCCAGCGGGGTGTTGCTGAACATGTTGAATCCGGCGTTCTTCGTGGTCGGGGCGTTGAACGGAATCGAGTAGGAAACACCCTTCTCGTCGCGGATGGTCATGTTGGCGATCGGGTTCTGGGTGAAGCCGCCGTTCGCACGGATGTTGAACGAGGAGAAGGTGAGCCGGTTGGTGCTCCGGTACTCAGCATTGATGTTGTGCTGGAAGTACGGGGTCAGGGAAGGGTTACCCAGCGTCTGGTTCAGCACGTTGGACGGATCCGGCGTCGGCTGGAGCTGCTGGATGGACGGCTGGCTGGAGGTACCGCGGTAGAAGAACCGGATGGTCTTGTCGTCGGTGAAGTTGTAGAACATCATCACCTGCGGGGAGAAGTTCCAGCGGTTGTCTTCGTATTCCTGCGGCACATAGGCGCCGGAGGCCATGTTGTAGGTCTTCGTGCTGTTGAAGGTATACTGCGGCATGGCGGAGAAGCCGGCCTGCAGGTGCAGCTGGTCGTTCTGGAAGAGGAGGTTGGCGCCGATCTCGTGACGACGGTTGAGGTTCACCGTACCGTTGGAATACCGGGGATCGAAGGCGCGGTCGTTGAAGAGGTCGTAGGAATTCTTCTCGGAGATGGACTTGCTCCAGTTGTAGGAGTAGTTGCCCTCGAGGTAGAAGTAGTTGCCGAGCGGCTCGGTATAGGTCAGCCGGGTGTTGACCGAGTAGTTCTGCTGGTCCTGGAGGACATTCTGGTTCAGCTGGGTCCCGCCCGTCTTCACACCGTCGGTATAGAAGTTGGTCACGCTGTTGTTGATGGCATCCATGTCGTTCTTCGACAGGTTGAAGTTGACGTTGGCCGTGAGGGTACGGCCCGGGATGCCGAGACGCTGGCGGAACAGGAAGAAGCCCTGCGCGCTGAAGTTCTTGTTGACGCCGGCATTGTCCTCCTGGGAGTCGTTGCGCTTGACGTTGTATTTTTTGCTTCCGTCTGTGTCCAGGAAGTTCTCGGTCTCGTTGTGCTGCGTATAGTCGCCGCCGCCGAAGCGGATGCTCGGCTGGAAGAGGATCGACGTGTTCTCGGAGAACTTGTGCTCCAGACGGAGGCCGATGTTGTGGCCGTAGGAGTTGTTGACGCCGTTGGCGTAGCGGTTCTCCTTGTTGTTGCCCATGCTGGTCTCGAAGGATTCGGTCGAGGTGTTGGACTCGGAAAGGCTGTGGCTGTTGTTGTAGTTGTAGTTGCCGCCGAGTTCCATCCGGTCGTCAAAGAAGTTGGAAGCCGCGTTCAGGCCGCCCATGTAGTTGGTGCTGATGCCACCGCCGCCCATCATGTTGCCACCCATCATGCCGCCCATCATATTGCCCATCATGCCGCCGGAGAAGTTGGTGGCTCCCTGGACATTGGCATTGTTGGCGTTGGCGATGAGGGAAATCTGCGTGTTGTCGGAGAAGCGGCCCAGGAAGGCGTTGCCGCTGAAGCGCCAGTCGTTGAGGTCGTTGTTGGCGGAAGGGACGTCGTGTCCGAGGCCTGCGGTGAGGCGGCCGACGATACCGTTCATCATGCCCTGCGGCACGGTGAGGTCGATGACCGTCTCCTCCTGTCCGTCGTCGATGCCGGTGAACTCGGCCTGCTCGGACTTCTTGCGGATGACCTTGAGCTTCTTGACCAGCTTGGCGGGGATGTTCTGCGAGGCGATCTGGGGATCGTCGAGGAAGAACGTCTTGCCCTGCACGGTGATCTTGCTGACGGACTGGCCGTTGACCGTGATCGTACCGTTGTCGGCGACTTCGATGCCCGGCATCTTCTTGAGGAGGTCGACCAGGTTGTCGTTGTCGGTGGTGAGGAAGGACGAGGCGTTGTACTCGATCGTATCTTTCTTGACGATCACTGCGTTGCCGATGGCGGAGACCTCCGCCGACTCGAGCTGCTCGCGGTCGAGTTTCATCTTGATCTTACCGAGATCGATGTCCTTGGACTCCATCTTGATCTGGGCGGAATAGGGCAGATAGCCCAGCAACTCGGCGACGAGGGCGTAGGATCCGTTCCTGACGGACTGGAGAGTAAAAGCACCCTTGTCGTCGGACAAGATGTACTTCGCGGGTTTGGACTGACCATCCCGCGTCAGGGAGATCGTCGCGAAGCCAAGCGGCTCGCCGGACGACTCGTCGACCAGGACTCCCTTGACGTTCTGGGCGGACAAGCCAAGCCCCAGAATCATTCCTGCGGAGAGCAGGAACAGTTTGGCAAAATTCATACAATCACTTTTTTACACGCTCCGGATTGGACGCGACAAACTTCTCCCAACTACTAGCAGCCTGCACGGATGCAAGCGGACTGGTTAATTGGTAGAAATGACACATTGCGATGGCAAGTGCGTCTGTGGCGTCAAGGTATTTACTATCAATTTTAATGCCAAGGGTGCGTTGTACGATCAAAGAAACCTGCTCTTTTGAAGCGGCTCCGTTGCCGCAGATCGCCATCTTGGCTTTTCGGGGGGCGTACTCGAAAATTTTGACCCCCCGGTCCAGGCCGGCGATCATCGCCGCACCCTGGGCACGGCCCAGTTTGAGGACCACCTGGGCGTTCTTGCCGTAGAAGGGAGATTCGACCGCCAGGTCGTCGGGATGGTGCAGGTCGCACAGCGCCCCCACCTTCTCGTGGATAACCTCCAGCTTCTCGTAGGCGGATTCTATCTTGCGCAGGTCCACCACGCCCATGTCGAGGTAGTGCGGATGACCTGCCGCATCCACGCGCACGACCCCGAAACCCAAAATGTTGGTTCCGGGGTCGATGCCGAGGATGACTCTTTCTTTAGTCAATTTTGTCGAAACCTGTGTAGGGACGGAGGATCTCGGGGATCACGATTCCTTCCGGGGTCTGGTTGTCCTCGAGGAGGGCGGCGACGACGCGCGGAAGTGCCAGGGAGCTGCCGTTGAGCGTGTGCGCGAGCTGGGTCTTGCCCTCGGCG
>ONQP01000095.1 GCA_900319975.1 uncultured Bacteroidales bacterium | reverse complement strand
CGACAGCAAGTTCGTGACCGGTCCGCACCTTGCGGAACGCCTCGCAGACGTCTACAAGACAGCCAAGCCCTTCCTCGACTACACCAACCGCGCGATCACGTTCTCCCGCGAGGACCAGAAAGAATACTTCAGCAGCCTGGATCTATAAGCCGAAGAATGATCTGCAACATCAAGAAAGGCACCCGCAAGTAGCGAGTGCCTGTTATTTATACGGTAATCCGGATCATTACCGGAAGGATGCAGCAGGCTTCTTGAGTGCCTTTTCTGCCAGGCGCATGGCCAGGATGGCGATGGGAATGGTCAGAATCAGCACGACGACCAGCACCGGCACGTTGTCGATGACCGCTTTCATCAGCTGGTCGTAGCCGGCAGGCATCTCCTCGACCGCAGCCGCCAGCGAACCTTCCGTATCAGTCCACCAGTGGGCCGTGTAGGCGAAGAAGGAGAAAGCGAGCGGCACGAAGCTCCAGCGGACACCCTTGCGGGTATCGTACTTGAAGGCATAGCGGAGGATTTCGGCCAGCGCCGTAAGGATGAGCGTACCGATCATGTAAGCGGCATCGGCCTCGCCGGCAATCAGGAACAGCACGAAGACGAATCCGTTCAGGACCGTAGCCGCACCGAAACCGCGGATCATGCTCGCGGTATTCAGGTACACGAATGCAGTCAGGAGCGGGAGCAACGCACCGACATAGGCATAAAAAGCAGGATGGATGGCGCCGCTGACGCCAGCCAGAAGGAAGCAGGCGAGATAGGCTATCGCCATCAGAACGATTTTGAAAACTTTCTTCATATCAATCGGTTTTTTTAAAAGTTGTACTTCAGTTTCACCCAGACTTCGCTGTTGTGTGCGTACCGGAGGAACATGCCGCCGTCCGCATAGAAATAATCATAGCCCAGGATGGCGTGGATCTGGTCCGTGACCGTCCAGTCGGCGCTCAGGCGGTTGAAAACGCCCTTGTCGCGCACATCCGCATAGGCGAACGTGGACAGCGTCAGGGCATTGTGCAGCAGCGCTTTTGAGACGCGCAGCGTGGCGAGCGCGCTCGGCGTCCCGTCTTTCTGCCAGGTATAATTGAACTGGGCCGAAAGGTTCCAGTCCGCGCCGGGATACCAGTCCAGGCCTGCCAGGGCGTTGCCCTGGTGGACGCCACCGTCGCTGATGTTGTCGGCGATCTCCCCGCGGAAGACGAAGGCACCGAACGGAATGGAAATGTCGCCGCCGAGCACCGTCAGGCGGTGGTAACCGATGTGGTCACCCTGCAGCTCCGGCATCTTGGTCCAGGTGCGCAGGGCCATCAGCGAGAAGTCCACGCCGCCGAGGAAGCAGCAGAAGCGCGCGCCGTATTCCATATTCTTCAGCCGCGCCTCCGGCCGGACCTCCGGCGGGAGCATCCCGACCGACCAGGGATTGGCCGGGTCGGTCGGCAGCTTGAAGAACTCCGGCACCGGCACGGCGACCGCCTCCAGGCTCCACGCGTCGCGCAGATAGCGGACGCGCAGCGCGCCCACGGGCACGCGGATGTCGTCATAGTCCTGCGCCAGGAATTCGCTGTAGTCCATCGGCGAGATCAGGTCCGTGACGCGCAGGCCGTCGGCCACGCCCCACGAAATGATCTGCTTGCCGGCGCGGATGTCCCAATGGGGATTGCCCCAATAGGCATACGCCTCACGCAGCTGGAAGCCGGACATATCCTTCAGCAGGGCATTGTAGACCAGGTTGGCGGACACGAACGCGCCGCCGCCGTCCTTCTCGAGCCGGACTTCGCCCCGCACGCGGGTGCGGGAAGACATCCAGTCCGTCGGCGATTCCGTCCGGAAAGCGTGGTACGTGTCCACGAAACCCTTGACGGAAACGTCCAGGCCGTCCTGTGCCGGGAGGGCGATGGCCGGCAGCAGCGCGGCCATCGTTCCCAGCAAAACGGTTTTCAGCAAGCTTCTCATAGTCCCTTCTCCAGTTTGGCCACCGTGAACAGACTCTTGTCCACCTTGATGTCGTACTTGGGCTCCGACACGGTGATCAGCGTGCTGTGGCCGCTCTGGACGTTCTTCATCTCCATCTTCATCACGGTCCAGAAGCCGCCGACCTTCTGCAGTTCGAGCACGGTCATCACGCGATGAAGCTTGCCAAGCTTGTCATAGAATTCACAATAGACGCCGGCGTCGCAGTCCTGGCGGATCCAGGTCACCTTGCGGCTGTAGACCTCGTGCGGGTCGTTCGGCACGGACTCGACTACCCAGCATTTGTGCCCGTCGCGCGTCTCCTCGCGCAGCAGCGTGTGCTTGTCTTCGTCCACGCTGCGGCCGCCCATGTCGTCATAGGTAAAGTCCGTTCCCATGAAATAGTCGGTCTTGGAAGAAGAGCCGCTGATGCGGCGCGTCTTCTTCATCGCCGGCAGGTAGAGCCACTTGTCGTCTTCCTTGCCGGCCTGGTCGTAGTCCCAGGTCAGGAAACCGGTCCCCTTGACGTCGCCCGGATAGGTGAAGAACATGATCTTCTTGGTGTCCTTCCCCTCGTCCATGGCCCAGGAGACCATTTTGCGCTCGCGCTTGTCTCCGTTCTTCTTCATCAAGGTCAGCTGCATCTCAGCATAGCGGGTGTTGCCGTCGGGACGGTCCTTGACGCGCTGGATGATGTCACGCCCCGTCTGGGCGTCCATTTGTGCGGCGGCGCAGAGCAACGCCGCGATCATGAGAATCTTTTTCATCGTAGTAAGTCTTTATTGTTCATTGCCATATACTTTGCATTTCTTCACCAGCAGCGGGGTGATGAAGAGGTCGGCCAGCAAGGCCGAGAGGATACCGATGACCGCGAGCACGCCGAAGTTGATGCACATGGTGCAGGCCGAGGTGGCGAAGCACGCGAACACGACGGAAGTAATGATGGAGGTCGTGACGATGGCCACACCCACCACGCGGAAGGTCCGGCGGATGGCGACGGAGTAGTTCTTCTCGCGGTCGAATTCCAGCTTGGAGTGGTTGATGAAGTGGATGGTGTCGTCGACGGCCATACCCAGCATCATCGGGATCAGCGTGGCGGTCATCATGTCCAGCGGAATACCGGCCCAGCCCATATAGCCGCCCACGAAGACGGCGGGCATCAGGTTCGGGATCAGGGCGATCAGGCCGACGCGCACGCTCTGGAAGGCTATCATCAGGATGAGCGCGATGATGAGCACGGAGATCAGGAAGGACTGCATCTGGCCGCGGACCAGGTACTGCATCATCGCCGTGTACTGCGGGATGTTGCCGACGGCCGTCACCTTGACGCCCGGGAAGAGTTCCGCGGTCTTCCGGTCGATGTCGGCGAGCTCGCGCTCGACTTCGCCGGAATTGAAGTCGGAAATCTCCACCATCATGCGCAGGCGCTTGTAGTCGTAGTCCATCCAGTATTCCGTCTCGGAACCGCCGGCGTTCTCATAGAGCACCAGCATCTGGGCCACTTCCTCCTCGCTGTCCGGGACGCGGAAATACGCGGGATCGCCGCCGTTGAGCGTCTGGTTCAGGTCCTTTAGGATGTCCAGGATCGAATTGGTCCGCTTGGTCAGCGGGTAGCCGGAGATCAGGTCCTCCAGCTGCTCGAGCTTCCGGAGGTTCTCCGGCTGCTTGGCCTCGTCCCCGTTCTCGAACTCCATCACCAGGTCATAGGAATACAGGGCGCCCAGCTCGCTGCGTCCCACTTCCATCACGTCCTTCACATACGGGACGCCTGCGCCCATGGTCCGCTCGATGTCGAACGCCGGCTCGATCTTCCACAGGCCCGCGAAAAGGGCCACGCACACAGCGACGAAGGTGATTACGACGGGCCTGGAGTACTTGAAGGTGAAGTCGTTGATCTTCTCCACGAAGCGGCTCAGGCGCGTACCGCCTTCGCCGTCCACGCCCGGCTTGGGCTGCCTGTTCCTGCCGAAAGACAGCAGGACCGGCGTGACCAGCAGCGTGGTGAAGAGCACAAAGAAGATGGTCAGGGAGCTCATCGCGCCCACGCACTTCATCGGGCGGATCGGGATGATCATAAAGGACATCAGCGACACCACGGTCGTCAGGCCGCAGAACACGACCGACCAGCCGATCTCGCTGACCGTCTCGACGACGGCCTGCTTCCGCTGGCCATGCAGCCGGAGACGCCGGCCGAAATAGGAGCAGAAGTGGATGTTGTAAGCGACGGACACGGCGAACGCCAGGATGACCGGGATCATCAGCACCGTGCTGTCCACGTACATCTGCGAGAATCCGGCCAGGCCGAAGGTCATCATCACGCCGCCCATCACGGAGAGCAGCGGTGACACGACGCCGCGCAGCGAGCGCGTCATCAGGACCATCACCAGGATGCAGATGATGACCGCGAGCATCACGAGCCGGCCCATCTCCTGTCCGATGTAGACTGTCTTCTGCTGCGACACATACGGCATGCCCGTCGCGCGCGGGTGCAGAGAAGCATATTTGTCTTTGGTAATGATGCGCGCGACCTCCTCGCCGGTCACGATGTCCGGAGAGACGTTGCTGGTCTCTTTCCATTCATCCTCGGAGGGGAAGGCGCGCAGCTTCAGGAGCGTCCAGGCCAGCTTGCCGTCCTGGGAAACGAGTTTCTTCGCCACCTGCTGCTTGCTGTATGCCAGGGCGCGGACCTGCGCCATCTCCGGCGAACCGGTCTCCGGGATCACTTCCGGGACGATCTGGACGATCTCCATGCC